>JAKSMF010000099.1 GCA_024400775.1 Bacteroidales bacterium | reverse complement strand
CAAGGCACTTCTCGAATGTATCTTCTTCCACCAACGTATCGGGATTGAGCAGAAGCACATACTCGCCCGTCGATTCGCGGATGGCCTGATTGTTGGCGCGCGCGAAACCCACATTCTCCTTATTCGCCATGACACGCACCTGCGGGAACTTCTCCGCCAGCATCTCCAACGAATGGTCGGCGGAGTTGTTGTCCACCACAAATACCTCAGCTTCAATGTTATTCAAGGCCTTATAAACAGAAGTCAAGGCCTGTTCCAAAAAATGCTCTACGTTGTAATTGACGATGACGATGCTCAGCTTCATTTCTCCGGAATTAGAAATAGGCCAGCACGGTCTTTTGTGTACGGACTTTTTCTCCCACCTTGACATTCACCTCGGCATCCAGCGGCAGAAAGACATCCACGCGCGAGCCGAAACGGATCATGCCCATCTCCTGCCCCTGCTTTACCGTATCACCCGGCTCCGGATAGGAAACGATGCGCCGAGCGACGAAGCCCGCAATCTGACGGAACAAAACGACATCGTGTTCGTTTTTGCGGACAACGACTGTGTTATGTTCGTTGTCAAGCGACGACTTCGGCAGATGGGCCACAAAATATTTGCCCGGATGATAAGCGACATACTCAATTTCACCATCAACAGGGTAAAAATTAACGTGTACGTTATAAACCGACATAAAGACGGAAATCTTGATGCGGGAGTCCTTAAAATACTCATGTTCCGTCGTTTCCTCAATCGAAATCACCGTGCCGTCGGCGGGCGAAAGCACACCGTTTTCCACGTGGTTGATGTGGCGCAAGGGCACACGGAAGAAACGAACTATGGTGAACAGCAAAATAACAAAAAATGCGACTACCAGAATATCAACCCATAACGGCAAATTCGCAAACATGAAATAGGGCACGAGGCAGGCGGCGACAAACGCAACCGTAAACGTAATGGGCAATAAACCTTCCTTATGTAATCTCATTTTACTAAAATCAGCGTGCAAAAATACAAAAAAAATGTTTACGACAGGTATCCGTTCCCAATGGATTTTTTTGAACAAAACGCAGATTTGCTATGTTACTATGGCATAAACCAATTAAAACCCCACATTTATGAAAACCAAACTTTTATCTTTCATGTGCGCATTCTGCGTTATGGGATTATGCGCCTGCAACAAGGATCCGAAACTGGACACCACCACCGTTGATTCGCTCGACCTGGACCGGTATTTGGGAAAATGGTACGAAATCGCCCGCTTCGACCACAAGTTCGAACGAGACCTGGTGGGCAGCACGGCCGAATACTCCTACCGCGACGACGGCATGATCAAGGTGGTCAACTCCGGCTACAAGCACACCCTCAATGGCGAGTTCAAGCAGTCGGAAGGCAAAGCCCGCCGCCCCAATGCCGACGAGCCGGGCAAACTCGAGGTCGCCTTCTTCCTCAACTTCTACGGCGATTACTACGTCTTGGAGTTAGCCGACGACTACCGTTACGCACTTGTAGGCAGCAAAACCGACAAGTACCTCTGGATTCTCAGCCGTACGCCCGTTATGGCCGAAGAAGACCTCAACTTCTTGTTGCAGAGAATCAAAGAGCGCGGCTACAACGCCTCCGACCTCATCTGGGTAGAACAAAAAACGGAGTAACCTCTACCTTCAAACCATCCTTTCCAGTTTCCCTTTCCCCTTTCTGGAAAAAGAGAAAAGCAGTGGCCGTCACTGCTTTTTTTATTGAAACTTATTGCTGTCCGATAAAAGTTGAAAATAGGGAAATGTTTTCGGCAAAACCTGATAAAGAATTTTCAAAATCTAAGCCCCTTCGTCTTGTAGATTTAAGTGCCGATAATAGTGATTTTGGAGTTGAGAGATGAGAGATGAGAGTTTTTCCAAAATCAAACTACTTATTTTCAGTAATTTATATTAATTGATAAAATATAATTTCCTTACAATTTCCTCGTAATTTCCTCCGTATTCCTTTATCACGCCGAAAGGCGGAAATTCATTATCCTTTGACTTAATTGCACTTATCAAAAGTCATTAAAAGACAAAAAGGGAAAATTCTGAAAAAATTTTATCGGACACCAATAATTATAATTGATACCTAATTCCTAATTCTAAAAAATTCCCTCTTTAATGATGTCGTGAATGTGGATGACGCCGAGATAGGTATCGTTGTCAACGACAAAAATATTGGTAATCTGTTTTTTACGCATCACATCAAGGGCTTCGACCGCCAACGTCTGCGGAGCGATGGTCTTCGGGGTACGCGTCATGACATCGGCAGCGGAGAGCCCGGCGAAATCGCTGTTTTTCTGCAACATACGGCGCAAGTCGCCATCGGTGATCGCACCCACTACCCTACCCTCTTCTACTACAGCCGTCACACCCAAGCACTTGCCAGAGATTTCCAAAATAACCTTCTGGATGGAATCCGTGGGGGCCACCTGCGGCTTCTCGTTGAACTTGTAGAGGTCTTCCACCTTCACATACAGACGTTTACCCAAAATCCCACCCGGATGATATTTTGCGAAATCCTTGGAGGTGAAACCGCGCAACGCAATCAGACAACTGGCCAGCGCATCGCCCATCGCCAACTGCGCCGTCGAACTACAGGTCGGGGCCAGGTTGTTCGGGCACGCCTCCTGTTTCACGGTGCAATTCAACACGTAATCAGACTCTTTGGCCAAAAATGAATCCACGTTGCCAACAAGGGCAATCAATTTATTTCCATTCATTTTCAAGAACGGAATCAGCACGGAAATTTCAGGGGTATTGCCGCTTTTTGAGATGCAGAGCACCACGTCATCAGGCTGGATGATGCCCAAATCGCCGTGGATAGCGTCGGCTGCGTGCATAAATACCGACGGCGTCCCGGTGGAATTCATCGTCGCTACAATCTTCTGTGCGATGATTGCGCTTTTGCCGATACCCGTCACCACCAATCGTCCACGCATGGCCAAAATGGTGTTTACACAATCTTCAAATTCCTGATTCACAAAGTTTTGCAAATTACTAACAGCTTCTGCTTCCAATCGGAGCGTCTCTTTTGCCAATTCACGAGTATTCATAGCCAATGTATGTTATTTGTCGTTTGTAAATTTTTCCCTCAATGCCTGACCGGTGTAAGACTGTTTGCATTGGGCCACCTCTTCGGGCGTTCCCGCGCAAACCACCATGCCGCCGCCTTCGCCGCCTTCCGGTCCTAAATCCACAATCCAGTCGGCGCACTTTATCACCTCCAGATTATGTTCGATCACAATAATGGAATTGCCACGCTCAATCAACTGGTTGAACGCGCTATACAATTTATTTATATCATGGAAGTGCAAACCCGTGGTCGGCTCGTCGAAAATGAAGAGCATGTTCTGCTTTTGGTCGCCCTGCGACAAATAGAGCGCCAACTTAACACGCTGCGACTCACCGCCCGACAACGTCTGCGACGGCTGTCCCATCTTCAGATAACCCAGGCCGACATCCTGCAGGAACTTCAACTTAGAAATGATGTTGGGCACCGTGCGATGCACCGAACGAATGCTCTCGAAGTACTCAACCGCCTGATTGATAGTCATTCCCAAAATATCGTTAATGTCCTTTCCAGCGATTTTCACCTCCAAAATCTCATCTTTGAAGCGCTTGCCGTGGCATTCGGAACACTCGATATCAACATCCGCCATAAACTGCATACCGACATGGATAACGCCTTCACCCTCGCACTCTTCGCACCGACCGCCAGGACTGTTGAAAGAGAAAAAGCCAGCCTTGTAGTTGCGCTGTTTCGCCAACGGCTGCGATGCGAAAAGTTCGCGAATATCGTCGTACGCCTTGATGTACAAAGCCGGATTGGAACGCGACGTTTTGCCAATCGGATTCTGATCCACAATGACGATTTCGGAAATATGGTTCATGTCGGCATCTATGTTTTTGTGTTTACCGACACGTATTGAGCTGTCTTCCAGCTTTTTACACAAACCCGGATACAAAATGTCCTTAATCAGCGTACTCTTGCCCGAACCGCTCACGCCCGTCACCACCGTCAGGATTTCCAACGGGATTTTAACGTCGATGTTCTTCAGATTGTGTTCTTTGGCACCTGTGATTTCGATATAGTTGCGCCAGCGGCGACGGCTTTTCGGAATGGGAATCTGCATTGTACCAGCTGCATTCGGCGAAACCATGCCACGCAAGTAGGCAGAAGTAAGCGTCTGCGCATTCGACATTAGCTGCTCAAAATCACCGGCATACACGATTTCGCCGCCCAAGCGGCCGGCTTCAGGCCCCATATCAATGATGTAGTCGGCGGCACGGATGATTTCCTCGTCATGCTCCACCACCACAACCGTATTTCCGATGTCGCGCAACTGTTTTAACACACGGATAAGTTTTTGTGTATCACGCTGATGCAGACCGATACTCGGTTCATCCAAAATATAGAGCGAGCCCACCAGACTACTGCCCAACGAAGCAGCCAGGTTGATTCGTTGCGACTCGCCTCCCGACAGCGTGCGGGCAGCACGATTCAACGTAAGATAGCCCAACCCGACATCCAACAAAAACGTCAGGCGGTTGACCAGCTCCGTCAACAGATTTTTGGCGATTTTCTCTTCATTGCGGTTGGCGAATTTGAACTTTTTGAAGAAGTCGTAAAGTTCGGATATCGGCATCGATACCAGTTCGTTGATGGATTTTCCGTTCACCAACACATAGCCAGCCTCTTTGCGCAAACGGTGTCCTTTGCATTCCGGGCAGCCTGTGCGACCGCGATAACGGCTGTACAAAACGCGATATTGAATCTTATAGCGTTGTGTTTCAACATATTGAAAAAACTGCTGGATACCATAGACATTCCACTCCGCTTTGCCGTTCCACAACAAATCGTACTCTTCCGGGGAGAGGTCTTCTACGGCGCGATGTGGTGGGAAATTGTGTTTTACCGCAAACTTCACGAACTGATCTTTCCATTCGCTCAACTTGTCGCCGTGCCAGCACGCCACAGCGCCTTCGAAAACCGACAAGCCCGGATTGGGAATAACCAGCTCTGGATCAATTCCTTCCACCATACCCGTGCCTCCACAGGCCGGACATGCGCCAAACGGATTGTTGAAACTGAAAAGGTTCACCGACGGTTCTTCGAATTTGATGCCGTCCATCTCCATCATATCGTTAAATACCTTCTGTTTCACGCTGTCGCCGACCTCCACCTGTACCGCGCAGCTGCCTTTGCCTTCGTTGAACGCCGTTTCAATGGAGGAAGCGATGCGGGCACGCATTTCAGCAAATGTCGCCGCACGAAAACGGTCGATTAAGATATAAAGTCCGACGGCTGTAGAGTGCTTCCTTCCCTTCAGAAAGTCGTCAATATCAACGATTTCCTTGTTATACACCAAACGGCTATAGCCTTCCTGCTGGAGAATGGCCAACTGTTCGGACAGCGTGCGGCCCGAAAGAATGACCACCGGGGCCAAGATATAGACTTTGGCTTCTTCCGCCAAAGCGCCAATATATTTCAGAACGTCCGCTGTGTTTTCGCGCTTCACCTCTTTGTTGCTAATCGGCGAAAACGTATGGCCGACGCGGGCGTACAGTAATTTCAGGTACTCATAGATTTCCGTCACTGTGCCCACGGTCGAACGCGGGTTGCGCGAAATCACGCGCTGCTCGATGGCGATGGCGGGCGGAATGTTCTGAATGCTCTCCACATCGGGCTTGGAAATTTTCCCCATAAACTGACGGGCATACGAGCTCAAACTCTCCACATAACGGCGCTGGCCCTCGGCATACAGCGTGTCGAACGCCAACGACGACTTGCCCGAACCAGACAAGCCCGTAACAACTACGAGTTTTCCCTGCGGTATTTCAACATCTACGTTTTTCAGGTTGTTAACCTTCGCACCTCGAATTATAATCTTTCTTTCAGCCATCAGCGAGTCTCATAACAAAAGCGGTCGCCACGAACTGGCAGCGACCGCTTTTAGATTGTATTTCTGTTAATTATAATGGTTTCGGATGTAGTCTTCCAACAGCCAGCGCATCAAGGTCGGACAAGCATGCACGTCTTTGTCCGGGCTGTAATTGCTTGAAGTCAGGATGGCATCCCCGCCATTCAAAGCGATGAAGTCCAACGTGACGAACCAATAGTAAGCCTCCGGATCCAAAGGTTTGCCAGCGATTTTCACATCCGTCAGCACGAAATTGTCGTACGTCAACTCCACTTGGCGCGAATAAGCCTCCTCTTTCAAAAATTTCTCGTTTTTCTTCGAATCTAATTTTACGAAATTCTCAAAAATTTTTCTCACTTCACTTCCCTTCATCCTCACCAAGGCGGGCGTATTGTCAAAAGGAAGCACGTCGTAAATGTCAAGTTTTGTCACCACGCCCGACGGCAATTGCGAACGGATACCTCCAAAATTGAGGATGGCAAACGAAATCGGCTGCCCGTGCAACTCATTCTTAAACAACGTCGGGCATGTGTCCATCATCATATCTAACAAAAAGTTAGACAACTGTCCGCGCTGATTGTTGTGGTACGGCAGAAAGTTTGGAAGCGTGCCCACCGGCACCAGCATCATTTTGTCGTGACGCTGCGCCAGGGAATTCACCGTATCCTTCAAACGTGAATACGCCGCATTGGGTTGACCGTTGGTATAAACCATGTCTTTCTGATAGGAAGCATCAATTACAACCACTTCATGCGTGATACCGGATTTGTCGAACTTGACTGGATGTTCATTTTGCCCCAAAAGCAAAACGGGAAGTAAAAACAAGCAGAAAGAAGATATTATCTTATTCATTATCAATAATTTGAATAAAATTACTTGGTATAGCCGACCGGTTGTCCGAGAATAGCCTTGCCGTTAAAGCCGAGCAGTTTCTGAATCTTATCGCGATGGATGCTGCCCAACACGACGGTATTCAAATTTTCGGCGGCACAGTAAAGATAGACATTCTGGCTCACATAACCGCCGTCGGTAGCACCGTAAAATTCCTTCGCATCTTGATCCATGCCCTTCATTTTGTCGTAGTTGGCGACAAAAACCAGAATCACCGGGCACTGAACGGCGAACGGCTGAATTGCGCATTCGGAACGATAGTCGCCGGCAACGACGGCCTTCAGCATATTCTTTTCCGGGACGTACAGATAAACGCCCTTGGCGGTATAGACGTAAATGTCGATTTCCTGACAGTTGCGTGCGGAGGGTGCCGTACGCTTGCCGTCTTCACGGTTAATGCCGTTGGCGGCCCAAAGCAAGTTCGACAGATGGGCGACGTCAAGCATGGCATCTGAGAACTCACGATGTGTAGCGCGCTGATTCAAAGCATCATACAACGGCATACCGCCAGTACGTTGCGGTTCTGCCAACGGAATATCTTCAATTTTGTTTTGTGCTTTCATAACCGGAATAGACATCAGAACAATTAACGATAAAAGGAATAGCTTTTTCATAATTAATTATTTTCGTTTGATTTTTTCGGACTGGGCTGCGGGTTCACCGTTTTGCCGATGGAGCCGCGCATCTGCGTGTCTGCCTTGATGTTTTCAAGTTTGTAATAATCCATCACGCCGAGATTGCCGTTGCGGAAAGCGTCGGCGAGGGCGAGCGGCACTTCGGCTTCGGCCAAAATCACCTTGGCACGGGCTTCTTGCGCCTTGGCCTTCATTTCCTGTTCCTGAGCCACAGCCATCACACGGCGTTCCTCAGCCTTGGCTTGCGCAATATTCTTATCCGCATTCGCTTGGTCCATCTGGAGCATAGCGCCGATGTTCTTTCCAACGTCAATGTCAGCGATGTCGATAGAAAGGATTTCAAAGGCCGTACCAGAGTCCAAACCCTTGGTTAACACAACCTTAGAGATGGAATCAGGATTTTCCAGCACCGATTTGTAGGAGTTGGCGGAACCGATGGCGGTAACGATGCCTTCGCCGACACGGGCGATTACCGTTTCTTCGCCAGCGCCACCCACCAACTGACGGATGTTGGTACGCACGGTCACACGCGCTTTTGCGACCAACTGAATACCGTCCTTAGCGACCGCAGCAACCGGAGGTGTATTGATAACTTTCGGATTTACAGATGTTTGGATGGCTTCCAAAACGTTACGGCCCGCCAAATCGATGGCGGCTGCGGCTTTGAAATCCAACGGGATGTTGGCCTTGCCTGCGGAAACCAACGCATTGACGACGGGCTTCACATGACCGCCTGCCAAAAAGTGAGCCTCCAATTCATCGCGGTTGAGCGGGATGCCGGCTTTCGTGCCCGTAATCATCGCATTCACAATGACTCCCGGCGGAACTTTTCTCCAACGCATCAGAATAAGCTGAATCAATGAAACATGAACGCCGGAAATCAAGGCCGTGAACCACAAGCCGACCGGAACCATCCACAAAAAGATGATGAGGAGAACTACCGCTCCTAACGCTAAAATAATATTCATAACTGACGCGATAGCAACAAACATAAATGGGCGCTTTG
>JAKSMF010000098.1 GCA_024400775.1 Bacteroidales bacterium | reverse complement strand
TCGGGGTCAAAAGCCTTGCCCATATAGCGGGTTTCGAAGTGGAGGTGCGGCCCGGTGCTGTGTCCGGTGCTGCCGCCCAGACCGATTACTTCGCCCGCGCTAACGATTTCATTCTCTTTGACATTGATTTGGGAAAGGTGGGCGTAATAGGTTTCCAAGCCGTTGGCGTGGCGCACTACCACCAGGTTCCCGTAGCCACCGGTACGACTCGTGCCTTCGGAAATACGTACGATGCCGTCGAAAGCGCAATGTACCGGGT
The DNA here is from genome assembly GCA_024400775.1 of Bacteroidales bacterium. Taxonomy (GTDB): domain Bacteria; phylum Bacteroidota; class Bacteroidia; order Bacteroidales; family WCHB1-69; genus UBA1756. Next base: position 8,273 of record JAKSMF010000098.1, on the reverse strand, counting down.
CGCCCGTGCGCAAAGGAATGTCGATGCCGCGGTGCGGACGCTTGCCGCGCCAGCCGTAACCTGATATTACATAGCCCTTTACAGGCATACAGAAAGTGTGCGTTTCATCCACCAAGTTGATGCGCACGCTGTCGGGCATCGCACTAACGTCAATGTCGCGATAGGCGTGAATCACTTCGTTGTCCCAGTTGGCCATCAGCGCGTCTTCGTCAATGTCGGGACGCTCCAACTCCAGATATTCCCAGGTGTAGTCGTCAAAAAGAATGACTTTTTTGAATTTATCGGCGGTATTTAAGGTGTCAATCGCTTTGGCATCAGGCTCTTCGCGATCGTCGCTGTTTTGTGCGAAAACTGTGAAATTACTAATTAAGCAAATGAGTATCAGTATTCCTAATTTCTTCATATTGTTGTTTTTTTTGAGCAATAAAGTTTTTTAACGCATTTTATGGCGTTTTATTGCCCAAAACTGTAAAAAAACGGAATAATTCTTTCTTTTTGTAGCACGCTTTTAGTTCCAATTATGAGATGTGAGATGAGAGTTGAGAGTTGAGAGATGAGAGTTGAAAATTGAAAAGACAATACAATAATTAACTACACTTCCTACTTACTACTTCCTCTAATGATTCTGTCTTGGTTGAGTGTGAGGAAGGCCTCCCAGCTGTTGGCTTTGGCTCGACTGCCGGCACCGAGGTCGATGCGGTTTTGCAGATGGTGGCAGACGGCGATGCCCAATGCATCGGTGGCATCGAGATAGTTGGTTTCGGGCGTGAAGTCGTACATGTGGTGCAACATGGCGGCCACCTGCTCTTTCGAGGCGCCGCCTTTGCCCGTGATGGCCTGCTTTACGCGACGTGGCGGGTACTCGAACACTTCCAACCCGGCGTGCAGACACGCACCGATGACGACGCCCTGCGCGCGTCCTAACTTCAGCATCGACTGCGGGTTTTTGCCGTAAAAAGGTTCTTCTATAGCCAGAGTATCAGGATGATATGTTTCTATTAACTCTAATGTGCTTTCGTAAATCTGCTTCAATTTGGCACTTTGGTCCGCCGCACGATTCATCTTGACCACGTTCAGGGTTACGATTTCACTGTTGCGGAGGTGCGTTTTCAGCACCGCGAATCCCATCACGTTGGTGCCGGGGTCGATACCCAAAATGGTGTGGTCGGTGCGGATTTCTTCTGTCGGCATGTCGTTAATGTAGGCGTGTTCTATTTTTATTCAGGATTAGTTGTCGGTTTTGGAAATCGATGACGGCGTGGTAGCGCATAAGTAAATCGCTGCCGAGGATTCCGTGGATTTCGGAGAAGCCGACGGTGGTGTACATGTCGTTCACCGCTTGTAAATCAAGGAGCCTGACCTCCATTTTCGGAAAGGTCAGGCGCCCGATTTTAAGTTGTTCCACTTCGGCAATCAGCGTTTCAAAGTCGCTGCCGCCAATGCCGACGTTGACTTCGTCGCGGCCGGTGACCACCTCGTTGCCTTCGTGCAGTTGCGCGATGAAATTGCGGTCGAAGCAGCTGTGGTTGGCACCCGTATCAATCAGTAATACAACGGGTTGTCCCATCAGTTTGCCATGGATGGTCAGGTGGTAGCCGCCCTGGTCGAGTTCCCAGATGTGGATTTTGGTTTTCATATTAGAGGTGTACGCACTCTTCGTAAGCCACGGCAGCCGCTTCCATGATGGCTTCGGAGAGGGTCGGATGCGGGTGTACGGCGTGGATGAGTTCGGGGCCTTTGACGTGCTGTTGGCGTGCGATCACGATGCCGGAAACCATTTCGGTAACGTTTTCGCCAATCATATGGCAACCGAGGATCTCGTCTGTTTTCTTATCGAAGATGATTTTGATCATACCGTCGCGGCTGCCGGAAGCGGTGGCTTTGCCGGAAGCGGTGAACGGGAATTTGCCGATGCGGAGTTCGTATCCGGCTTCGAGGGCCTTTTTCTCGGTCAGGCCGACAGAAGCGATTTCGGGAGTGGTGTAGGTGCATCCCGGGATGTTGGAATAATCGACGGGCACGGGGTTCTTGCCTGCGATGGCGTCAACGCAGACTTCGGCTTCGTGGGAGGCGACGTGTGCGAGTGCCGGGCCGGGGACGATGTCACCGATGGCATATACGCCTTCGCAGGAGGTACGGTAGTATTTGTCAACCACCACTTTGCCACGTTCAGTCTGAATCCCCAGCTTTTCTAAGCCGATGCCTTCGATGTTGGTGACGACGCCGACGGCGGAGAGTACCACGTCGCATTCGATTTCGGTGATCTTGCCTTTGCCGTCTTTAACGGTGACTTTGCATTTTTCGCCGGCCGTATCCACGCTTTCGACGGAGGAGGAGGTCATCACTTTCACGCCGTTTTTGCGGAAGCAGCGTTCGAGTTGTTTTGAGATTTCTTCGTCTTCGACGGGAACCAGGTTGGGCAGAAATTCCACGATGGTAACTTTCGTTCCCAGTGATGAGTAGAAATGTGCGAACTCGCTGCCGATGGCGCCGGAGCCCATCACCACCATTGATTCGGGCAGTTTGGGCAGGGTGAGTGCCATGCGGTAACCGATGACTTTTTCGCCATCTTGTTTGATATGCGGAAGCTCTTTGGAGTGGGCTCCCGTAGCCAGAATGATGTGCGGCGCCTCGTAAATCGCTTTGCTGCCGTCGGCAAGGTCAACGCTGACTTTGCGGTCGGCGGTAAGGGAGGCAAAACCTTCGATGACATCGACGTTGTTTTTCTTCAGCAAAAACTGCACGCCCTTGCTCATGGTTTCGGCGACACCGCGGCTGCGGCGGACCATGGCTTCAAAGTCGGCTTCTGCCGGTTCGCTCAATTTAACACCATAGTTTTCAGCATGTTTGATGTAGTTATAGACCTGTGCGGATTTCAGTAGCGCTTTGGTCGGAATACATCCCCAGTTCAGGCAGATGCCACCGACTTCGCCGGCTTCAATCACTGCAGTTTTCATTCCATACTGGCTGGCGCGGATGGCCGCCACATAACCTCCGGGACCACTCCCGATAACGATGACGTCGTAATTCATAATATCTGTTTTTATGTTTGTAATTATCTATTTTATTTTCAAAAAACGCTTGAATAATGTGTTTTGTTCGTCTTTTTTATAACAAAAATATGGACCAAACAAACGGTCTGCCCCATTGCGGAAAGCGGCTGCAAAGATACGATATTATTGCCAAATTGGACATAAAAAAAGCACGGCTTTTACCGTGCTTTTTGATTAAGGGTGAATATCCCTTATTTGTTTTTGCGTTGGCAGTTTTTCGGAGTAACGCAGGTGCCGGAAGCGCGGCAGACGACGATGGGTTCTTCCAATACGTCGGCGGCAGAGTCGGAAATGTCGGTTCTCGGGGTGATGACTTTGCGTGCTTCAAAGACCATCTTACGGCTGGTGTTGCCTACGTGGGTGATTTCACCAACGGCTTCGATGAAGTCGCCAGCGTGTACTGGAGCAAGAAACTCCACATTGTCGTATGCGCAGAACAGACCTTCATCACCATCTTGGATGATTAACAGTTCCGTTGCCACATCACCGAAAATACCCAGCATGTGTGCGCCGTCAACAAGGTTTCCACCATAATGAGCATCACCTGCGCTCATTCTTACTCTGATCATTGATTTAGGATTCATAATGTTTTGATTTTAATTTATAAATAGAATGTTTTTTAGACCTTAGAATCTCTCGTTTCTCATTTCTCGTTTCTCATTTCTCGTTTCTCGTTTCTCATCTCTCATCTCTCATCTCTTCTTCCTAATGCTTTCGTTTCCGAAGCAGTATTTCACGCCGACCAAAGCGTTGATACCGAATGCTTTGAAGTCGTAATATTTGGAGTAATACTGGCAGGCGAGGTTGTTGATGGTGGCGAAAGCGGAGAAGTGGCTGTTGATGAGGTATTCAAAGCCGAGGCCGAAGTCAAGGATGGGTTTCATTTTGACGATTTCCCAGTAGCCGGTTTCTTCGTTCAGTCCCAGACCTTTACGACCGAAGCCGAGGTTGAAGTTGAGGTCGAAGATGAATTTTTCTTTCAAGGTGTATTGGCCGTCGAAGCGAAATTCCAACATCGGTTTGTGCAATGCGGGCGCTTTATCCTTCAGCGCGTAAAGCCAGTAGTTGGCGTCGAAGGCGATACGCAGATTGCTCAGGATTTCGTAATCAAGGTTTAAGTTGACATTCAGTACGTTGCCGTCATAGTATTTAACGTCGAACTGGTTCTTCAACACGCTGTTGGTGTCGATAATGAAGAAGGCCAAATCTCTGGAGTAACTGTAATGCGCTGAAATATTGTAATTTAACTTCTTCACTAAATTGCCTTTTACGCCACCATAAATATTAATGTAATTGGTGGTGAACTTGTTTCTGCCCAAACCGGGCTTGACGAACGGGTTTTCATACAACAGGTCTTGCAGTGAGTTGTATTTGCAGTCACCGTTGACACCGGCATAAATGCTTAATATTGAGGGAATAATGCCCAACTGTAATTCTGCAATCGGGTAGGCCGTGCCGCCCACTGTGCCTCCGTAGGCATTCACGATTCCGCCGACACCGACCAAAATGTGGTATTCTTTAATGGTAAAATGAGCATAAACTTCAGGATTGAATAGGAAGGCGTTCTTGCTCCTGTCTAATTCGTACCACTTATTATTATAATAGTCAAAATTGATGTTGGCGCGATAGAGCTGGCTGCCGCTGATTTTGGTCCAACGTGCGTCGTAGGCGAAGAATGACTGCAAACCGAGGTGGTTTTCCATATCCTTCCAGTTGGTGTAAAGGAAGTCGTAATTGAGGCGGACGTCCTGTTTCAGCTTCTTTTCTTCCAAAACGTAGTTGGAGGCGATGCCGATCATGGCATTCAGGTGGTGGAAGTTGTTTTTGAGAGAATCCTTGTTGTATTCGATATCGGCTGCTTTTTTGAAACCATAGAGGCGTGCGGCTTCGTGGTTGTAGTTGAGCGCGCTGTATAAAGTCTGATGCTTGAAGAAGTGCTTGAAGTTCAAGTGAACGCGTGTGTCGGAGGTCGGGAAGTCAGCATACTGTTTCAGCGTTTTCCCGATGTTCGGCCCCCAGGAGGAGAAGTGGTGTACGTTGACACCGAAGGAGTTGGGATTCTTCTTGTCGCTCTGTAAGTTGTGGAAGCAGAAGTCGAGCAACGGCGTTACAGGGTAGCCGAAGCCGACTTTGAGATAGTTGCGGTAAAGCACTTCCTGAATGTCGGGTGACACCTTGCTGTAGGCGATGGGTGTCGGGGTGAAGGTGGCGTCGAAGCGCTGCGGCGTGATGTAGTAGTCGAATTTCACCTTGTCGGTGACGGTGTCGGTGGTGTTCGGCGCCTGATTGATTTTATTGAAATCCTTGATTTTCGGGTTGTATTCCAATTTGAAGTAGGCCGTATCCAGTTGCGCGTGCAAACAGGTGGCGGCGATAAGCAGGATTCCCGTTACTATATATTTTTTCACTGCCATTTTGTTTTATGGGTTAGTCTTCGGCGTTAACGTCGTCATCCTCGAATGAGGTCGATGGAGTGGGGGAGGAGGCCGGCGCTGTCGGTTCGAGTGCCGCGATGCGCTGGCGTGCCACCTCTCTCAGGTCTTCGCCATCGTAATTATCCACAATGCTCTGGTAGGTGTGGCGTGCCTGGAAGGTGTTGCCGATAGCTTTGTAGTAGTCACCATACAGAATGAAGGTGTTGGCAATCCAATATGCTGACGTGTAGCGCGCTTCGATAATCGTCGTGATTTCCTTTTCGCATGCGCTGTAGTCGCCTTTCTTGAATTCTGACAGCGCGCAGTAGTATGCGGCTTCCGCCGATATGGTGTTGGTGCTGCTTTGTGCCAACGGTTTGAGGTATTTCTTTGCCGCATTGTAGTCGCGCAGTTCGAAGGATGACTTGCCGGCAATCAGGTGGGCGTCATCCATAAGGTCGGGATCGGCTTTCGGAGAGGCGATATAGCCCTTCGCACCTTCCAACGCTTCCTTGTAGTTGTTCTGCTCGAAAGCGCAACGCATGATGCCGTTGTAAGCGTACGACGTGTTCGCTTCGCTTGTGGAAGCTGCCAGCAGGTCGTTGAAATAGGTCAGTGCGCCCGCGTAATCTTTCTGGTTGAAGAGGATGGTGGCGGCACGTTTCAGGGCGATTTCATTGCTTGAAGTGCGGAAGTTCGAAATCAGATAGATGTAATCTCTTAACGCATCTTCATAACTGCGGTTGCCGTATTCGCAGTCGGCGCGCTTGGCGTATGCTTCGGCAATAAAGAAGCCGTTGGGGAATTTCTTAATATAGTCGTTGAAACCGCTGATGGCCATGTCGCAATCGCCTTTGTTATATTTGGATTCTGCTGATTTGTAAGTGATTGAATCCTGGCGTTCTGCTGAAATGGTGATGTTTCCTTTGGAAGTGACGTAATCCAGGAAGTCGCCCGGACGGCCCATCTCGGTGTAGATGTCCTGCAGGTTGGAAATGGCGTCTTTCGCCTCCTGCGAACCCTGGTACTTGTCCACCACATATTTGAAGGTCTCGATGGACTTTTCGGTCTGCCCCGCATTTTGGTAGGCCTGGGCCAAACGGTTGTATGCCTTTGGAACGTATGTGCTCTTGGGATATTTGCGAATGAAGTTGTTGTAGGAGTTGATGGCGAGCGTGTATTGACCTTGTGCGTTATAGATGCCGGCCAACTCAAATTCTACATCATCAATGTAGGGTGACTTGCTGTAGTACTTCGTGAATTTCTCCAACAGTTCCACCTTTTTGTCCGTATTTTGTTGATAACCATAGCAAACGCTCTGTTGGTAAAGCGCGTAGTCGGCGTTGTTGCCCTTCAACTGTTCGCATCTCGCATAATTGGTGATTGCAGCCTTCAGGTCTTTCTGCATAAAGTAGCAGTCGCCGATGCGGGCGTAAACATCGGGTTGGTAGGATTCGTATTTTTCTGTATTGCAGAAGGTTAAGAATTTATCGAAGGATTTTTGCGCCTCTTTGTATTTTTGTGTTTTGAGGGCGGCGTAGCCGAAGGAGTAGAGCGACAGCGGATAGTTTTCGTCGGAGCTGACGCGGTCGGCTTTCTGATACAGCAGGAAGGCATTGTATGATTCTTTGTAACTTTCAGCACGATAGAGAGCTTCCGCCTTCCAATAAAGGTTGGAACGGTGAAGCTCGCCGTCCAGCGGGCTCGTCAAGGATTTGTCGATCATCTTAACCGCATCCTTGTATTTTTTGTCGGCTATAAGTTCCATGGCGCGGAAGTGCGTGCAGCGCTGGTAGGAACGCAGGATTTCAGGACTTTTGTGGTTCTTGTCCAACTGCTCAATCGCCTTGATGGCGGCCGTGTAGTTCTTGGTTGATGCGTAAATGGAGGCAAGGTAGGAACTCATCTCCTGCGAACGCGTCGTGTAGGGATAGCGCTTGATGTACTCCTCAATGGTGGAAATGGCTTTCTGCTGCGATAACGCCGTGCTGGTTTCGTATTGCAATTTTGCATAATTGTAAAAAGCATCTTCTTGAATATCAGCTGAATAATCTAATTTCTGTGCTTCATAGAAATAGTTGGCGGCATCGGAGAGCTTGCCTTGTTTCAAGAAACAGTCGGCAATGACGTAGTATGCGTTCTGCGTCATCGCGTCGGTGGTGTCGGTTACCTGCGACAAATGGGAAATCGCGTCGGCGTAATCTTTGACTTTGTAGTAGGTAAAGCCCATGGCGTAGTGGTCGGGACGGGCAATCGGATTGGAACCGTTTTTGTTGGACTGGCTCATGCTTTCCAACTTGTTGAAGTATTCGGCGGCATTGCTGTATTGCCCGAGGTTGAAGTAGGAAATACCGATGATGCGGTAGAGCTCGGCTTTGTCGCTGCTTTGCGAAACGAGGGCAGGAGCGGAGTTGACGACCGCTTCGTAGTCGCCTTCCAAAAACTTGATTTGCAGAATGTAGGAAGGAACAATCTTCGCATACTCTTTCGCATCCTTAATCTCTTCAAAATCAGCAAGCGCCGCTTCATACTGCCCGTCTTTGTACTCCAAATGCGCGAGATAGTAAACAGCTTTTTGCTGGTACTGACCTTCATAGGTGCGGGCTTTGCGGAGGTTGTATTTGGCATCGGTCATCGCTTCGTCGCGGTCGCTGGGCTTGCCCTTTTCCGCCGCATACAGATGGCAAAAACCTTTCTTGAAATAATATTCGGCCAAATCTTTCTGCTCGATTTTGCGCTCGTCCAACTCATTGAAGTTTTCCAATGCCTTTTTGTAATCCTTTTGGTAATAATAGGAACGGGCAAT
>JAKSMF010000097.1 GCA_024400775.1 Bacteroidales bacterium | reverse complement strand
GTCACCAGACGGCATTCCCGCCGAATACTCTGAAAACAACGTCCCGATGAAGCCCAAATACTCGCTGCCCGTCAGCCTGAAGGGTATCGAAAAGGGCGACTATGCCATGATTTGGGGTGTTCCCGGCAGCACTCAGCGCTACATGACCTCCTACGAAGTCCGTCAGTTGCTGGAATGCCAGAACAAACCGATTATTGAAGCCTGCGACGTCATCCTGCCCGTCATCCGTGCCCAGATGAACGCCCGCGACATCGTCCGCATCAACTACGCATCCGACTATGCCAGCATGGCCAACACCTGGAAAAACCAGAAAGGTGAATACGCCAGCTTGATCAACCTCGGCATCGCCGACAAGAAAGCCGAACAAGAAGCCGAACTTCTGAAATGGATTAATGCCGACAACAAACGTAACGAGCTGTATGGCAATCCGTTCGAAAAGATCCAGAAGGCCTGTGAAGAAACCGACGCCACCGCAATGCGCGCCTTCTTCTATGGCAACTTCACCCTGATGAACTCCAAACTCCTCTTCGTCCCCTATCAGTTGCCCCGCATTCCCACGGAAAGCGTTGACCAGGCCAAGAAGGACGAAATCATCAAGGCTTACAAAGAATATATGGAAGGCACCGATGCTCTCACCGAACAGAACGTCATCGCCGCTACCCTCCGTCTCTGGCAGCAGCTGCCGGTGGAATACCGTCCCGCCGACATCTACGAATTCATCGCTAAGAAATACAAAGGCAACTTCGATGCTTTCGCTAAAGCTTGCGTTGAAAAATCCATCTTCGGCAACGCCGACAACCTCGCCAAATATTTGGACAAACCGTCAGAAAAGGTACTCAACGCGGACCCGCTGTATATGTACTTCCGCGCTGTTTTGTCAAACGTCATCAAATATCAAGGCATCTACCAGAGCTCCAAGAGCAAACTCGCCACTCCGCGCCGCACCTACATGGCCGCTTTGATGGAAATGCAGAAAGACAAAGCAATGTATCCGGACGCTAACTCCACCATGCGTTGCACCTATGGTACCGTTTGCGACTACTTCCCGAAAGACGGTGTTCAGTACTTGCACTACACCACCGCTGAAGGCATCCTTGAAAAGGAAATCCCCGGCGACCCCGAATTCGACGTCAACCCGAAACTCAAAAAACTCATCCTTGACAAAGACTTTGGTCAGTATGCGATGAAGGACGGCAAACTTCCGGTCTGCTTCCTCACCAACAACGACATTACCGGTGGCAACTCCGGCAGTCCCGTTATGAACGGAAATGGCGAACTCATCGGTTGCGCTTTCGACGGCAACATCGAAGCCCTCTGCAGCGACATTTTCTTCGACACCGAATTGCAGCGCTGCATCTGCGTTGACATCCGCTACGTGCTTTTCGTCATCGACAAGTTCGCCGGCGCTCACCGCTTCATTGAAGAAATGAACATCGTGAAATAAACAGTCACCGCATCAAACAAAAAAAAGCATCAGGAAACTGATGCTTTTTTTGTTTTGACATGATACTGATTCAATAAAAAACTCATCTTATTCACAAGATAAAACAATTTGTTTCAGCGGATATTCAATACAATTGTGCTTATTATAGGGCAAAAGGGGTTTTGCGCTATAAATCATCAGATGTTTATCAGCAAACTGTTGGACATATTCTGTATTGTCCTGATTTCCAATAAAAACGAACGAAAATGATTCGTTAGGATTTAGCATCTTAAAAAAGGTGCTCCCAATTTTGCATTCTGAAAATGAGACATTGGATGCGTTCATCCATGCTCCCAAGCTCTGATAGTATGACGGTCCATAGAAATACTTCATCATCAGATTTTCAATCGGCATCGTCCCTTTTAAGGAATCTTCAATCCAGAGGCAAAGTGTGTCTGTTCCCGAATTGTAGAGATCAAGCGTGGTCAGATGCTGCAATTGTTTTTCTGTTTCATAATATGATATATATCGAATCGTAATTTCAACATCTTCCTGGGCTTTAACGGACAGCAGGGTTGTCATTACAGCAATTGCAAAAAATACACGTTTCATTGATTCATATTGTTTGTTAATGGGACATAACGTTTTTTGGATATAGTAGTTTATATCAAAACACAAATCGTTACGTTATCCAACGGCAAAATTACAGAAATTTATCATATAGAAGACGACCTCTGCCAATTTTGCAACAATTGTGTTCTTTGCTGCTTTGCACATCACTTTCGATGGTGTTGTATGTGTTAAATTCGAGCGGTGAAGCCGGTTACCGAAATCGCTTCGATTGCGGTGGATAATTACGAAAAATTAAGTAATTTTGCGCACTCTAAAAAACATTGAATTATGGTACCTAAAATTCCCGTCCTGCTGCTCACGGGTTATCTGGGCAGCGGTAAAACCACGCTCGTCAACCGCATTCTCACCAACCGCCGTGGCATTCGTTTCGCTGTGATTGTCAACGACATCGGTGAAGTAAATATTGATGCCGACCTCATCCAGAAGGGTGGTGTCGTCGGTCAAAACGATGACAGCCTTGTCGCCCTGCAAAATGGCTGTATCTGCTGTACGCTGAAGATGGACCTGGTAAAACAGCTTCAGGAACTTGCCGGCATGAAGTGTTTCGACTACGTTGTCATCGAAGCCAGCGGCATTTGCGAACCCGAACCGATTGCGCAGACTATCTGTTCTATTCCGCAGATGGGCGCCCAATACATCAAGGACGGGATTCCGCAACTCGACTGCATCGTCACCGTTGTTGACGCGCTACGCCTGCAGAGCGAATTCGGCTGCGGCGACGACCTTACCCGCGAGAATATTGGCGACGACGACCTCGAAAAACTGGTCATCCAACAAATCGAGTTCTGCAACATCATCCTGTTGAACAAGGCCTCCGAAGTGGCGCCCAACGAGCTGGAACGCATCCGACAAATCATCCGCGCCATCCAACCCAAAGCGCAAATCATTGACTGCGACTATGGCGAAGTGGATTTTGATAAAATACTGAACACCAACATGTTCGACTTTGAAAAAGTAGCCACTTCCGCCACTTGGATTCAACACATCGAAGATATTCCAGACGACGATGACGAACATGAGCATGAACACGAGCATGAACACGAGCATGAGCATGAACACGAACATGAACACGAGCACGGTCACCATCACCACCATCATCACGACCACGATGGCGGTGAGGTGGAAGAGTATGGCATCGGCACGTTCGTTTATTACCGTCGCCAACCGATGAGCATCGGCAAATTCGACGAGTTCGTTTCTCGTTTGCCTAAGAGCGTCATTCGCGCCAAGGGCATCTGCTACTTCAACAGCGAATACGACGTATGTTATCTTTTCGAACAAGCGGGTAAACAGGTATCACTCAAGGATATAGGTTTATGGTTTGCCACCATGCCGGCTAACGAGCTGGCGGAAATGATGGCGCGCGAGCCCAATCTGCGCCGCGACTGGGACGACGACTACGGTGACAGAATGCAGAAAATCGTCTTCATCGGTCAAAAAATGGACAAAGAAGCCATCACCAAAGCGCTGGACGACTGTCTGGTTGACTAATTTAAATCATATTTTATGAAAAAAATTGCCATCATTTTGTGCTTTCTTTGCGCCGTTTGTGGTCTGAAAGCCCAACATTTCATCACGAATCCGGAAGTGCGCGAACAAGTGAAGCAGGACTACCTCAAGCGCATGGACATGCTCAACGCACGTTTGGAGCCATTGATGCGAATATTTGAGAATGAAGACATTACGACGGAAGAATCGGAGGCGCTCCAATTCCTGTTTGCCTATATGCCGCTCAGCGATCTGGCAGACTATGATGGTGAATTTTTCTTGATGCAGACGCGGAAAGCGTTGGAAGCCCGCGACCATTTTGCTTGGGGCAAAACCATTCCAGAAGACATTTTCCGTCACTATGTTTTAGTGTATCGTGTTAATAATGAAAACCTTGACAATGCGCGTGAGGTATTTTACGAAGAGTTGAAGCCGCGTTTGGCTGGTTTGTCGATGTACGAAGCGGCGCTCGAAGTGAACCATTGGTGTCACGAAAAGGCTGCTTACCGTCCCAGCGACGGGCGTACCTCTTCCCCACTTGCCACGGTGAAAACCGCGTTGGGCCGTTGCGGTGAGGAATCCACCTTCACGGTGACGGCATTGCGTGCCGTGGGGATTCCCGCACGCCAGTGCTACACGCCGCGTTGGGCACACACCGACGACAACCACGCCTGGGTTGAAGTGTGGGTTGACGGCCAATGGTACTTCCTCGGAGCCTGCGAACCCGACCCCGAACTTAATATGGGCTGGTTCGCCATCCCTTCCACCCGCACGATGATGGTACATTCCAACTGTTTTGGAAAATATACTGGTACAGAAGAGGTTACACACAAAACCGACCTTTTTTCCCGCGTCAATATGCTGCCCAACTACACCGACACGCGCAAAATCACCATTACCGTTTTGGACAGAGCCGGCAAGCCCGTACAGGACGCGACCGTCAAGTTCAAACTCTACAATTACGCTGAATATTACCCGATTGCGGCGCAGAAAACCGACGCACAAGGCCACGCTTCCATCACTACGGGCTATGGCGACCTACTTATCTGGGCTTCGCTCGGCGAGCAGTACGGATACCAAAAGATGGACGTGCGCCAAACCGGTTCGCTAACGCTGACGCTCGACCGCACGCCTGGCCAAGAATATGTGGAAGAGCTGACCATTGTGCCGCCCGCGGAAAAGCACGACATCGTGACCGCCTCGCCTGAAAAAACCGCAGCCAACGCCCGCCGCCTGCAATACGAAGACTCCGTGCGAAACGCCTATATATCAACGTTTAAGACAGAAAAAGACGCCTCATTGGTACAAAATGAGAACCTGACACCGGCACAAATCGGTGAGATTCTTAAAAAGTCGGAAGGCAACTACGCCGAAGTCATCAAATTAATGAATTTTAACAGAACAAAAGAAGATGGATTATTCTTATACGAATTCATTACTTCATTATCTGACAAAGACTTACGAGACTTATACGCTGAAATCATCCAAACGCATTTGACGCATTACGTCTCTAAAAATTATCCAAAAGAGGCCTACCTGAAAGGTATTATTTCGCCCAGAATCTCCAACGAGGGCATTCGTCCGTGGCGCAACTGGCTACGCAAAAACATGATGTCGGAATTGAAGGGCGATATATCATGGCAAAGCATCAACAAATGGATTTGCGAAAACATTGTTTTGGACAACGACGGCAACTACTACAACTGTCCGATTTCGCCGATGGGCGTTTACGAATTGCGCCGCGCCGACAGTCACTCACGCGATATTTTCGCCATCGCCTGCTGTCGTGCGCTCGATATTCCGGCCTATCTCGACAATGCTACTGATTATAAATATGTATGGGAAAACGGGAAATGGAATTACGTAGATTTTTACGGCACGAAATTCTACGAATCACAAGCTACTCAATGCGGAACATTGACAATTGATTATCAAGCAAATAGCGGAATTAAGCCAACCTACTGGACGCACTTCTCCATCGCAAAATTCGAAAACGGGGACTTCGTCACCTACGACTTTGAAAACGATCCACGCGTGGCGAACTTTCCCTTCTCGCTCGAGCTGCCCGCCGGCTATTACATGCTCTCCACCGGCAATCGCTACAGCGACGGCACCACGCTTTCACGCTTGGAATTCTTCAATATCGAATCCGGCAAAGAGGTAAAAAAAGAATTGACAATCAGAGATTTGGTTCAAAGAGACAAGACATACGGAAAAATTCAGACTAACTTTTTGATGAAAAATACGGGCAAAAAAGTGAGCGACTTAATGGCCGGCAAGCAAACATTAGTCTGCTTCATTGACCCGACGCGCGAACCCACAAAACACCTGCTGAAGGACATTGCCACGCTCAAAGCCGACTTTGAAAAATGGGGCGGTTCCATCGTTTTCGCCATTCCTTCCGACAAGCTCGCACCCGACTTCAAATTTAAAAGCTGGGGTTTACCGCAACAATCCATATTGATTGAAGATATTGATAATCAGTGGTTTGAAAATATTATCGCCACAACCGACCAATATTTTCGCGATAATTATCCCGTTGTTTTCCTCATCAATGCCGATGGCACCATCACCTTCAAGAGCGAAGGTTACAACATCGGCACTGGCAACCTCATACTTCAAAGCACTAAATAGCATGTTCGACTTCACCTATCACACCATTGCGAAAACCTCGGAAGGACTTTACAAAGAGAAGGGCAGCAAATTCATCGCATTGGCTTATCCTGTTCGCACAGAGGAAGATGTAAAGCAACATCTGTCGGATGTGAAAAAACAGTATTACGATGCACGCCACCATTGCTACGCCTACATTTTGGGACCGAACAAAGATGCCTATCGTCTGAACGACGACGGTGAGCCTTCCGGAACTGCCGGTCGCCCCATTCACGGACAACTCTTATCGAAGGATGTTACCGACACGTTGATTATCGTCGTGCGCTATTTTGGCGGTATCAAGCTGGGGGTCAGCGGTTTAATCAATGCCTACAAAACGGCTGCAAAGGATGCGTTGGAGAACAATACCATCATTGAAAAGTTTGTGGAGGAAAACTACACTATCACCTTTCCGCCATTAGGGATGAACAAGGTGATGCAGTTGCTCAAGCGCGAAACCGTCAAAATCATGGGGCAGCGATACGAAGAAAACTGCATCATCGACTTCTGCGTACAGAAACGCGATGCAGATTCTTTACTTGAAGCGCTGCGTAAGGTAGAAGGCACGAATATTACTGTTAAAATTTAATATTGTCAATCAACAAGTTAGATATTCTCAAATATCAGTACAAAAAAGATAGTAAAAGCCACCGCCGGACCGCCCAAATGAGTAGTTTCCAAGATCGTATAAGATACTTGGACAGCACTTCGACAAGCCCAGTATGGGAAGAAAAAAATATTCTATAAGTCTAATAAGAATAGAGTCAGTCTTTTACGCAGCGCACGCCGCCGGCTCCATATTGGAAATAATCAGTACGTCCCACCTCGACGGCATTGTAATCGAAATAGCGTTTGTAAGCACGGTCGTTGTTGGATGCGGTGGCGCTCCACAGGAAAGTGCCTTTACCGAAATATCCGTACGCGCTACCATAGAAGCCACCTGCGGGGAGTACTCCAAAACCAGTGCCATTGTTTTCTGTCGGGGCATGGCCGATAGTGCATTTCTCAGGACAACGCTTCCAGCCGTCCGCGGCGGCGAACGCCTTTGCCGTACACTTACCGGTACAGCAATCGCAGCAGTAACCCGACTGACTGCCGACGAAATCGGTCAGCTGGGTCCATTCGGCATCGGAGGGCAGATGCCAGCCATTGGGGCAGACCAACAGCGCGGCCGGCCAATTGTAGAGATAGCCGAAGCGGGCCACGTGGCGAAGCCGGCCGTTCGGACAATAGCGAAGTGGCTGCTGATTACTTGCGCCGTTGCCGAGGGCGATGGGATTTCCGTTTCGAGCGAGCGTGGAGCGCATGTTTTCGGCCATCCAGCATTGACTGCCAATTCGGAGCGTACGATAGACATTTCCGTCGGAATCGGCCATCGTAGCAGGGCAATCCGCCTGTGCGAAACCCAATAAAGCGCTACATATCAGTAGGAATGAAAGGAACAACTTTTTCATCAGACAATATTAAAGCAACTCGCAAAAATAAGAATAATCTGGGGAATACGAGCCACAGAGATTAGCTGGAACAAAAAAAGCCGACAAAAGGCGTTCTGCAAAAAAAGAAAACGAGTTATGGTAAACGGCTCAACTGATATCTAGCAGAAAATACGTGTCAGTCCGTTCGGACAGAAATAGGCGCAAAACGCAGACCTATAACAGCATAAATGTTAATAACCTGTTGAAAAAAAACAGATAGGCATAGTTTGAATCATTGAAAAACTTCGTATTTTAGCGCACTAAAAATTTCTAATTAGGGCTTCCTCGTTTCTTCATGCTGAATCTGATAATAATTTATTGATAATAAAAGCGTTTGGCTTTTCTTTTTGGTTCAGAATCTGGACAATTCTGTTAACGAAAAACACTACAAAAGGAAAGAAAACGCTCACGGAATTACCGTGGGCTTTCTTGTGTAGTGTAGGTTGTCCAGAACCTTGAACCGCAGTGCAAAGCCTGCGGTTTTTTGTTAATAGAAATTTCACACATTTTAATACCAAATATTTATGAACAACAGTAAATTTTTAAAAATCTTCTCTATTTTTGCTTTTGCAGCATTCATGTTGGTAAGCTGCTGGGCGACAGTTGAATCTTTACACATGTCATTAAGCTGGGATAAGCCATTCATTTGGATTCCGGCAATAGGAATCTTTGTTCTATCTTCTTTAGCGACCAAACTTATTGTTGATTGCTTTAATCAAAGAATCAGAGTTGACCATAAAGGCAGACAATTGATTGGCGGCATCCTGATGTTGCTTGCGTTCTGGATCTGCTTCAGCTTGCCCACCAACACACACACCTTTTTTTATAAAGAGAATGCCAAGGAAATCATACTCCAAGACCTAAGCACGACAAAGGCATA
>JAKSMF010000096.1 GCA_024400775.1 Bacteroidales bacterium | reverse complement strand
TAGTGTCAAAACAATTCATGGCATTTTATGAGATTTGTGTGACATCGTTTTTTTATTTCCCTTGAAATTCCACCAGATTGATGTCGATTCTTGAGCCGTCGATGTTGGTGTAGTCGTATTTTACAAATCCGTAAACGTCATTGTAATAGGCGGTTAAATAAGTTTTCCCGATTCTGCTTTGAGCGCTGGATTCTACCACCGTGCAGTATAGTTCGCCCAGCGGCGTATCAATAATGCGCCCGACTTCTGTAATCTTATAACGATAATGATTTTTGATGCTGCCTTCCCACATCATCCAACGCTCATCCGCCCAATGACTGCCGATGGTCAGCTCCCAATTCCACTTTTTGTTTCGCTGTATGGGAAATTGAATGTAGGGAAACGGAGCAAGTTCCAAAATCTGGAAAAGCAAATCTCGCGCCGGATGCAGCCAGATATTGTGCGTGTTTTCAACAATCCCCGAATACTCTAAAGTTTTATATTCTCCATTCAATCTGTAACTTATCTCTTCAACGGTTTGGTTGTAGTCTTTCTCGAATCCCCCATTATTATTATACGGAAGCACGGTCACGCGGTACCGATTGATGCAGGAGTCGTTGTCAAATGCATCTACAAACTCAAAATCCGGCAGCCAGTAGGTGGTTTGTGAGGTGTCGTCGTTGTCAAGGATTTCAGGTTTAATGTATGGGACGAGCTTGTAGCGTATAAAACGTTCATTACCGTTCTTATCAAAATACTGAAATTCAAAGACGTATGAATTTCCGGCACGATATATGGCGTTGTCGTCGGTATATCGTGCCGGATTGTTGGTGTCGCTTGGCGTTTCAATCCAAACGTGATTTTTGGCATTTTGTGAGAAAACGACTTGTGCGGAAATGCACAACAAGAGGATTATGAAAAGGGTTTTTTGCATAAATCTGAAATGCTCAATTATTTCTGAATCAGAACTTTGCCGCTCTTGACGCTGCCGTCGCTGCCGACAACGCGCAACAGGTATGTGCCTGTCGGAAGCCCGCTTTCAATGGTGGCATCGTCGCTGGTGAGTGACATCGTCTTCAGCAGCTGGCCGTTGGTGGAGAAAATCTGCGCCGTGCCGCCGGCGATGTTGCGGCCCGCGATGTGGAAGGTGCCGTCGTTCAGTGTCGGATAGATGACGACGGGTGTGGCTGTGTTTTCGGAAATGCCGACTTCATCGTCCAAAACGCGGAAACGGACCGTGGTGGTGTCGCCCCACTGCGCAACACTGTTTTGGCCGAAAGCGATGGCGTAATATTCAATGCCGCTTTCCAGTCCTTGCCACTCCCAATTGTCGGTGCTGTACAGCGGTTCGGGGAGATTTTCGCGCAAAATGGAGCAGGCGGAATCCTGCCCGATCTCATCATACAATTCCACGGTTACCAAGCCGTCGTAAAACAGTGCGGTCTCTTCGTTCGGCGTGCAAGTCACCAATGCGGAAGAACTGGTTATATTGCTGACTTCTACGTTGATAACGGAAGTCCCGGAGCCGCCGGTTGACAAAGTGGTGACTTCGATGTAGGTGTAATCGGAGGGTGTGTTATTGGCGTCGTAAGGCAGTACCAGAATTTTATAGGTGGACCCCGGTGTCATTTGGTCAAAGGTGTGATCGTCTGGGCCAGAGGTCGTTATCCCCCAGATGGGAATCAGCTGGTCAACCGTCATGCCCATCATTGTGGTCCATTGTGCTATGTCGGCGTCCGACATGGCGAGGTAGGCGTAGCTGGCGCATTCGGCGTTGGGTTCAAAGTGTGCGCTGAAGGTTTCCGTGGTCACATCCGTAATCGTGACTTCAACAGCGGGCTGTGTGCCTTGAGCAAAAATGCTGCTGCACAGAGTGATTGCTAAAAAAAGAGAGAAGAAATTTTTCATTGTTGTTTTATTTGGTAATTACTAATAATTTTTTTTAACGTTAAAAAGAAATGTGTTACATGCTAATTCCGAATGAGCAGAATCGTACCCATGTCGCCGCTCCATTCGTAAGAGGAAAATTCTTCCGATTTGAAATTGAATGAACTGTAACTCTTGCAGTTAAGGTCTTTTTTGCGTAAAAACGGCTGGAAGGAAATCTGATGGTATTCGCGTTCTCTGTCGGACAGTTGGCTCACGTTGAATGTCCCGCCGTGCGGAGATGTAAAATGTATGTCGTTTTTGTCGAATTTGACTTTGTCGTAACGTGGCGCGGAAATCTCGAAATGTACGCACAAGTCGTTAGCATAGAGCGTGAAATGTCCGTTTTCATCGGAAAATGTATTCATGCCCACGCTCCACCATTCGTTCCAACCGCGGATGACGGCGCCTTCGATGGGTTTGTGTGTCCGCATGTCGAGAATGGTTCCAGTGATACGTATGTTTTTGTATCCCAATATGTTGTAATAGTTGACCGGGCGTTTTTGCGCTTTCGGAGTGTAGTCGGCTAATGGCTTAACCAACAAGGCGGCGGGCTTGAGTGTGCCCATGATGGTGTATTTTCCATCGGCGGTCTGCGTGCGACCTTCGTGGTTGAGCAGTCCCGTATATTGGGCTTCGAAGTGTGTGTCGGAGGCCTCTTGGAAATCCCACCAACCAAAACCGCAGCCGCCGGCGTCACGCACCAATTGATAAACATCCTGCATAAATGCCGCTTGCTCGGCGTACGATATACTGTCGTTGTCGGCAGGCAGGCCGGTTTCGCCAATTATCCACGGCTTCCCGACATAGTGCGAATACCAGTAGATTTCGCTCGGAATGCGCAGCGGATGGTAGGTGTGAAATTCCACAAAATCTACCGGAAGCAGGGAAGGATCCCACTCAAAAACTTCGATGGGCTCCGAAAATCCGATGGTAAAGAGCTGATTCGGAGCATATTGCGTCATCAACTGCCGCCAATGACTTACGATGCTGACCGCATCTTTTTTATCACGCTTTTCCACCCAATCGAAATATAGCGGCTCGTTCATGAAATCGTAGGCAAAAATGGTCGGATTTTGTTGAAAATAACGCAATAATTTGGTGGTGAAATTCTCCAATTCCTGCGAAAGTGCGGGCGCTTTTATCAAAGGCATCACCTTTAGCCCGTGCGCGGCGGCGGTCGCAACAAATTCGTTAATGCCGTTAAGAATCTTTGCTTCGTCCTGCTCGTTTCCGATTCTGAATTTCCGTTCGTCAGCTGCGTAATAGTAACCGACCTCGTCTTGCTGCAAGCGGTCGAAGCATACTCTGATTGTATTGAACCCGAGTTCTGAAATCAACTGAAAATGCCCGTCAAGTTGCTGTTTTACAGCTTCTTTGCCACGTGCTTCCACAAATTGTACGGAATCGTAATCAATGCAGGGCGCAACGACCATCTCATCATTTTCCGTTACTTGAAACGACGGGATGTAGTTCAGCATCACTGGGAAAAATGTTTTTCCATGCAGTTTGAAAACATTGTTTTCCAGATAGATAAAGTCTGTTTGAGATAATTTTTTTTTGTCCGTTTTTTGGCAGGAAGTGGCAAAAAACGACAGACAAAGCAGAAGTATCGCTAATGACTTGAACCTCATTTTTTCTTTGGTGGGATGGATGAACGGATGTCTGCGCGTTTGGCGGTGGCAATGCTAACATTGAGGTCGTAGCCGACGAGGATGAAAATGTTATTCCAATAAAGCCACATTAAGATGGCAAAAACTGCGCCGAGTGAGCCGTAAAGCGCGTTGTAGTTTCCGAAGTTGGAAAAGTAGAAATTCATTACAGCGAGAACGAGCAGCATAGAAATTGTCGCGAAAGTCGAACCGACGGAGAAGAATTTGAAGTGTTTGTGCGAAGCCGGTGCTAAATAGTAAAAAGAGGAAATGAAAAGATAAACCAACAGATACAGTAGTAACCATTTGGCAACAACAATGCAGGTGGAAAGTAGCTTGGGTGATTTGAAAACGTATTCGTCAATGTTGCTCAAACAGGCGGAAGCGATAATGAAAACGGCGACTGCGGCCAAAATGATGAGGAACCATATCAAGATGAGCATCGAAATCACACGCAGCTGACGCGGGAATTTGCGTCGCCCGATATTGTAGTAAGTCGTGTTTAAAATGTTGATACTCGCGTTGATGGAGGCAACCAATGTTCCGATACTGAAGAGTAGGGAGAAAGAGAGAAGCGTTCCGTTTTGGTTGTTGACGACCCCCGTAATCATATTGGAGATGGCGGGCCACACATATTCAGGCACTATGGATTGGATGAAGTCTAAGATGGTGAGGCGAACATCCGCGCCAAGAAAAGAGATTGCCGCGAATAGCGTCATGAGCAGCGGGATGAGTGCGAAAAACATACGGTAGGTCATCGCTGCCGCACGGTGAAAAATGATGCCTTTCGCTAATGCCGTTTTGAAAAACACCATCACCTTACCGATGGACATCCCCTGGAAACCAGGTGGCGTCACTCGGTTTGAAAAATCAACAATTGATTGAATTATAGTAAATTGCGTTATCTTGCGCATTAGAAGAAGGGAACCTGTTCTACTTGCAAGACTTCGTGGGTCGCTGCGTTCATCAATACGGCTACGACACTGCAGTTAGCGCAGTTCCAACCATTCTGACTGCAGTCCATCGAATATGATTTGAGGAAGGTTCCGTCCTCTTCAGGCGCGTTCAGCGCTACACCGTAGGTGCCGTTCATAGAGCCGCGAAACACGTGCTTGTGAACGTAGTCGCTGATGGTGGTCTCTCCGTCTTTCTGAGGCCCGATGATGTCGTCTTCAATGATGTAAAGCGCGATTTGAACTTCCTCGTTATAGCCGTTGAGTAGTGTGGTCTTGGTGTGGGCAGTCAGCATTTTGCTATTCGGGTCAAAAACGTTGATGACCTGAACAGCGGCGACGCAGGGCTGCTGCATGTTGTTGCCGATGGCCTGCTGCCAGGATGATATATTCAGCGCGTATGCATTGTTGTATTGCGCACGTCCTACAACACCCGCCGGCGTACCGATGGTAGCAACTTGATAGTCAGTGTAAAGCGTTGCGCCATCTTCGGTGCGAAAGTCGTTGGGAAACGTTGAGGTCGGGGCGGAAAATGTGCCGGCATGAATGCCAATCGCAATTAGCGTGTCACCATAGCGACCTTGCAAATTCTCCAACTCCCGATGCCCGTCAGGACAGTTGGTGCAGCGGTGACCGGTATATTCTTCAATCAACACTTTGCGATATACATCATTGGGGTTGAGTTCGGGGAAAACGATGTCCGTACTCACGCTGTTGTCAGGAGTAAGGTAGGGGCCTTCAATTTTGTCGCATGCGGTAAAGGCAGCGATGATGAGAAGTGCGGCGAATATTTTTTTCATAAGTTATATTTAAGGTTAAAAGATTATAGGATTAGGAGAGATTGTGAGATGATGAGTTGTCAAATTCCAATTATATGGTTTTCAGTTAGAAAGATGTGGTAACGGACAAGCCGACGCCGTAGGAGGCGGGAACACTGCGGCAGACACCACCGATGCAGAGGATGCCTTCTTTGGTCTTGCCGAAGTTGAGCGAAATACGGGTGGTCTTGATGACGTATGCGGCCGCGATGTTGTAGTAGTGCGTGCGGTGCATTTTGTCTTCGTTGCCGTAATTCCACTGATCTGCTACAGAGATGAACCAGTGCGGGGCGATGGAATATTCCAAAAGGCCGTACAGCCAGCTGCCGTCGTCTTCCTTCGCATACAAATGGTCGATTTCCAACTTCAAGGCGTGCTTGTTGTTGATCTTGTAAGTCACTTTGCCCATGACGTTGTGGCCGCGGAACAGCGGGCTGGCATGGCCTTGAAGAATGGTCAGGTTGTAAGTGATGAAGTTGTAGGCGAGGTCGAGTTTCCAGCTTTTGTTGTTAAAACGGTGGCTGAAGTCGATGCCGAAGTCTTGGTAAAGCAGATTTTCACCGAATTTGAAGAACCGTGAGGTATAACCGTCGGTGCCGGTCATATTGTTGAGTTCCAGCGCGTCGGGCACCATCTGTTGTTCCACATCGTGGAAACGTGCGTAGTTGACGGTGATGTCGATACCGTATTTACCACCGAGCTTGGTGCCTTTCGGAATCTTGTAGTTCACTTGCGCCTGCACCCCGATTTGTCCGTTGGGCTGGCTGGCGTAGGTGTAGTTGCCGAGCAGCGCGTAAGTGTATTGACGGTTGACGGCGGGGATGTAGTTGATGCCGAGCAGGGGAGTGGATGCGGAAATGTCGCGCTGCGAACGAAAGTCCATGTTGTCGGAACGGATGAACGAGGCCTCAACACCAAAACCCTTCATAGAATATGATGCGGTAACCAAGAAGGAGTTGCCGGTTTTGTAAATGTAACCGTTGGTGTTGTTCGGGTCGTTGTTCTTGTGCGCAAATTCGCTTTCCAATCGGAAACCTTTGTAACCAAAGTTGATACGAGCGGCCCAAGTGGCAATGTTTTGCGGGATTTTGTCGGCGTATAGGATGTTGTCGGGCATGTTCGGAATGTCGGGATAGGAGATGAACATGTCTTTTTCGCTCTTCTCAAATTTGCTGACGAAGCTGCCGCCGACGGCAAGGGTAAAGCCCTTTTCAGAAAGTTTGGGCAACATGTCGCCAAACGAAAGTTCGGCATCCAAACCGCGTACGTAATCCTTGCGTTTGGTGTATTCAAAGTCGAAATTCTTTCTCTCGATGCCCCAAACGCCTTTGATGGTAATGCCTTTGTAGGGCGTTACTTTGATGCGGGCGCCCAACAAACTATTGTCGATACCGAGCTGTCGGTCTTCGTAAGCACGCAGCGTAAAGCCGTTGCCGAACTGCTCGTAAAACGTACCTGCGGTGACTTGGATAAAGTCGTTTTTATAGTCCAAAAAATAGTTGGTCAGGCCTTGCCCTTTGTAGCCGATGTCTTCGAAGTCAATCAGCGGATAGCTGTAAAATTCATAGCGTACGCCAGCGGTAAATCCGCCGTTGGTATAATTGAGGTTTAGCCATGTGTTGGCGCGGACTTTCTCTTTCACCTCTTTCGCCCCGATGGTGGAATCGGGAATGTAATACATGCCGTTGAAACCGAAATCCCCGCTGATGTGCCCCCATTTCGATTGGCCAAACAACGGACCGCTGGCAATCAGGACAACCATTGCGAGGATTAAAAATCTACTTTGAAATTTCATAAATTATTGAAAATCAGAAAATAAAAAAAGACAGCCGTTACGACTGCCTATCAATTAATGTTGAATTACTGTAAGCTTTTCAGAATTTCGTAAACCTCTTCTTCACCGCCGGAAGCGTAAGAAGTATGGGACCAAACCATGTTGCCGTTCTTGTCGAAAATGCAAAGGAACGGAACGTCAACGACGTTGAGTGCGCGTTTGAAGTCGGAGTTGACATCCTGCAAAACGACGTAGTCCCAGCCTTTAGCGCGAACGAAGGGAGCTACTTTGGAAGCAGAACGGCTGTCGTCGATGGAAACGGCATAGAGGGTCACGCCGAATTCTTCAACCCAATCTTCATAAACCAAAGAGATGGCATCGAGTTCTTCGCGGCAGGGCATGCACCACGTCGCCCACAAGCTGACGATGAACGGATGGTCGCCCGTGTACATCTGTTTCGTGCTGAATGTTTCACCTTCCAACGTTTTCAGATCAACAGTCGGAATACGGGTGGAATTATCTTCCTGTGCAAAAATTTGTCCGCACAATAAAAGGCCGATGGCCAAAAGAGCGATTTTTTTCATTGGGATAATTTTTATTAGGTCCAAAAAAACAAATTACAAAATCAATTTGCAAAGATACATTTTTTTTAAATATGTTTAATAATTGCAAAACAATTTTATTCCCATAATTATCCTTATCGGAAAATATTCCCATTTTCCAATATTAAAGTTGAAACCAAGGATACTATAACGATAAGAAAGATGTGGAACGGGTGTCGCGTTATTCGAATAGGGATTCGATTTTTTCAGCGTATTTTTCGGCAATGAACCGCCGTTTCAGTTTCAAGGTCGGTGTGAGTTCGCCGGTGCTGACGCCCCATTCGTAGTCGATGAGCGCGAACTTCATTACGCGCTCTGTCTCACCAAGTTGCGCATTGCATTGGTCGGCAATCTTCTTGTATTTTTTGAGAACTTCGGGGTGGCGAATCATCTCTTCATTCGTGGTGTATGCAATCTCTTTTTTTGCGCACCATGAACGCAGGTCGGCAAAGTTGGGTACGATGAGTGCGGCAGCGAACTTCTTGTTTTCGCCCACCACCATGATGTTGTCAATAAGCGAGTTTTCCGCAAATTTGCTTTCCACATGTGTGGGAACGATATATTTGCCAAAAGCGGTTTTGAACATCTCCTTTTTGCGGCCGGTGATTTTGAGTTGTCCTTCGGGTTCAAACTGTCCCATGTCGCCGGTGTGGAACCATCCATCTTCGTCGATGGCTTCGGCGGTGAGTTCGGGGGCGTTGTAATAACCTTTGGTGACGCAGGCGCCCCGGGTGAGGATTTCGCCATCATCGGCGATTTTCACCTGCATGCCGGGCAGTGGTGGCCCGACGGTGCCGAATTTGGTCCCGTTTTTGAAGCAGTCGCCCAGACCGTTCCGGGCTATTCCCGGATGC
>JAKSMF010000095.1 GCA_024400775.1 Bacteroidales bacterium | reverse complement strand
ACAGTACGGTCAGGATGTTTATTTCACCAGCTGCACCACGCTCCACCTCACCGAAGCCAGCGTAATCATCACTGGTTTTGATCCCTACACCACTTACTACTGGCGTGTCCGCGCCACCCGCAGCGATGAGCACTCACCGTGGTCCGGCACCCGCGTATTTACCACTACCAACTGTGCTACCCACACCTCCTTCACCATTGAAACCTGCAACTACTACGATTGGAACGGCACTACCTACTCAAATTCTGGCACCTACACGCAGACCTTCCCGATTCCGGGCAGCTGCGACAGTGTGGTCACACTCTATCTCACACTTTTCCCGGCATACTACGAAACCGAAAACCTCACCATCTCCGCCGCACAACTCCCCTATTACTACAGCACTTGCGACACTACTTTCGGCGCTGGCACGCAAAGCGGTAACTACCACTTCATGTACCACACCACACTCGGTTGCGACAGCGTCATCACGCTTCACCTCACCGTTACCGACACCACCAACATCGGCATTCAGGAGAATATGGAAAGCGCTATTCGCTGCTTCCCGAACCCGACGCAGCACCACGTCACCATCTCTGGTTTGAGCGGACACGAACGCATCACGCTCTACGATATGAGCGGCCGCGTCATCCGCAGTTTCCTCAACGACAAACAAACCGTACAGATTGAGATGGAGACCTACGCCGACGGCATCTACTTCGTCGCCATCGAAAGCGACAAGGGTAAAGTTGTGAAGCGAATCGTGAAAAACTAAGCGACAACGCACAATACAGCAGAGGGTTGGCAGAATACACCGCCAACCCTCTTTTTTTTAGGTATGAAATCTAAAATCAATCCTACTTCACATACACTTCCTCCGTCAGCGGGTTCTTTTTGTTGCGGGCGATGCGATAGAAGTGGTAGCATACCACTAAAATATTAGCTAACAGTGCAATAAAGCTGACGACAAACAACGCTTTCGGGTTATGCGAGGCGGGCACGCCGAAGGTCGGGCTATCAACAAACATCGGGACACTCATCGTGAACATCATCCACAAGGCCAGCGTGTGCGCACGATGCTGCAACCAGGCACCGCGACGGATAAAGAATGCCGGAATGGTACAAGCCACCAGCAGTGCCGCGCCAGCATAGAAGGAATGATCTGACACACAGTTATATACATACGCAAAATTCCACAAGTCGTAGGCGATAATCCAAAACCACATCATATCGGGCCACAACATATCGCGACTACGCCCCTTGCTAATGCGAATGCCCATCCAGCCGGAAATCGCTACGATGTTCAACAGTCCCGCGATACCGTTCATAATGTTCCACGGTCCGGAAATCATCACTACGCCGTCAATCACCTGACCGGTGGCGTGCAGGCCATAAACCTGAAAATCACGGATGCAGGCCTCCAAAATGTTGAGCGACAAAATGAGTGGCGGGAACATCAACGCCCACTTGTTTTTAGCCAACCTCTCATTATAACGAATGAGCATAAAACCGATACAGCCAGCCAGCGCGGAATAGACCTTTACCCAGTGAAACCATGTTCCCGTGCTTGCGCCGGTGCCAGGCGTCGCCGTATATGGCAGCCACAAAACAAACGGCAGCACAATCGGCAGGATGATAAAAAAGAGCACCGCGATCCACTTTTTTCTGCGCGTCAATTCATTGACCAAGATGAGGCCTAACGTCACCAGACACCACATCAAGATGGTGTACCATGACAAATGATGAAAAAGAAATCCATTAAACATAATAATAAAATTTAGGGGTTATTATTTGGGTTTTATTGTCAGCACAAGACTGCCCGCGATGGCAGCAACGCAGGAACTGGCGAGGATAGCGAGTTTCGCGCTGTCAACGAGTTGCGCAGAATCGAAGGCCAAGGTGGCGATGAAAATCGCCATCGTGAAGCCGATGCCGCCCAACAGGGCGCCACCGATGATGTGACGCCACCGCAGGTCGGCGGGTAGGACCGACCAACCGAATCCTACCGAGAAAACAGCGCCAAGCGTGATGCCTATCCCCTTTCCCAATATCAGTCCGGTGCAAATGCCGACAACATGCAGCTGCGAAAGAAGTCCGCCCCCCTTCATGCCTGTAATCGTGATGGCGGTGTTGGCCAAGACAAACAGCGGCAGAATCAGGAAATAGACGGGCACGTGGAGCCGGTGCTGTAATCGACGTGCCGGACTTGACGGAGCGCCATCCAAAATCGGGATGGTGAGCGCCAACAGGATTCCCGACACGCTGGCGTGAATGCCCGACTGCAGCACACAAAACCACAGGAAAATTCCAATAACCAGATAGACAGAGAGTTTTCGGACTTGCACATACCAATTCAGCCAAAGCAGGAAAGCGAATAGCATCACGGTGGCAAATATATAGAAGGCACTGATGGTGGAAGTATAGAAAATGGCAATCACCACCACCGCGCCGATATCGTCGATTACGGCCAACGCCGTGAGGAAAATCTTCAACGAAACAGGCACACGCGGTCCCAACAGCGCCAACAGCGTAATGACAAAGGCGATGTCGGTGGACATCGGAATGCCGAAGCCGTGTTCCAAGCCCGTTCCGTATGTAGTTGAAATATAGAATAATGCAGGAATAAGCATACCGCCCAAAGCCGCCATCACAGGCAAAAGCGACTGCCTTTTATCTTTGAGTTGCCCGAACATCACCTCCTGTTTCAGTTCCAAACCGACCAATAGGAAAAACACGGCCATAAGGCCATCGTTAATCCAATCGACAATAGAATGATTCGCTAAGGTACGCTGCCAGAATCCGCTCCACCCGGAGGTGCCAGAAAGGTTTGCCAACAGCAGTGAAAGTCCCGCACACGACATCAACAAATACCCGGCGACGGTATCCTTAGCGGTCATTCTTTTCAAAAAGGAGATGGTCTTCATATTGTCATTTTTGGAATCTTATCCGAATAACAATACGAAAATGAGAATGTTGATAGAAAAAACTTATGGCGGAATTGAAAAAATCAATACCTACTCGGCGGGCATACGAATAACGACGTTCGCATCGAAGTTCTGCAAGTCGGCGTCGGTGATGATGCCGCGTTCGACCATACGGGCGGAGGTGGCCTCAAGTTCGGCGCGTTTGTTGTCGCTTACGCTGCCGTCGGCATTCACCGTGGAGCGGTAGTGCTTCGGCGCACGAATCAGGGTGGCCAGATAAAGACTTTCACCAAACGTCAGCTCCGACGGACGCTTCCCGAAATAGAACTCGCTGGCCTCGCCGATACCGATAATCCCCGGTCCCCATTCGGCAATGTTGACGTAGATTTCGAACATGCGCTCCTTCGTCAGCATTCGGTAATCCTCAATCATCCAAACCAACAGCATCTCCTCTATCTTTCTGGAAAACACTTTTTTACGATTCAGGAAGAGGTTTTTCACCAACTGTTGCGAGATGGTGCTGCCGCCGCGGCGCAATTTGCCCGACTTCATATTCGAAATCAACGCGCTTTGGATGGACGACTTGATAAAGCCGCGATGCCCGAAAAAGCCGGCATCCTCGCTGGCAAGAATGGATTTCACCAAGTAATTCGGAACTTGCGAAAAATTACAGAAATAGGGATTTTCGGGACCAATCCAAGCGGTGCGCGACGTGTCTCCGTTTTCGTAAAAGACATACTCAAACGAATCGTTAAAGCGGTTAATGTACTCACCGCCTTCTACAATACGGAACGAATGGTCACGACTGCGGATGTCGAAATCGAACTTGAGACTATCCAACTGCGCGAAATCACAATCGAAAAGGAAATGCAGGTCGAGGTTGCCTCTGACGGAGAGGTGCGGAACCACGTCGAACAGGCCTTCCGGCAGCGACGCAAAGAGCTTCTGCGCATCCACCTTCTTCTCATCTATCTTAAAGACAACATGTTTCTTCTTGCCTTTGCTTTTTTCATAAATAACGAAAGGATGAACAACCGCCTGGTTGAGACAGAGCGATGACGTGGAATCCACCTGTATGCGCTTGTCGGTGAAGGTAAGGTTCAATTTGGCGTTCGTATGTTCGATCACGACCGGCTGAGTGGCGATAAAGTGGTGATACACTTGCAGTTCGCTAATATCACCGGAGAGTTCCATTCGGAGCTGCTTATGGGTTTCATCCACCAATTTGAGATGCCCGGACGCCTTCCTAAACTGCACGTTTTCACCGTCGTCGTCGGTGCCGAGCGGAATACTGCTGACTTCGGCCTTAGGATCCGCTAACGCGATTTCGCCAAAATAATCCTTGTTCTTGTTATCCAAAACGCCAGAGATGCGCCACTCCGACGACTTCGCCTCGCCGGGCAGAACAGTGAATTTCCCCGACAACTTACCATCGTCAATTTGCAGATTATCAAAAGCATACGTATTAACCACATGTTCAATATCGGTACGGATATTCACCTTGGCACACTCCATTTCATCGGGGCAGGTGCGCGCCAGCTTATCCAAAAGTCGGGCGACGCGCTCATTGTAAGATGACGATTTCTTCTTGTCCTTATGCACTTTCAGAAAAGCGTAATTGGTGGTGTCACCATGTTTCAGCACGTTCAGATTCAAGGTTTTAAGTTCGATTTTCCGCACATCCTTCACCACTCTGAAACCGCGCCAGGCCTTCACATCCACGCTCACTTCGTCAGCAGTGGCAAATTCCACTTCCGAACGATTGTCTTTAACATGTAAATCTTTGATAGACAAATCAATATCACCAAAAATAGAGAAACCCGTCACCTCCATATCACCCATTGAAAGGGTGACATTTCGCTCGGTTTCCACGCTTTCAATCTTGCGATTCAAATAGTTTTTTATCAACGTGGGAACCATACAATAAAGAACTATAACTCCGATTAACAATATGCCGGCCACAATCAACAATATTATCCACAATTTTTTCTTTTTTGACATTTTTCAAAAATTAAATCATATTATTACGCATAATAAAATGACATTGTTACATTGTGAAAATAAAGACACAAAACGACTTGAATCCAGGGCTAACGGCGTAATGATTTTATGCTTTTTGTTTGATAACATATCACTTCCAGTACAGTTCGCGCGTCTTTTTCCATGCTGCCGAGAGATAGACGACACGTGCTAAAAGATGGGCGAAATAGCCGATGTAGAGTGCTTGTACGCCGCACCAGCCGAAGCAGCACAAATAGCCGGCGACGAATGCCACAGCCGCCCAAATCATGCAGTTACGCACCGATTTCCCCGCCGTCGCGCCAATGAAAATGCCATCCCACATGAAGGCCAGACAACTGACCAACGGCATGGCTACCAGCCACGGCAAAAACGGACGCGCCGCCACAATCACACTTTCGTCGGACGTCATCAGCCGCACCGACCACTCCCCTGCCGCCGCATAAACCACCGTGAAAATCAAGCCGACGCCCAACGTCCACAAAAACAGAATCTGGACCGCATGATTCAGCTGGCCCCCATCCTTTTCGCCGATGAAACGCCCCGTAAGTGCCTCGCCAGCGTACGCAAAGCCATCCACAAAATAGGAAAACAGCATAAACAGTTTCATCATGATGGCGCTGACCGCTAATTGGTCGTCTCCGTATTTGGATGCTAACGATGTGAAACCCACGTAGATAACCATAAAGCAGAGCGAGCGGACAAAGAGGTCACCCGAAAGACGGAACACCTTGCGGATGCCCTTGAACAAGGCGATTTGCGGCAGAAATTCGCCCAAAAGCCGGCCATATTTCGCCCACATCAAAACAATTGCCACCAACAGTCCGACATACTGCGCGATGAGTGTGCCGTATGCCACGCCCATCATGCCCAACGGCGTGCCGACCGCCAGCACATAACTGGCCACCATATTCACCACGTTGACCACAATATCGCAAATCATCGGGGCCACCGTATTCTGCATTCCGATGAACCATCCCTTGAAAACCATCAACATCAACGTGGCCGGAGCCGCCCAGATGCGGATGAAAAAGTACTGTCGCGCAAAAACCGCCACTTCGGGAGAGCAGGGCACGAACGACATCACCAACAATAGAAACAGCCACTGCACCGCCCATATCAGCAAAGCCGACGCCAGCGCGATGGCAGACGTTTGGGCGAAAATGCCCACCGACTCCCGCATATCCCTACGTCCGAACGCCTGCGCCGTCAGACCACTTGTGCCGATGCGCAAAAAGCCGAAGTTCCAGTACAGCAGGTCGAACAACATTGTGCCAATCGCGACGCCGCCAATGGCCGTAGCATTGGCCACATGACCGACGATAGCCACATCCACCATGCCCACCAGCGGGATGGTAATATTGGCTAAAATACTGGGAATGGAAAGTCGAAGTACCTCTTTGTTAAGCGATTGCATAGACTTCGAGTTCCTATAATATTAATAAATGTACGGAAAGACTTTGTATCGTTTCAACTTGGTGAAATCTTCCCCAAAGAGTTGCTCATATTTGGCATAAACGGCCTTGGAACGTGGAATGATGTTCGCGCAGGTCCACAGCAAAAATACGGCACCCGCCACCGACCAAGCCAAAATGGCGAAGCCAACCCACTCCATAATTTCACCAAAATAGTTGGAAGAATTGATTTTCTCAAACAAAAATCCACGCGGGATATAATAATTATTGTCGTATTTGTCTTTGCGCAAACGGCGAATGATAATGTCGGAATGCATATTGATCACCATACCGGCAAAAAAGATAACGGTGCCGATAATGAACTGTGGCGACCAAAACCAGCTGATATCACTGTATTGCGACGGATTGACATAGAACAGCCAACCGCCCTGCATATAGGCATTCGTAAGATTAAAAAAGAAGCCGGTGAAGATAATTGACAACGGCATCTTGCTCGTTCCACGCATTTTCGACGGGAAAACGTATGAACGTTGCAAATAGTGCAGTTGAAACAGAACGAAAATGGCGGTTGACACCCACGGGAATGTGTCAACGGTATAGGGATAATTTTTGAAAAACGCCCCACCGTAAATAACGAGCATGAGCAAAAAAACCGGGGACTCCATCAAGAACCAGCCCCAGTTGCTACGGATGGAAACGCCCCAGCGGTTGTTGAAAGTCATACCGTAGGCGGGCGTAACGAACTGAAGCAAAGTGAAAACCACCAACGCCAGCAGCGTCATGCCCAGTAGAAAATAGTTGTAAAATTCACCGAAGAAAAAAGCTTCCATATCCAATCACAATTGGTTATTAAATGAAAGAACGGCCATCATAACGATGTTTTCTTTTTAAATGATATTGTATAAGGATGGGAGATTTACAGACATCCCGATAGGCCCCGAACTGCTGTCCGACGCGTTTCGCCCTAAAATGCTTAAATTGTTTAACAACAGCAAAATGAGCTTTATAAACCGCCTTAAAATCTTTTCCATGACCTTGGCAGAGGAAAGCGAGCGCGGCCACATTGTCAAGCAAAACACGCATGAAAAAAGTCGGGAACAGGCGATGTTTTGGCAGATTTTTGAGTAAAAGGAAATGGTTATTTCGGAAATTCAAAAAAGTCTTGAAAGAGTTGTTTTTGGGCAGAGTGCCACCACCGACATGGAAAACCACGGAACGCGGTTCCACTACGATGCGATAGCCGGCGTTTTTCACGCGCCAACAGAAGTCGATTTCTTCCATGTGGGCGAAAAAGTCGGCATCAAGGCCGCCCAACTGACGATAGACCTGGCTGCGTACGAAGAGCGCGGCGCCGGTAGCCCAGAAAATATCCATAGCGCTATCGTATTGTCCCTCATCATTTTCTATTGTATCAAAGAGGCGTCCACGACAAAATGGGTAACCGTATTTGTCGATGAAGCCGCCCGCCGCGCCGGCATACTCGAACTTTTCGCGCTCGTGATAACTGCGAATTTTCGGCTGAACGGCTGCGATGTCGGGATGGGCCTCCAGCACTTCCATCACCGGCGCCACCCAACCGGGCGCGACCTCGATATCGGAATTCAAAAGGCAGTAGTAGTCAGCGTCAATCTGCGCCAAAGCCACATTATAGCCCTGCGCAAATCCGTAATTCTGGTCATTCAACACCAAATCCACATCGGGGAAATGACTTTTCAGAAACGCCACCGAATCGTCGGATGACGCATTGTCGGCCACCACAACTCTCGCATAATCAGGTATATGGGCCAACAATGTAGGAAGAAATTTCTCCAGGAAACCTCTCCCGTTCCAATTCAGAATAACGATGGCGAGCTTCAACTTCATACCATTTAAATAAGTTTGCAAAAGTACACGATTTTTTTCAATTATAAATTAAACAAAATCAAAAAATAATTGTTACTTTTGTCGCCCTTTTAGTGAACGGGGGCTTTTATCAGAAAATTTATTGTTAAACCTTCAAAATAAAACAGTTATGTCAATTAAACTCAAACCATTAGCAGACAGAGTCGTTGTAGAACCTGCCGAAGCTGAACAAAAGACTGCCGGCGGCATCATCATTCCTGATACCGCAAAAGAGAAACCGCAAAAAGGCGTCATCGTTGCTGTTGGTCCCGGTAAAAAAGACGAACCCATGACCGTAAAAAAAGGTGACACCGTGTTGTACGGCAAATATTCCGGCACCGAAATCAACCTTGACGGCAAAACA
>JAKSMF010000094.1 GCA_024400775.1 Bacteroidales bacterium | reverse complement strand
ACTACCTCGGCCTGGAAGTGGCCTACATCCACTGCTTCAAGCCACGCAAGAGCCGGGGCAAGGGGAAGGTAATGGACAATGAATAAAGAGTAATGAGTAATGGATTGCTTTTTGTCTCATTATGAAATGGATGGATATTTTTTATAGGCAAAAACAGAAAGAGAAAAAAAGCTTACTTTTGCACTTCCAAAAAGGTGAGTAACCACTGTTGGAAACAATTGAAACCTTATCGTTCTTGGCAAACAAAATTAGTATATAGAATGATCTGACTTTACGTTTTTAATATGAAAATCGAACAAATTGCAGGCATTTATTTCAGTCCCACGGGCGGCACACGCAAAATTGTGGAAACTGCGGTTCAGGCGCTGGCCGCACGCTTCGGTGTTCCGTACCAGATGGTTTCGTACACCACACCCGCCGACCGCGAGCGAGCTGTTTCCCTTCCGCCCGCCGCGCTGGTGGTGTGGGGAACGCCCGTGTATGCCGGCCGCATTCCCAACAAGACTTTGCCGTTTGTGGATGCCTTCCTCCGTGGCAACGGGAACCCGCTCATCGCCATCGCGACTTTTGGCGGACGGCATTACGCCAACACGCTGTCGGAGATGGTGCTCAAGGCGCGGCAGGGCGGACTAAGTCCCGTTGGCGCCGCCGCGATGGTGTGCCGCCACGTCTTCTCACCAACGCTGTCGGCGAGCCGCCCGACGGAGGACGATTTGCAGCAGCTGCGCGACTTTGTTACTCGTTTGCCAATAGAGAAATCGGAAATTCTGTCGGTTCCCGGCGAACCCGACCCGCAAAGCTACTACACGCCGTTGAAAGAAGATTTGCAGCCCGCCAAATTTCTGAAAAGCAAACCGCAAGTAAATGAGAATCAGTGTGTTCATTGTGGGAAATGCGCAGAAGTTTGTCCGATGGGCAGCATTGTACTATCAACGAAATTCCCAGTCTTTGAAGGCACTTGCATCAAGTGTCAGGCGTGCATTCGCAACTGTGCGCAACACGCCCTCCGTATGGAAGATGCCGACTTTCTGTCGCACGTGCGGATGCTGGAGGCGACGGTGAAAGAAGGCCGTGAGAATGAGTTTTATGGAGGGAATTAGTGCCGATTTTACTACGCAAACCGTAATTATGAACAGAATTATTGCCAAACAAAAAAACGACAACGATATGAAAAAACAGACTTACATTATAGGTAGCAAACCTTTCGACCAGTGGCTCACAAAACATCCCGGTGTGGAAACGCTGCCCCTTGAGGGTGTTCTTCGCACAGAGGAACTCTACGATTTTGACGAGCAGTTATTCAAATCTCCTATCAAAACCATAGAAATTGGTGACATCACACTAATAGATGAAGATGAGCAAGAAATATCTCCGGAGGATTATGCCGCAACATTCCTCGAAGAGGAGGAAATGCTACCCAAACTCCTGAAGATACTTTGCAATACGCAGTATTCTTCGGTTTACTCGCTGTCGGAAGATATGATTCTCTCCCCCGATGGAGAAATTTTAATCCATATCGAGGATGCTTGTGAAATTCCTAAAGAAGTGAAGATTATCGGAAATTATGCTTGTCATCTGCAATTTGTCGGGGAGTTCGACTTTCCCAACGGCTTGCGGGAAATAGGAGCGCACGCTTTTGAAAGTTGCGATTGCGACAGTTCTGTTAAACTTCCCGACACCGTTGTCGCCTTGGGCGAGAGTGCTTTTTCCAATTGTTATCTCACTCGTCTGACTTTATCCAACAACCTCAAAGAGATTCCCGCCAATTGTTTTTCCCGCAATTTTATTAAATCGCTCAAGTTGCCTCAATCAATCAAAGCGATACGGCGCGGGGCGTTTGTTGAGAACCTTTTGAGCAAAATCACCTTCAACAAAGGTTTGGAAATCATTGAAGGAGATGCTTTCGACTCTTTGTCATTTATCAAATTGCCGAGCTCCGTAAAAGAAATCGCGAAGGATTTTTATTACGATAGCGAGTGCCAAAAACCTGGAGGGCAGGTTCCCTATATTGAGGTGGCCAAAGCGAATCCTTACTTTGAAGCGAGCAACGGAAACCTGTATCGAAAAGGCAGCGACGAACTCTATTTGGAAGTCCCGTTCTGCTGTCGCACAAAACACTATCTGGATATTCCGAAAAAAGTGATTCCCGCCAATGTGCAACCTAAAAGTGTCATTTTGAAATGGAATCCGTCTTTTTCTTCTTTTCAAATGAGTAGCTATCTATCACTGCTTCAGCATTTTGCATATAAAGGTAAAGACGAAGGGCGCTATGATTCAATGAATTGGAGCGTGTGGGATTACGATAAAATCAACGTGGCCGACAGGGTGTACTGGTTGAAGGTCGGGTACGGACAAATCGGCATTGTGGGCAGCGGCGTGGTAACTTCTGACCCATACCTTGGCGAAGATTGGAGCGGGCAGGGCCGCACCACCTACTATGTGGATTTCATTCCAGACGTACTGCTCAATCCCGATGCCGTTCCCATTCTGACCTGCGACGAGTTGCAACGCGCCATTCCGGATTTTGAATGGACGAAAGGACACTCCGGCTTGGTATTGAACGACGAGCAGGCACAAAAGCTGGACTCACTTTGGAAAGAATTTCTGCAAAGAAACGAAGACCTTTTCAAAAAGAAAATGGAAAAGGAAGGTAACGAGCAAGTGTATATTAAAGCATTCCAAAAGTTGACAGAATAATCATAATAGACTTGGGACAATTATGAATTACGAATGGATTTGCCATCATATTTTCAATTCCGACTTGAAAAGTCGCAAGTCTCCATTACAGCAAGGGGAGAACGGTTTGCGGAAGTTGAGCAACCAATTCCATTTTTTTTGCTAATTTTGCAGCCTCAAATTCTGTAACATCTCGCAGATACAGAGATTTTTTATTTCAATCACCAATTTTATCAGAAATGAAAAAAACGACACTTTTCATCTTTGCAATGCTTTTATTCGTTGCTGGTTTTTCACAGGAAGTCACGCTCACTTTTGTGGGTCGCGACGTGAACACGAATAATCCCGTTAGCTTATCTAAAGTCCTCATTGCCAATGAAACGCAGGGCTGGACCGACACTCTGACGGCTTCCGACACGGTCGTCGTTATGGATGTGGCTTTGGGTATCGAAGAGAACTTGGACGCAGGCGCTTTCGGCCTTTCCCAGAACAATCCCAATCCGTTCAACGGAACCACGACGGTATATTTGCGGACGGCGAAATCGGACCCCGTCGCATTGGTCGTCACCGATATGAATGGGAAGACGGTTTCCACACTGCAGACCGCATCTTTGCAACCCGGCCTTCACCAATTTCGCATCAGTGTTGCCAATGCCGGCACGTATGCGCTGACGGCCCGTCAGAATGGTGAAACTTCCTCCATCAAGATGTTGAGTAACAGCGGCACGGGCAGCGGTATCGAATATGCGGGCACGGCATCACCGGCGACCGATATCGTGCTGAAAAACGGCAGCCGCAATCATACTTGCTCCCTTGGCGACGCGCTGACTTTCAAAGGATTTGCCGATAGATACGGAGTGCTCATCGTTGGAGAAACCGTTCAAATCATCCTGAACGGCTCCGAAACCATCGTTCTGCCGCTGGAGTACGTCATCAGTCCCAATCCGAACGACGGTCAGCCCTGTATCGGCACGCCAACCGTTACCGACAGTGATGGCAATGTTTACAACACCGTTGAACTGGGCAACCAATGCTGGCTGAAAGAGAATTTGAAAACCACTTCTGCCATTGGCGACACTTATGCCCCGTATGGCGAAGCAGCCAATATCGCCACGTACGGACGTCTGTACACCTGGGAAGCCGCTATGCAGGGAGCCGCATCCAGCGAGGCCAATCCGAGCGGCGTACGCGGCATCTGCCCCGAGGGCTGGCATCTGCCGAGCGTGATGGAATGGGAACAATTGGTGGGCTATGTGATGTGCCAGAGTTCGTTCTGGTGCGAAGATGAACCCAACAGCATTCTGAAAGCGCTGGCCGCTCAAACCGGTTGGGAAGACAGTGATGTGGCTTGCAGTCCGGGCAACGATATGAGCAGCAACAATGCGGCCGGTCTCAGCCTCATTCCCGCAGGCGACTATATGTCCGGTGGCTACAACAGCTTCCAATTCCGCGCCGACTATTGGACCTGCACCGAAGAACCTTATCCGACGAACTATTCCTATATGAGATCCGGAACCGCTCAAACCAAAACGTTTGCGCACCTTCGTTGTGACCAAACCGACGGGATTTCGGTGCGTTGCCTTAAAGATTAAGGAAGAGTTTTCGGATTAAAAATTTCAAGTTTCGCAAGTTGACAGAATAATCATAATAGACTTAGGACTTGAGACTTAGGACTTGACGAGAATGAATGGATTTGCCATCATATTTTCAATTCCGACTTGAAAAGTCGCAAGTCTCCATTACAGCAAGGGGAGAACGGTTTGCGGAAGTTGTGTTAAAAACAGAATTTTCCCTTCTCAAATTATTGATACGGGAAACCCATGATTTTCCGCAGTTGCTATTCCTCTTCCGCGAACTCCTTCAGTCGCGGTCCCGCAATGCGGTAGATGGTCCATTCGTCCATCGGCACGGCGCCGAGCGACTTGTAGAAGTTGATGCTGGGCTGGTTCCAGTCGAGGCAGACCCACTCCAAGCGGCCGCAGCCGCGCTTTGCCGCTTGTGAAGGCCTTTCTCCGTGGAGACAGTGGCAGAAAGACGAG
Source organism: Bacteroidales bacterium (assembly GCA_024400775.1). Taxonomy (GTDB): domain Bacteria; phylum Bacteroidota; class Bacteroidia; order Bacteroidales; family WCHB1-69; genus UBA1756. Next base: position 4,022 of record JAKSMF010000094.1, on the reverse strand, counting down.
AAAATGGGGGATGCGGTGACGGACACCAATTGAGCTGACTTCGGCCAGCTTTTTTTCTAACTTTCTTAGTTGAACTTATATTATCTCGTTTAATCCTGTTAGTTTCCTTCACTCCGCTGCGTTCCGCTCGAGATGACAGGCGCGCTCGGAGAACATTATGGGTGGCGGCACCATTGCCAGACAGGCACAATGTCTATCCGTCGGCCGTCTTCGATCAAGGTGTCGTTTTGGTTCTCGGTGAGGATGACCCCCTGCGACAGGTCGAACGCCGACATAGCCGACAACAGACCTTTTACCTCACGGACTCGGTTCTCATCGTCCATTTCCAGACATACCTGTATGGCTGTATCCACCTTATTCTTGTGGCTCACCACAAAGTCGCACTCGTTGCCGCGTTCGACAAAGTAGTGTATCTCGCCACCACGGCGCAGCAACTCCAAGTACACCATATTCTCCAACTTTCGGCCAGCATCCTGCGAGAACGAGGTGGTGAGCACCGATTGCAGGCCTGTGTCGATGCAATATACCTTTTTGGGGTTGAGCTGCTGACTCCTATACGAGTAGCTGAACTTGCTCACAAAGTGGAATAGATAGGCATCGCTGAGGTATGAAAAATAGTCTATCACCGTTTGGGAAGATTTCACCCCGATGACATCCCTCAGATTGTTGGCGCTGGTAAGGCGGGCGCAGTTGCTGGCAAGATAGGTGGCCAGCTTTTTCAGAGGCAGGCTTTCCTTGATACCATAGCGCACCATAATGTCGCGGTAGAGTACGTCCTCTGTTAGCTGTGTCAGCACCTCCTCGTCGCCAAGCTTGAGGTAGGATGGAAATCCTCCATCGGCTATGTATTCTCGAAGACTGCTGGCACAATACTCTTTGTTGAGATATCCCACGTATTCGCTATAGGAGAACGGATAGAGTGCCTTGGCAATGTGGCGGCCCGTCAGTCGAGTGCCGAGTTCTTTGCTCAGCATAGTGGCATTGCTGCCTGTTACCACCACGTTGTAACCCTCGTCGAGTTTGCCCATCACATAAATCTCCCAGCCTTCTACCACCTGTATCTCGTCAAAGAAAAGATATTTCGGTTTGTTTTCGTCTATGATGGCATCCAGAAGTCGGAACTGCTCGATGGTGAATCCATACAGACGCGGGGTGTCGAACTTTACATAGATCGAATCGTCCACCCGAGGCCGCAAGAGTTGCCCCACAAGCGTGCTTTTGCCGCATCTTCTGATGCCTGAAATGATGTAGGCAAAACCCGGATAAGGTATCGCTATCTCCGAAAGTTGCTCCCTCGGATAAGAAACCGAAGAAGCCATAATACGCATCTGTTTCGATATAACGTCCTGTATGTCAGTCTTTGTAATCATAACGTCAATATTTTTTCAAATGCAAAAATACGATTATTTTTTTTAAGTTCAATCTGATTTCCATTCGTAATGGAAATAATTTTCCATTACGAATGGAAATCCGGAGTATTTTTGTGATAGGATAAACAAAACCGCCACTTTGATTGGCGCATTGCGGAATGGGAGGAACTTGTATTCAAAGACGGCAATGGGTATTCCGTTCACGACCGATTTATGGCGTTGTGGCTCAGGAATCTTTGATTTAATCGCACGATAAAACGGATATATGAATTACTCTTCCGCGAACTCCTTCAGTCGCGGTCCCGCGATGCGGTAGATGGTCCAGTCGTCCATCGGCACGGCGCCGAGCGACTTGTAGAAGTCGATGCTGGGCTGGTTCCAGTCGAGGCAGACCCACTCCAGACGGCCGCAGCCGCGTTCCACTGCGATTTTCGCCAACTGCTGCAACAGCCCTTTGCCGTACCCTTTGCCACGATGTTCGGGGCGCACGAAGAGGTCTTCCAAATAGATGCCGGCGCGGCCCACGAAAGTGGAGAAGTTGTGGAAGAAGAGCGCGAAGCCGACTTCGGTGTCGCCTTCCATAGCAAAAATCACCTCCGCCTTCTGCTTGTCGAAAATCCACTCTTCCAAGATTTCGGGCGTGGCCACAACTTCGTCGAGCAGCTTTTCGTAAACAGCTAAATCCTTGATAAATTGCAAAATCAGTGCGCAATCGGTGCGCTCAGCATATCGTATTTTCATTTCGTGAATAATTTAAGTTGTCAGCAGAATGGATGAGATGAATATTTATCTTTTCTGTAGTGCTATTTCAATCAGTTCCTCTGCGTTTTCGGCCACCGGCGTATCCGACAGAGTGCAGAACATAATGTTTTCATTGGCCGTCACGGGACGGAGGTATTTGAGTGCGTAGCCGTGTGCGTCAAACTCTTGGCGCAGCACATCGTTCTCAATAACAATGAGGTCGTGGTCGGTGGAGAGGGCCTTGCGCACGAGTTCCTCTTTGGTATCCAGCACGATATAGCCACGGCGACGCATCTGGATGAAGGCGGAACTTTTAGGATAGACGAAAAGCGCCACCACCTTGGCATCGCGCGAAACACCTGCCTGGTCGAGCAGTTGGTCGGCACCGATGAAATGCTCGTAACAACGGCGCGAGCCGTCGTTCGCATCACGCCGTAACTGCTGCATCTGCCGCGCCTCCTGCCCCATCACCGCCAGCAACATCACGAGCAGAAAGCCGAAAACGGCGCCCCACTTCACGCTCCCAATCCTGGGCAATTCCGCCAGCACCAAAATCAGCAACACAACGATCGGGAGAAACAGACTGTCGATGAAATAATAGTCGTGATCGCTGTATTGCCGCAGCATAGCGCCAACATAGAGCAGCGTGCCAAGAAGATAGATGCCCCAGAACCACCAATGCGAAAGGGCTGCGGTTCGAGAATCCGCATTCGGAAACGCGCCACGCCGACGCTGAACGCCCTTCACCATCGCCCAGCCAATGGCCGCCAGCGCCGCCGACAGCACCAGCCAATGCTGCACGCGCTGAAAATAGTGGAACATCCAGCGGTCGTGTATGTTCTGGTAAACTTCGCGGGCCTCCTCCAGATTACGCGCCGGCATCAACGACCCCAGAAACATTGAACCATAAACCGACTGCAAATGTCGGGTCCAAAGATGAACGCCCACGAAACAGCATACCAACAAAGCCATCGTCAGCACCTTGTCGCGCCAGCCGGTTTCGCCACGGAAAATGCGCAACGCCTCGAAGCCGCATACGGCCAGCAGCAGCACCAACTGCGGAGTGCGAATCATCGCCGCCAAAGTAAGACTGGCAAGGCACATATGGAACATCGCGCATTTTTTCTTTTTAACATAAGAAAAATCCGCACAAAGCACCATGACAGAGAAAGTTACCGATGGTATTGCGGGAAGAAACCCACTGAAGTAGTAAGCGTAGGCAGGTGCCGTCATCGCCACACCGACCACAGCCAACGATTTTATGCAATCATCTGTAAACAAATACGTTAACTTGTACAAAAAGAACATCCCGACCATTCCTATGACGAGGGTCCAGAGCCGGAACACCCACGGCGACGTGGTGCCCAGCAATTTCATCAGCAAGGCCACGACATACTCGTGAATGGGAAAATCAACCGAGGTTATCGGCGAGTCCCACAGCCCCGTGTCCTGTTTGTTGTAAAGCATCGTCTGCGGATGGAAGAAGTCGAGTCCGTTGTCAACATAGCCGATGGCAAGAGAGTACCAGTCGGCCTGCGCCCAAGCGTGAATGTACTGCGGGAACTCGTTGATGTACCGCCATTGCAAAATCCCCGCAATAAACAAAATCACAACGATGGCAGCCATCCAGCCGCGCCGATTGATGTTTTCATAATCCAAGAAACCCTTTTTGCTCATTTTGAAAATTACATTTTAATCTTTAGTGATTCTTCGTTTCCGTCAATTCATTGATAAAAAAATATGCATCAATTCAGAACATACGGCACAACGGGATTTCATATATGAGATCACTTGGTCCAGAAATCGTAAAACTGGGTTTCGCCGGCGGTATGTCCGTCCTGCGTGCGGTACAAGCCGCCCAAAATGCTGAAGGCATAGTGCGTGTTCGGCTGCAAATCCAAATATACCGTA
>JAKSMF010000093.1 GCA_024400775.1 Bacteroidales bacterium | reverse complement strand
GCAGGAGCCGAGAAGAACAGGATGAGGTAGAAAAGCAACGACACCGACAGATTCCAGTAGAAGACGGTGGTATAATCCAAGTGCGTCGGATTTTTGCGTTGAACGAGCGCCATGCCGAGGCCGCCGTTGACAAAGATGGCGGAAACGGCAATAAACACGTACAACATGGCGATACACCCGAAGTCGTCAGGCATCAATAGTCTGGCCAATACCAAGTTGGATAAGAAGTTGATGAGCATGGTGCCGAAGCGACCAATGCTGCTCCACAACATTCCGGCTATTGTTTTCTCCTTCAGGTTTTCGGACATAGCTATTCGGTAATGGCTTGCTTAATTTGGGCGAGGGTTACGTTGTCGTTTTGCAAAAGGTATTGGATGGTGCGGGAATCTTTACGCAAATCCTTCTTAATCAATGCCGAAGCCAATGCGGTAATAGATTCTTGGATGGAAGTATCCACACCGACGATTTTGCCGATGGAGATGAAAAGTCCCAAGCCCATCGGGATGTCTTCATGGAAATAGCGATGGTTGATGGATGACGGGCCCTTGTTGGAAGCGACGGCGAAGGAGCGGAACACCTCCATTGCGTCTTTCGTAAGATCTTCTTCGTTACGCCACTTGGCTGCCTCGAAATAGTCCAGCGAATCACAACCAAACTCGTTGAGAATGAGATTTTTCTGTTTATCAAAAGCTTGAATGACGTTCACGACCGACGGGGTGAATGCCTCGCGGTACATCCAAAACTCGCCGCCGCTGTGTTCGATGCGGGAGGCGGAAAAGATGATGCCGATGGGGTGAACAATCATATTGGGATTGTGTAATGCGGACTCAAGGATATGCTTGCGGGTGTATTTCGTGTTCGCAAAACATTGGGAAAGCGTTTCGACCACTTGCGGCAGCGCGGAAACCGGCAAAGCGGAAACGGCATTGCGCGGATTGTAGAAGGTAATGTGGACATACATCGAATCCACGATACGGCCGTTGTAGGCGGTGGTTTCCCACTCACTATAAATCACATTTTTTTGGATAAAACGCTTGAAAATCAAGCTGCCCATGTATCCAGGAACCAACACGATCAACTGACCATCATGCACATACGGAGCAATCAGTTGTGCCACGTGTTCATGCTGGCTGGTGGTGGTGGTGACCATGAGGATGTCGGCAAATTCAATGGCTTTTTTGGCATCGCGGGTGATGAAGGCGGGGCGCACGAAAAAGCGATTTCCGCCGTCGGTTTCATCTTTCACATTATAACCACCCTCTCTTTCAATAACGTCATAAAATACGTTATTGCTTGATGTCGAGGTTTTCAATAGCGCCACTTCATGACCGCTTTGCAGCATCTTTGCCGCATGAATCAAGCCAGAATTGCCACAACCGATAACTGTTACCTTCATAATTGGATATGATTTTGTATGACAATAAGTTTTTAATGCGCTCAAAATCAACTTTTTATATTTTCAACAAGACACAAAATCCGCTTTCACGCATTAACTTGCAAAAATACGTATTTTTCATAGAAATGTAACGATTTATGAAATGTTTTTCTCGTTAAAAAAACTAAACAAAACGAGGATTTTTTTTATTATTTTTTCAGTGAAAAATAACGGTCTGTATCATTATAATTTGTAATTTTGCAGCGAATAGTTTATTTAGGATAATTGTTAATTATCCTTATTTTTTATCATAGCATTATGTTGAAGCATTTATTATCCATTTTCATATTGCTGTTCGTTATGTTCGGCGCTGCTTTTGCACAGAGCATCAGCATTGATGGGCCGTCGGTCATCTGTGAGGGGAACAGTGCTATTCTTACCGCCTCCGGACAAGGGTCCGTGGGCAACTGCTCACAAACCGTAAATATGAGCAATGGAACCACCATCGTCAACTGCGGTTCGAGCATCTGTTTTTACGATTCGGGCGGCGAATATGGTGAATACTCCAGCTCGACCAGCTACACACGCACCTTCACCTCAAACAACAACTCCCCTGTCACCATCACTTTTCTTTATGTGGATTTGGAATCCAGTTTTGACGAACTATACATCTACAACGGCACCAACACTTCCGGCACCCTGCTCAATTCTGGCACATACTACAGCGAGCTGGAAGGCATGACCTTTACCTCCACGGGCAACAGTCTTACGGTCTATTTCACCCCCGACGGCAGCGTGGTATATGATGGCTGGGAAGCCATTGTTTCCTGCAACGGCTGTTCTAACTACACTTACGTTTGGAGTACTGGCGCAACGGGACCCTCAATCAATGTATCTCCCACTCATGCAACTACTTACAGTGTAACCGCCAGTTCCCCCACCTGCGGCACCACCACCGCCAGCCTCACCGTTAACGTGCAGGACTGCGGCGCCGACGGCTGTCCGAGCATCGCACCGGCAGAGCTGGGCACGGGACTCACCGAAATTGTCGTCGATTGCAACAATCCCAACGTCACCCTCTCCGCCAACGCCGTCGCAACCGCACTCCAAACCAACAGTTACTCCGTAACCCAAATCCCATACAACCCGCCCTATAACTATACCGACGGGACCCGCATCTTCACCGATGCCGATGACGACACCTGGGGCAGCGCTTTGACACTTCCTTTCGGCTTCTGCTACTATGGACAAACATACACGCAGATCGTGCCGGGTGCGAACTCCATTGCCACATTCAATACCTCAGAAGCCGGCGGCTACTGTTCCTGGTCGTACGATGCGACCCTGCCCAGCAGCATGCTTGAGACCAACGCCATCTTTGCCTGTTACCGCGATATCTATCCCAACTACTACACCGGCGACGGCATCTACCAAGGCGTATTGGGTGTCTATCCTTGCCGTTCGTATGTGTTGAGTTTCAACAATATAGCACTTTTTTCCTGCTATGAGGTGCGTACATTCTCATCCATGATAGTCCTTTATGAAGGAACAAATATCATTGACATTTATTTGCGCGACGCGCCAACCTGCACTAGTTGGAACAGCGGCAACGGCGTCATCGGTATTCAAAACAGCAGCGGAACTGCTGCCACCGTGCCGCCCGGCCGTAACACCGGCGCATGGACCGCGCACAACGAAGCTTGGCGCTTCATTCCCAACGGCGGCGACCCAGTTTATACCGTCACCTGGTACGAAGGACAAGACATCAGCGGCCCCGTGGTGGGCACCGGCGATGTCATTACCGTCACACCGAACGGAAGCACCTACTACACAGCACGTTTGCAGTATGCCGCCTGCAACGGTGATATGTTCGACATCACCAACACCTGTCATGTTACCATGAACAACGATGTCGTACCCATCGAAGTAACGGCCTCCCCCGACTTTTTGTGCGCCAACGCGCCCACCACCATCAGCGTAAATGCTCCTGGTGCAACCAGTTACTCATGGAATACGGGAGCTACGACATCCTCTTTCGTCGCCCGTCCCAACCAAGACCCAACGACATATTCCGTTACCGTAAACTTCGCTAACGGCTGCCCCGCCGTCGGCAGCGTCACGGTACATCTCGACCAAGAGCCGCCCGTCATCACCGGCTCCGTCGGTCCGCTCGAAGCCGTCAACACTGGCAACTGCAACTACACCGTCCCCGATGTCACCGGTCTCGTCCGCCCCAACTCAACCGACAACTACACGCCTACAGCCAACCTCACCATCACGCAGACTCCTACAGCCGGCAGCACCATCACGGGACAAACGACGGTCACCATAACCGTCACCGATGAATGCGGCAACAGCAGCAACACCACGGTCGTCATCAACGTGCCCAACAACTTCAGCGTTGCGGTCGCCAACACCGCCGACATTCTATGTTTTGGCGACACCACCGGCTTGGCTTCCGTAACGGCCAGCGGTGGCATCACGCCGTACACCTATGCTTGGAGCTCCAACAACGGATTTCCAACCACCTCATTTACAGGGCCATCCGCCACACCGCTAACCGCCGGAACCTACACCGTAACCGTTTCCGATGCCGACGGCTGCCAACGCACGCAGAACATCACACTTAACAACCTCAACCCACAAATGGTGGCGGGCACAGTGAATAGTTCACAAGACATCTGCCGCGGCTCTGCCGCTGCACCATTCTCCGTCACCGGTTGCAGCGGTGGCTACAACTCGTACTATGTTTGGCAGCAGTCAACTGACAATCAAAACTTTACCGATATACCTGGGGCCACCAATACCACATATTCCGCTGGCATTCTCACGCAAAACACATGTTACCGCGTGGCATACATCAGCGACGATTGCGGCACAGTCTATACCAACAGCGTCTGCATCACGTTGCACGATCCGTCACCCGTTGACGTTTATGACACCATCTGCCAGGGGAACCCGTACAACGAAAACGGGGCGGACTTCACCGCCGCACAAACACAAACGCCCGGCCAATTAACTAATACAGCGCATATTACCACTGCCTACGGATGCGACAGCACTATTCAACTTTACCTGACTGTGCTGCCGAACAGCAGCGGTACCGACGAACGTACCATCGTCGAAAACGACCTTCCCTACATTTGGAACGGAGTTACCTTCAACAATGCCGGCACACAAAGCACCACCCTTGCCGCCTCCAACGGTTGCGACAGCGTCCTCACTATGATTCTGAACGTCATTCCTAACATTCATACGTACATAGACACCACCATTTGCGAAAACGACCTACCGCTCATCTGGCAAAATGTCCCATTTCAAAATGCAGGAACACAACAAATTACATTTCCAGCCACGTCAGGCAGCGACAGTATCGTACACATGACTGTGAACACGATTCCGGCACAAGCGATAACAATCCGTGACGAAATTTGCCAATATGAATCATACGTTGGGCACGATTTTGTTGTGGAAGCAGAAGAAACGACCGAGCCCGGCGTTGTTCAGGTGATACATGAATTGCAGACGTCATTAGGGTGTGATAGTACTGTCACTCTGTTACTTACTGTGAATCCGGTTTATGAGCAGGAGTTTGACGTCATCGCCTGCGACAGTTTGATTTGGAACGGGCACGTCTATCCCGAATCTGGTCGTTACACACAGCACTTCAACAGCTCGCACGGCTGCGACAGCGTTGTCACCAAAAACGTGGAGGTGGTCAACACCGCTTTGGTGTTGACGAACCTGACCGAAGACTTCTGCGAAGACCTAACCGCCGTGCTGCAAGTCACCACGGAATTGGAGAACATCCATTGGTCAACAGGGGAAACGACTCCGCAAATCGAAGTACATCGTGCTGGCACATACGTCGTTAGCGCGCACACTGCGCAATGTGAATCCTTCGACCGCGTGGTCATTCACGGCTGTCCGTTCTACATGTACCTACCGAATGCCATCACGCCATCGCGCACCCCGGGCGAAAACGACGAGTTCTTCATTCCGGATGAAATTGCCGAACAGCTTGAGACCTCGGAGTTCTGGATTTACGACCGTTGGGGCATGTTGGTTTACCAATCCACCGACCCACATTTCCGCTGGGACGGCACCGTCAACGGGAAAATCGCCACCAACAACGTATTCACCTACCGGCTGAAAGTTACGGTGTTTGGTGGAGGAAACTATCAATATTCAGGCTCAATAACAGTATTATAAGGAATAAAAAAAGCGTCCTTTCCGGGACGCTTTTTTGGTAATCAGCACACTGCTAACGCAGGCCGTTTTCCTGTTTAATTATTAATGACAACCAAAGAAGGAGCGATGATGCTCAATGAACGTGAATAGTTCAAGATGTTGTCGATAATGTGTTTGCGGGGAGCGAGGCGACGTACGCTTTTGCTCTTTTTCAAAATAGTAGAACTTTGTTCCATAGGCGATTGGGATTGGTCCGTAATAAATTACACCTAAAGAACGCAGAACAGGCGAAATTATTTTATGCGGCTGAAAAAATTTCAGGAAATATTCCTTTTATGCGGAACAGAAATAAGTTAGAAGTTGTATTCAAGAACACAATTCACAGGTCACTTCCAACCGCTAACTATTCGCTATTTAGCAGACGATTACGTTTTTCTCCTTAATGATTTTTCGAAGGTTGATGAGAGCGTAGCGCATACGGCCCAGGGCGGTGTTAATGCTCACATTCGTCATTTCAGCGATGTCTTTAAAGCTAATATCCTGATAGATACGCATTTCAAGGACTTCGCGTTGTTCGTCGGGAAGCAGTTTGACGAGGGCGGAGATTTCGGCATAGATCTGTTCGGTAATCATTTTTTGTTCAACAGATGGGTCGGAACCGTAGATGACATCAAAAATATCAAACTCACCGTTGGTCTCGAAGGCGGGCATGCGCTGCATTTTGCGGAAATAGTCGATTTTGAGATTGTTGGCGATACGCATCACCCACTGCACGAACTTACCTTCTTCGTGGTAGTTGCCGGAGCGCAATGTATTGATAACCTTGATGAAGGTATCTTGGAAAATATCTTCTGCCAACTCGCGATTCTTCACGGAAAGCAGGATATATGAAAATACCTTTTTCTCGTGGCGCTGAATTAAAGTCTTCAATGCTGACTCATCACCATTGACATAAAGCTCAATAAGCTCATTGTCAGATAACGCTATCTTTTTCATAAGGCACTCCTTTCTATTTGGTTATAAATCAAAAAGATAGATGTTTTATTCGATAGCGTTCCTCCTATAATTTTATTGTTATTTTTATCAGATGAATTAAGTCGCAAAAATACAAAAAATTTGAATTGCAACATTTTTTTTTATTTTTTTTGAAAAAAATTTTTTGAACACATCAGACACAGTAAAATTCAGAAAGTAAAAAATAGGATATATCATTTTTTTATGTATTTTTGCAGATTCTATATTTATAATAAAAGAGAATAAAAAAAATTGATTTTTTTGCAGCGTTTTAGAAAAAAACTGCGTCAACAATAACTCACGAAGAACAATTAAACACTATACATTATGAAGAAAACGATCTTAATTTTTGCGGCTATCTGCTTACTAACGAGCGGTTTTGCGCAGAACAGCAACCAGCCTGTCAAGTTTGACCCGATGTTGTATGACGTATTAACACCGGAAAGAATCGAACTTTATCAGGCGGAAACCCCATCGAAATTGTGGGACATCAACTATGATTTGTTGCATATTGGCTATGTATCCAGCGAATTGCCGAAGACTTACGTCATGATGGACAACATCTGCAACCATGTCAGTCCGGGCAAAACCTGCAACACCGCGGAGATGATCGCCTCCAAGAAATTCAACAGATTCCACTACAGCATTCAGTCTGATGAACACAAATATGTGGTTTATCCGATTGACAATACTGGCTTCTACGTCATCATTCTTCCTAACGACCTATACTTCCAGCAGAAGCAGGAAGCGATGAAAAAAGCCGGTTTTTAATTGTTTAACCCACTAAAATCAGAGATTGAAATGAAAAAAATAGCAGTACTCTTCAGTTTAATATTATTGTGTGCGTTTTCTTTCGCACAGACCGAATACACCATGGGCATCAGCCCGAGCGACATCACGACGTGTAACGCCACGATTCTCGACCATGGCGGAAGCGGCAACTACGGTCCCGGCTTGGACGAGTGGATCACCATTCATCCGACGGGGGGTGCGGTCACCCTTCGTATTATGGACATGGACATTGCGACGACGGACACCCTCTATTTTTTCAACGGCACCGACCCGAACAACGACTCTATTCCGTTTTTAATCGGTAGTAATGCGGTCAACTGGATCAACAACAGCAATCAGGTACAGTTGGGCGATCAGGAAGTAGCCGCTACCATTCAGAATCCGACGGGTGCCGTCACATTGCACTTTGTTTCGGCAGCTAACAGCGAAGGTGGCGCGGGCTTTGAATTGGCCGTCACCTGCGGCGAACCCTGCCAGCGTTTGCACGCCACCATCGATTTTGCGAACTCCTACCCGGTTCCGCACTTCGACACCGACCTCAACGATGGCTACTACTACGTTGACTTCTGTCCTGGCGACACCATCCACATTGCTGCCGAAGTTCTTTATCCGGACAATGACTATAGCTACCATCAGGATATGTCAACCACTTATTTTGACTGGAGTTACGGCAACAGCGGTAACGGCATGAACACGATAGACTATCTTTTCAACCCCGGACAGGGCTACGACCTGACCATGAGTGTACGCGATTCACACAACGGAAACACCTGCTATGGTCAGACTCCTTTGGCTATTCGTATTCGTGGTTCGCAGGACCCGTTTGTCAGCGCTCGTTTGTTGGACGATGTTTGTCAGGGCACGGAAGTTCCGTTGTTGGTCAGCCTTTCTGACACGAATGCTAACATCTTGGTAACCAACGTTGGAAGCACACAGGAATCCAGTTTGGCCGTTGACTCAGTGGTCTTCATTCCCGATGGTCCGAACTGCACGACTCAGTGCTACAGTTCTTCCGTCAACTTCACCTCATTTCCTCCTGGCGCAACGATTCAAAGTGCCGGTGACATTTTAGGTGTGCGTTTGAACATTGAACACTCATACATCGGCGACATCAACATTTCCTTGATTTGTCCCAACAGCCGTAGTGTATTGCTCATGCCCGACCACTGTGGAAACGTAGGCGGTACCAACTATGCGTTCTTCGGTCTCTATTACGAACCCGACGGAAGTTATTGTAATGCTTCTGACAACACCCAGGGAACGGGTTGGAATTACTGCTGGAGTGAAAACAATACCTTTGCACAAAACAGCGGTTATTGCTACCTTAACTCCAACATCGGTCACGATGTTGCGTCAACGGTTGATTCATCGCATGTCACTCGCGGTTATCCTGGCCAGGGCGGATTCGTACAAGGCAGTCAATACTATACGCCATACCAATCCTTCAGCAACCTGATTGGATGCCCGCTCAATGGTTTGTGGCAGATGCAGGTTTGCGATACCTGGGGATCAGATAACGGCTACATTTTCTCATGGGAACTCACCCTC
>JAKSMF010000092.1 GCA_024400775.1 Bacteroidales bacterium | reverse complement strand
TCAGTCGGTGACTCCAAAAGTGTCGCCGCAAATATATCATTATTTTTTTTCTAAAAGCTTTTGCATGTTAATTTTTTTCGTACTTTTGCGTAATTTTTTTAACAATCATAAAACCACTACATTATGTCAAAACTATTGGTTCGTGTTGCACTATTCGGGAGTTTGCTCCTTGGCTCTGTCTATTTTTTGAATGCTCAGTGCGATAACCCACAACAGATTCCGTATAATTATGATTTTGAGGACTGTAACACCGGCATTAACGCTTTCCCTACCGCTGATTGCTGGACAAAGATGATCGCTTCAAACAACTATCCTTATCCTGTTTCAGTAAGTTATAACCAGTGCCTCGCATTTAAGAATGTCTGCTGCGCTGCCCTGCCAGAACTTGGTGAACCACTTGGGTCGTTGAGAATTAACTTTGATATGCTGGTGAAAAGTACCGATAATGAATTGTTGGTCGCCGTCGTATCTTCCCCCGACGAACTTGGTTTGTGGGATGCCGTTTATATTGATACTTTGACGCTTCCGGCAACAGATGTCTTTTATTCTGTCGAGGTGCATTTCAATGACTATAGTGGCGATGGCCGTTATATCATTTTGCAACATGCAGGCGCTGCATTGACTTATGTTGACAATGTGGTTGTGAGCGAACTTCCTAACTGCCTCAATCCCACCAATGTGACGGCCTCCAACATTACGGCGCAGTCGGCAACGCTGACGTGGGCTGAGATGGGGAACGCCACCCAATGGAACGGAATCCTTTCCACCACGCCGGTGACGAATTTCAACAACCAGAATCCTATGACGCTTACGTCAACCACCTATAACGCCAATAATCTCTCCTCCAACACCACTTATTATTTTTACGTTCAGTCGGTTTGTAACGGTGAAAACAGCGAATGGAGTTCCACTGTTTTCACTACTGCTTGCGGCGTTTCCATCCTTCCGTTGAATGAAGAATTTACCCCAAATACAATTCCCGACTGTTGGGAAATTCAGCAGGTGACGGGCGCGGCTACGTTTACCTTCCCCCAATGGAATCAGGATATGACCGTGTTCCCCGCAGCCGGCGGTGCCATGGCGCAGTGGGCCAGCGGAAGCATCGTTTCTGGTCGTCAGGCACGACTGGTGACGCAGGCAGTCTCTACCATCGGCACTAACGTGTTGGATGTCAACTTTATGTGGCGCCATAGCGACGACAACCCGCAGGCGGTTACCGAAGGCGTTCAGGTGCAGTATTCTTTTGACGGCACCAATTGGACTGATGCTCCACAAGGTCTTATCACACGTTATAATAATATGTATAGCGGTTGGAGTGAATATGATGTGATGATTCCTGCCGCTGGCGAACACTCCTGCGTATATGTGGGTTTCCTGTTCACCGCCGGCGGCGGCAGCAACTGCTATCTTGATGAGGTCCACCTGCGTGCGGGCAACGGCTGCTTCATCCCCGCTAACTTCACCGTCTCCAACGTGACTGGTAATACCGCCGAACTCGTTTGGACAGAAGTGGGTACGGCAAACAGTTGGGATGTGGTGGTGTCGGAATTCCCGATTTCTAACTTTAATGGCGTGACATTCACGAACGTTACTTCTCCAAACTACCAAATTTCAGGCCTCAATCCGACTACGACCTACTATGCTTACGTCCGTTCCGCATGTTCGGGCAATGATGTCAGCGATTGGAGCCGCGGTGTCGCTTTCACTACGGGTTGCGGCACCATCCTTAATTTGCCGTATAGTGAAGATTTTGATGATTACGGCACGGGCAGCAACGCCTTCCCGACCTGCTGGGCACGTCCTGCCACTTCATACTATCAATCCAATGTAACTCCTTCTGCTACAGATATATCAGCTATGAACGGAAACCAAAGTCTGATTCTCTGCACCGGATCCAATATGCAGACCTATGCCATTACGCCAGCAATCGGTGCTGATATTCACGATGTGGCGGTCTCTTTCTTTTTGTATAAAGAAAATGTACAATATTCTGGTACTGTGGAAGTTGGCGTGATGAGTAACGCCGGCGACTATGCCACTTTTGAAAATGTGGCTACCTTCGATTTACAACAGCCGGAAACCTGGCAGTTCTGTTCCGTTTCATTTGAAAATACCACCACCACGGGTTCCAATCGTTATATTGCTTTCCGCCATAACGGCATTTCCGACTTCAACTATTATCTGTTGGATGAGGTGACGATTCTGCCTGCCGTTGATTGCTGGCCCGCCATGCACTTGGAAGTCAATAATATAACTGGCAATTCAGCCGATTTTAGTTGGCTGGATGTGAATGAAACTCCTGCCAATTGGCATCTGAAAATCTCCGATTACCCGTTGATGAATCCGGCGATGAACGCCAATGTGGTGGATACGCTGATAAATGCTACTTCGTTTAGTATCAACTATTTGAATGGCGGTACCGACTATTACTACTATTTGCAGTCAGAATGTGGTGAAAATAATGAAGGAGAATGGATTACGGGCAGTTTTACCACCTTGCCATGTAACTGTTATATGGTCTTCAGCATGCATGACAGTTATGGTGATGGCTGGAACGAAGCGAAAATACAGATCAAACAGGGTACGACCGTTCTTGCGGAAATCACCTTGGAAGACGGCAGCGAAGGCGTTGACACAGTTTACACTTGTACGGCCGATCATCTTGATTTCTACTATGTTGTCTCTCCGGTCGGTGTGCATTGCGATGCCGAAGTCTCTTTCACCATCGAAAACAGCCAAGCGGGTGTGATTTACACATCCAACGGTACTATGCAGGCCGGCAGTTTCTTCTCTAATACCCCTGCGTGCGGCGTGAATTGTAATGCGGTCCCCGCCAATGTCACGGCGACGGCTCTCCCCGGCGGCGGCGCTCATTTGTCATGGCAATCCGTCCCTTCCGCACAATCTTATGCGGTTTATCGCAATAGCGAACTGATCGCTGAATATATCCCAACCACCTCATTTACAGACTTGAATACGATTGATGGAGAAAACTGCTACACGGTGGCTGCCACCTGCATCGTCGGCGAAAGCAGCCAGTCCAACAGTACTTGCGTCGTCGGCATTGATGAATACGATTCCACGAACGATTGCGTTCTCTATCCGAATCCGGCGAACGACAAAATCACGCTGCGCGCCGTGCGTCCATTCAACCGCCTGGAAATCTGCAACCTGATGGGCCAAACCGTTTGGGCGGAAAACATCTCTGCCACGGAAACCGATATCGCACTTCCATTCAACTGCGGTATCTACTTCCTTCGGATTTTTGACGGTAACAATGTGATAGTCAAAAAGTTTGTGGTAGAAAGATAATTTCAACGAAGCGCTGCAGAATCTGTGGCGCTTTTGTTTTTTTCATATTGCTCATGATGACTCTTACCGATAAAGTATTAAAGTACTGTGCTTTCCAAGATCGTAGCAAGCTTGAGGTGCGCCGAAAAATGCGTGAACTGAAAATGCCTGATTCTGAGGCAGATGATTTAATGGTTTTGTTGGAAGAACAGAATTACGTTAACGACGAGCGTTTCGCGGAGAGTTTTATTCGTGGAAAAATCAATATCAAACGTTGGGGAAGGATTAAAATCCGCATCGAACTCCAGCAACGCGGCATCGATTCCGGCATTATTTATTCTAAAATGGAGGAAATAGATAATGAACAGTATCTCAATAATTTGCAGTATCTTATCGAACGTTGGAAACGCGAAAACCCGGATGGGGAACGCGCCAAGATGTTCCGTTTCCTGATGTCGAAAGGATACACTGCCGATGAAATCTCGCAGTGCGGAAAAAGTTCCGACTAATTGCCGATTAGTGTGCGTCGAACCAGGATTCGCCGTAGTTGACTTCGGTCAGCAAGGGGACATTCATGGTTAATGCGCTGTTCATAATGCTGGTTACCAGCGTTTTCATCTCTTCGATTTCCTCTTGCGGCACTTCAAATACGAGTTCGTCGTGGATTTGAAGAAGCATTTTGCTTTTCAGCTGGCGTCGTGTCATCTCTTGGTCAACGCGAATCATGGCGATTTTGATGAGATCGGCGGCGGTTCCTTGGATGGGCGCGTTGATGGCGTTCCGTTCGGCGGCTTTCCGCAGCATGCCGTTGCCCGAGTTGATGTCGCGAATGTAGCGACGGCGGTGGAACAACGTTTCCACATAGCCGTTGTTGTGCGCAAATTCCATAGTATCATTGAGATACGAAACGATTTTCGGGAATTGCTCGTAGTAGCCGGAAATCAGGTCTCGAGCTTCCTTTTGGGAAATGAACAGCCGGTCGGCAAGCCCGAAAGCGGAAATACCGTAGATAATGCCGAAGTTGACGGTCTTGGCGGTACGGCGCATGTCGGACGTTACATTCTCTAAATCAACACCATAGACGCGCGCGGCAGTCATGGCGTGGATGTCCTCCCCGTCATTGAATGCCTGTATCATCGCTTCGTCGCCGCTGACGGATGCCATGATGCGCAGTTCAATCTGTGAGTAGTCGGCAGCCATGATGACGGCGCCCGGCATGGTCGGCGTGAATGCTTTTCTCAACTCTTTGCCGCGGGCCGTGCGAATTGGTATGTTCTGCAGGTTCGGATTCGTCGAACTCAAACGACCGGTCGATGTAACGGTCTGATTGAAAGTGGTATGGATGCGATTCGTGCGAGGATTCACCAACAGCGGAAGCGCATCTATGTAGGTGGATTTCAGTTTTGTCAGCCCGCGCCATTCCAAAATCAACGGCACAATCGGATGGCGATGCGCCATCTTGACCAAAATCTCTTCGCCCGTTTGGTACTGCTTCGTCTTGGTCAGTTTCGCATTGTCGATAATGCGCATTTTTTCAAACAAAATCTCACCTAACTGTTTGGGTGAACCGATGTTGAATTGCTCGCCGGCGTATTCGTAAATCGTGCCTTCAATGGTGGCAATCTCTTCCGCCAGCTGTTTCGAACTCTCCGCCAAAATTCCCTTGTTGAGGTAGATCCCGTTGTTTTCCATTTTTGCCAAAACAGGTGCCAGCGGCATCTCAATTTCGTTGAAAAGATGACGTAAATTGTCGTCATCCAATTCTTTATCAAAAATAGGATATAATTGCAGATAAAGTTCGACTTGCTCGCCGGTGCGGTTGATCAAATCCTGAACGGACGGCTGCGTTTTTTTGTCTTCTTCTATCGTTTTGTAATTCAAATAGTTCTCGGCAAGGTTGGGGAGCAGGTGCGAGTTCTCGGGCTGGATGAGGTAGTGCGCGATTTGCAAATCGAAAAACTGCGCCGTGGCGTGAATGCCCAGCAATTCCAGGAATTTGTAACTCTGCTTGCAGTTGTAGGTGATGATGTAGTTCTCTTTTTCGAAGATGTTTTTGAGTATATTTTGGAAGTAAAGGTGCTCTTTTTCAAGTAGATGATAAAATATCTTGCCATCGGAGGCGAAAAAGAAACCTGCAATTTTCCCGTTGTTCAGTAACCACTCGAAGTAAATGTCGCCTGTTTCTGTCGGATTAAATTCATTGATTTGGGTGAAGTTGTGTTCGATTTGCGAAAAATCCTTAAAGACAGGCACTTCCGGCTCCGTCGCTTCAGCCGTCGCGGGGATTTCCGGGGCAGGGGAGAAGAGGTCGGGCTCGCCTGTGGGCTGTGGTGCAGCCTGTAAGTGCAAGTCGTTGAATATACGCATCGAAAGTGCCTTGAACTGCAACTCCGCGAATACCGCCTGCAAATCGTTGACGTGTATGTTGCCGAATTTCATCTCATCCCAATGGTATTCGATGGGAACATCTAAGATGATGGTAGCCAGACTTTTGGACATGCGCGCCTGCTCTTCGTTGTCAATTAGTGTCTGCTTCAATTTGGCATTATCAACCTCGTCGATGTGCGCATACATGTTTTCAATGCTGCCGAATTGTGCCAGCAGTTTCTTCGCTTTCACTTCGCCGATGCCGGGCACGCCGGGAATGTTGTCGGCGCTGTCGCCCCACAACCCCAAAATGTCAATCAACTGCTCGGGCTGACTGATGCCGTACTTTTCGCAAATTCCCTGCACGCCGACGACTTCGGCACTCTGCCCGAATTTGGCCGGCTTGTACATGAAAATGTGGTCCGAAACCAACTGCCCGTAATCCTTGTCAGAGGTCATCATATAGACTTCAAATCCTTCTATTTCAGCATGTTTTGCCACTGTCCCAACGATATCGTCGGCTTCGTAGCCGGGTTTTTCCAAAATCGGGATGCCGAAAGCGGAAATGATGCGCTTGATGTATGGAATCGAGATGAGAATGTCCTCCGGCGTCTCGTCACGATTGGCTTTGTAGCTGTCGAGTTCGGCGTGGCGCAACGTGGGCGCTCCGGTATCGAAAGCCACTGCAATGTGCGTCGGCTGCTCGTTCTTGATTACGTCGTACAACGTGTTTGTGAATCCCAGCATCGCCGACGTGTTCAGTCCGGTGGAAGTGATGCGCGGACTCTTAATCATCGCGTAGTATGCTCTGTAAATCAGAGCCATAGCATCAAGAAGGAATAGTTTTTTCATAACGGGAAATTGGAAAAAAAGATGCGTTTTTTATTCGTTGCCCTTCTGTTTGACAAGGTCTTTGAAGGTGCGGCCGCGGACGGTGAAGTCTTTGAATTGGTCGTACGATGCGGCGGCGGGGGACAGCAGACAGCTGCAGCCAGGAGTGGTGTTGGCGTATGCGAAATCCACGATTTTATTGTAGTCGTTTTCAACGATATAGTTCTCTGGCAGCGGGTTGCCGGCCTCCTGCCACTCTTGCAAAACGCGTTCGCCCACCTTGCCGACAAATACGATGTTGCGTACAGGATTGTCGCGCAAATGCTCAATCAGCGGGGTGTAGTCGATGCCTCGATCGAAACCTCCAACAATAAGTGTATCAACACGTTTAATGGTGTTTAGTGCAGCGATGGCAGCTTCTGGAATGGTGGAAATGCTGTCGTTGTAGAAGGTTATTTCCTTGAATTTCCCTACTAACTCCAAACGGTGTTCCAGCCCTTTGAACGTGGATAAATGTTTGACGATATCTTCGTTGCTGACATTTTTGGCTTTGCACGCCAACACCGCCGCCATAATGTTGTTGTTGTTGTGACGGCCGGGGATGTTTTCTCGGTTTTCTACAGGAATTGTGCAGTATTGCTCGCTGTTTTTCACCAAAACGATTTCGGTTTTCGTGCAAAAAGCACCATTTTTCAGCAGATTCTGACTGCTGAACGGGATGAAGCGACGTTGCAACTTGTGACTTTCGATGAGGCCGGGAATGTAGCGGTCGTCGAAATTGTAGATGAAGATGTCCTCCTCGCCTTGGTGTTCCGTAATGTTGAGCTTCGCTAACTGGTAGGTATTGAATGTGTTAAAGTGGTCAAGGTGCTCTTGGTAGAGATTGAGCAGGATGGCGATGTGCGGTGAATAGTCGGTGTATTCGAGCTGGTGCGCGGAAAGTTCCGCAACAACGGTGTAATCGTCATCGATTTGTTCGATGATGTCGAAAAACGGGATGCCGATATTGCCTGCTAAAACAGTATTACCCAATGCGTTGGACAGAATGTGGTAGATGAGCGACGAGGTCGTGCTTTTCCCCTTGGTGCCAGTGACTCCGATAACGTTTTCACCATAGGCCATCAGGAAAAGTTCCGCCTGCGAAACGAATTTCTCCTTGGGAATGAAGTAGTTGAGGTTGTTGAAGTTCACGCCCGGTGATTGGAGAATAACATCGTATTTGTTCAAATTCTGGTCATATTCTTCGCCAGCAATAATCGTGAGGTGTTTGTCTTCCTGAAAATCATCAATATGGATTAACGGACTGCGGTCGGCAATGGTAAGGTGCATTTTCGGATAGTACTTGCGAATGAACTTGTAAGACGACACGCCTTCACGACCAAAACCAACGATGACCGTCTTTTTGCCTTTGAAAAATTCTACGATTTTGTCTTTCTTCATATTGTTAGAAATTGGAGTGCAAAGATACGACTTTTGTAAATCAGCTCGACAATAGTGGAAAAAAACAGCCTGCAAAATACTTATTGACGCGCATATACTCTTTTCCAGCCTGCAAAATGACCTATACACCCGTTTTTTTTGATGGAAATCAGAGTGGATTTTCGCTTTCGTGTCGTTAAAAAAACGTATTTTTGCAATCTCTTTTTTGAAAAAATAAAACAAATGGAAAGTGTTGAAACAGAGGAAAAGATAAAATTGTGGAATGCCAATTACCTGAAGGTTTGGCTGGCTAATTTTATGATTTTTTTCTCGTTTATGCTGCTCACGCCGTTGTTGCCGCTATACTTAAAAGACACTTTCGATGCCAGCAAGGATATGATTGGCTTCGTGTTGTCGGGTTATGCGCTGACGGCTTTGATTATCCGTCCCTTTAGCGGTTTTTTTGTGGATAGTTTTCCCCGCAAGCGCGTGTTGCTCATTTGTTATTTCCTCTTTTTCAGCTTCTTCGCCGGCTATCTGGTGGCGGGAAGTCTTTTGCTGTTCGCCATCGTGCGTATGATGCACGGTGCGCCGATGGGCGCCACGACGGTGGCCAACAGTACGGTCGCCATTGATGTGCTTCATCCTTCACGCAGAGCGGAAGGTATTGGTTATTACGGACTTAGTAACAATATTGCCACGGCAATCGCACCTGCGGTGGCCATCTATCTGCTGGGCGTTACCAATAGTTACGACCTGCTTTTTTGGCTGGCACTGCTGACGGCCGGCTGTGGTTTTGCCATCAACACCACGGTGAAAATTCCGGCCAAGGAGTTGGTTGCCAACAAGCAGAAAGTCTCCTTGGACCGTTTCTTTCTGCTTAAAGGTTGGAGTGAAGGCCTGGTGATGATTTGTCACGCTTTCGCTTACGGCATTGTATCCACATACATAGCGATTTACGGCAAAGAGGAGCTGAACATCACGGGCGGCACGGGCGTCTTTTCCGCACTTCGTTCCATTGGTCTGACCATCTCCCGTCTGATTGGCGGCCCGTCGTTGCGTCGT
>JAKSMF010000091.1 GCA_024400775.1 Bacteroidales bacterium | reverse complement strand
CTACCACCACTTATCAACTCTATATTACCGATGGCGTTTGTTGGGATACGCTCACGCAGGTGGTTGTAGTGGAAAATCTGACCATTGATGCCGGTGCTGACCAAATCGTCTGTTTCGGTGAAGCGACTACGCTTTCACCCGCAGTCACCGGTACTGCCGTCAGTTACGAATGGGCCACAGACCCACATTTCACCCATATTATCAACAATAATGTTTCTCAATCTGATATCACTATAACTCCCAACACAACAACGACTTACTATTTGCGTGTGCGTAGTGCCTATTGTGAGGCGATGGACGAGGTGACGGTTTCGGTTTCGCAATTCAGCGTGCCGCAGCCCTCGGAGTATGTCGTTTGTTATGGTGACAGCATCCAGATTGCTGTGGCACCAGATGTCGCTGGCAGTTACACTTACAGTTGGCAGCCGGCGGGGTCCATCGTCAGCGGTGCCAACAGCGCTTCGCCGTGGGTGCAGCCGTCGCAGAATACGACATACACCGTGACGGCAACGAACGAATACGGTTGCACGGCGACGGCAGCGGTGAATGTGGAAATCAAGCAATATGATGCGGTGGCGGACATTACGCCGGCGGCTTGTTTCGGTGGGCACGACGGTGCCATCGCGCTGACGGTCAGTGGCGGTGTGGAACCATACTTCTACCAGTGGTCGCATGGCGCCACCACCGAGGATGCCACCCAGCTTAGTGCGGGTACCTATAGTGTGACAATCACCGACGATACCGGTTGTAAAGGCATTAACACGTTTCAGGTGGAGCAGCCGGCGGAGTTGACAATCAGCGAGATAGTATCCAATCCGGTGGCATGCGACGAGGCGTGCAACGGCAGCATCACCGTGCAGGCAAGCGGCGGCACGGCTCCTTACAACTACAGCTGGCTTCATGGCGCGTCGGGCAGTACTGCCACCTCGCTGTGTGCCGGCATCTACAGCGTTTTCGTCACCGACGACCATAACTGCAGCGCCTCTGCCATTTTCACAGTCGCCGATACCTCCAATTACACGCTGCCTTACGAGGTGAGCCAGATTTCGTGCGACGGCTATTGCGACGGCAGCATCACGCTGAATCCCGATTTCGGAGGTAACAGTTATCAGATTACGTGGAATAACAATCCAGCGCTGACGGGCAGCGCCATCGACAATCTTTGTGCCGGCGATTACACCGCCAGCATTGAGGTCGCCGGCAACTGTCATTATCAGCTTTATTTTCAAATTGAGCAAGCCGGGGCGATGGAGTTTTTGCACGTATTTGCTATACAGCCAGATTGTTATGGTGATAATAACGGTAGTTTGCAGATTGATGTGGCGGGTGGCACTCCGCCATATAGTTATATCGTCAACGGCAATGCCTGTGGGGCGCTTGTGACGGACCTGGCACCGGGAACTTACGCTATTTCGGTGTCCGACAATGGCAGTTGCAGCATTGATACGGTGGTAACCATCACGCAGCCCGACCCGCTCGTCGCCAGCATTGTCGCCATGCGCCCGCCTTGTCCGGAAGTGTGCAGCGGCGCACTTGACCTGACCGTTGCCGGCGGTACCTATCCGTTCCGCTATGCTTGGAACAACGCCGCAGAATCACAGGATGTCAGTGGATTGTGTGCGGGCACCTACAGCGTGACTGTCACCGACACCCGCAACTGCCAGACTGTGGCGGAGGTGGTGCTGGCGGACTCATCGCATTTCCCGACTCCGATCACGGCGTGGGCGGATGACGACACGCTCTATTCAGGGCAGCACACTGTATTTTATTCCACCGACTTGGGTTCTGCGTTCACGTACTTGTGGACACCGGACAACGGACTGCAAAGTCCGAATATGCCCAGCACCGACGTGTTGGCCATTACCACCACTGATTATGTGGTGCACGTAACCGACGATGCCGGCTGCGTGCAGACCGACACCATCCATTTGTTGGTGCGCGAGGTGTTGTGCGATGAGCCGTATGTGTTTGTGCCCAACGCATTTACACCCAATGGCGATGGTAAGAATGATGTATTGCGTGTCCGCAGCGACATTGTGGTATCGTTGAATTTCCAGATTTTTGATCGTTGGGGTGAAAAGGTTTTTGAAACCGACTCGATGGAGGATGGCTGGGACGGCACCTTCCGCGGCGAGCCGTGCGAACCCGGCGTTTATGACTATTATCTGAAAGTTACCTGTTTCGGCAACATCGAAACCCTGAAGAAAGGGAACGTGACGATTATCAGATGATTAAGCGGTAAGGAAAGAAAAATTTCTTGTGCATTTCTTGTTTCACACCAAAGGCGGAAAATAATTTTCAATTAAAAGAACTCTCAGCTCTCAGATAAGGGCGAGTTCCCCTTTCACGCAAACCCACGTCTTCTTCCTCCCCAAACCAATATTTGTAAAGAGCTGAGCTCTGTTTCATGTACGGTTTCACCAACTTTTTGTTGAGTGGGAAAGTCAGTACGCCTTCTGAGTAGGGAGCGATTTCGTAAGGATTGAAAATGTAGATCAGATTGTCGCCATCCATTCCCCAGTTGCCATTGGCACCGATGCCGGTTTTATCGACTTGGCTATTAGATTCTGTTAAACCGTTTTCCTTGAGATAATTTTTGTAACCAGTTGTTTTTAAGAGATTTTCAATCGCTTCAACATCGGTAAAAACATCTTCGTCAGTAAGTTTTTTCCCTGTGTTGAGGTCAAAAACATGTAACATATAACCACATATCCCGTGGGCTGCGCCTGCGATATAAGAGTATGAATAAGTGCGAAACTGAATGAACTGCGGAGTGACTTTGTCCGCCCAAATACTATCTTCCGCCAATGAAGACAAATCTTCCATATACTCATTCTCGAAATCTTCGGGCATCCCATATTCTTGGATGAAATTTCGGGCATGGTTGTTGAAGCAGGTTTGCGGGGTGTCGCCATCACCGTCCAACAAAGCCAGAACGCATTTACGGATTTTCGTCAGAGCTGCGCCGTCGGCTTTCGGAAGTTCAATGAAAACGCGAACCGAAACCCTGCTTTTGTCATCATTTTTTTCAAAAGTAAAATGTTCCAAATCTACGGTCGGACTGGCGGAAGCGGAATCCACTTTGCCATTTGCATTTTCGACAACTTCTTGAACGAATTGGGGATGGTTGTCGTGCTGGGAGAAGCTGGAAAGAAAAATGGTGCATGCCGCAAGCAGGTACAAAAATTTAACGTAACTCATATTTATATTGTAAGTCATTCCATTAAAACTTCTGTGTGTGGATAACAAGAAAATTGTTGTAAAAAGTCGATGGCGTCCTGGTTGCCTTGATTTGCTGCTTTATATGCGTATTTAAAACATTTTTTCATTGATTTTTTACAGCCTTCGCCATCAAGATAGTATGAAATCAGCATAACCATCGCGAGCGTATCGCCCAAGTCCGCCGCTTTCTTAACAAAGATGTATGATTTTCGTTTAGATTTATCAACGCCGTGTCCATTGCGATAGCATTCTCCGATTTTTCGCAGTGAGGCAATATTCCCCATAGAAGCAGCTTTCTTATAAAGCCAAAATGCTTTTTCATAAGACTGCGAGCGACCGCCAGACCCATAATAATATTCTTCGGCTTCCTGATACAGCCAATAGGCTTGGGCGGAACAGAAACAGGGCAATATTATCAATGATATTATTACAAAAAACTTATTCATTAGTCGTGTTTTCGGCTGTTTCGCAATTCTTAATAGTAATCCACTATGGTTGATCTTGTTTTGTGGGGAAATTTGCAATAAGGACACTTTTATTTTTAGTAAATCCTTGTAATAAAAGAGCTTTCTCCCCACTGCACCTGCCAGCAGCGGCCATCGATTTGGTCTAAAAGGATGAAGTTGTAGATGTTTTGCGTCGAATAGAGCGTGAAACGGCCGTTTTCGGCATTCGCACCCTCCGCCAGCAACTCCGTTGACAGCGGCACCTCGTACCTGTAGCGAGCGTCGTCCTTGACTGTGAACTGCACGGTCCAAATGCGACCGTTGCGCGTGTCCAACTTCAAAAACGTCCACATGTTGTTGGTGGGAAACAACTTATACGACGCCCCCATCAACGGCTCGGACGCACTCTGCGGCGCCGTCGGAACCGTGGTTTGACAAATTGCCGGAACGGCCAAAGCTAACGCAATTAACAAAACGATAATCTTCTTCATAATGTGATAGTTATAATTATTTCGATACTAAATGTCATAGTCCCAACCTATCGACTCCTCTACTACCGGTTCTTCCTCGTATTCATTCGCAACGGATTCCTCTTCGAGAGGCTCTTCCAGAATTTCGTGAAGCAACGCACGATTCTGCTCCGAACTGAAAGACACGATAATCATCAGGTGGCTTTCGCTGCGCTGCGCGACAAGCACGCCCGGCGAATTGTCTAAATTGTAGTACAAATACTCCTTCTCTTCTTCGTCGTCAGATTCCTCTTCCCCCGAACTCTTTTTGGTGAGCTTCACTCCGTAAATCGAACTCACCCGATCAACAATGTGCGACAGAATCTGGTCTGCATGCTCCCCCGCATCTCCGTCCAGATAGATTTCATACGATACGTAACTGGGCTTCAGATAGTCTTTGTAATTCTTGTTAATGGAATAGGAATAGTAATCATAGTCGTAATCATAAAGCGATTCGTTAAACTCCACCTTTACCTCACACAATGCGTCGTCGGAAATCTTCTTTTCCATGCTCCAACGCCCCGCATATTCTC
This sequence comes from Bacteroidales bacterium, assembly GCA_024400775.1. Taxonomy (GTDB): domain Bacteria; phylum Bacteroidota; class Bacteroidia; order Bacteroidales; family WCHB1-69; genus UBA1756. Next base: position 4,341 of record JAKSMF010000091.1, on the reverse strand, counting down.
TCAATTCGCCGTCGGCACGGGCACGCAAATCGCCCAACGTGGTGTTCCCACTGATGCCGTCACCGGTCTTGGCAGCCGTCCACCCTTCGAACAGCGCATTCAGCAAATTCGAATCGTCGTAATAGTCCGATTCTGCATATTCGGAAAGGAACACATTGATCGCGTCAAACTGCGGATTACAGACGTATTCGCCTTTTCGATTGATAAATCCGTATTTGTCTGCACTGCATACAATGGCGAACTCTTTTTCAACAAAGGCCCCGACCTCAAACTGCGGGTTGATGACGATTTTGCCTTTTTCATCCACAAATCCCCACTTCTCACCCTGAATAACGCTAATCAAGCCGTCTTCACTAAATGCAAAAGCACCATCAAACTGCGGATTGACGGTGTATTTCCCTTTTTTGTCAATAAATCCATATTGTTTGCCGCTTTTTACAACGGCCATATCACCGACAAAGGCGCTGGCTTCGTCGAACTGCGGATTGATGACATATTTTCCCTCTTTGTCGATATAGCCCCACGTCTTTCCATTAGAAAATGCAGCCATGCCATTGTGAAACGCCATCACCGACTTGAATTGCGGATTGATGACGATTTTGCCTTTTTTGTCAATAAATCCGCGGTTGTCGTGGTCGTCGCAAATCGCGGCCAGTCCTTCCGAAAATTCGCCGGCGTGTGTAAACTGTGCGTTAATCACCACCTTGCCGTGTGTGTTTATGTAACCCCATTTGCCCTCGCTGTTCTTAAAAGCGGCCAAGCCCTCATGAAAACGCGTCACCACCGAAAAATTGTCGGGGCACTTGAATTCCTCCTTTCCCTTGGTGTTGACACATACCGGGGCACTCGTCTCTTCCACCACAAAAGCATAACCTTCGTTGAACGCCGTGACGGACTTGTACTTGCACGGAATCACAAACTCTCCCTTCTTATTGATGAATCCACACTTCCCGTCACTGTTCTCAACTGCCGCAAGACCGTCGTTAAATAATTCAGCTCCAGCAAATTGCGGATTTATGACAAACTCGCCCTTCTGATTCACATAGCCCCATTTTTCGCCCTGTCTCACGGGAATAAGCGAAAAATCCAAGTCCGAATCTCCGCCGTGCTCAAAGAAGAAGATAAAGGCGAGTATAGCGAGAACCACTGCGGCAGCGCCACCACAGATGCCCCAGAGCAGGCCTTTCCGACGATGCTTGGTGCCGTTTTGCGTTGTCGGATTTTCCGCGAGCGCAGCTGGTGACGCGCCGGTTTCCGCACAGGCCTGCTCGGTAACAGGCTCAGAAACCGGCTCAACCATTGAAGCCACAGGTTCATTTTGCGCCGGTTCGACTTCGCTTACTGCGGTCAGTCGGGCCCCACACGCGGGACAAAATCTGGAATTTTCGGGCACTTCGGCTCCGCACTGGTTACAAAATTTGCTCATAATTAAATCAAATGGACCTCCTTTTTATCATCATTTTCACCTATCCGAAAGTTTCGGGAAGTCCAAAGTCGAAAACTGCCGGAATCGGTGCTGCAAAAGTAAGATTTTTTTTGATAAGTGAATGAGATTATGCGAGATGTGCGTTCAAAATTCGTCCGTTTGTTGACGGTTTTCGGGCTTTCCGCTTTATAAATTAGGAATTAGGAGTTACTAATTAGGAATTATTGCAGACGGAAAATAATTTTCAATTAAATAACTCTCAACTCTCAACTCTCATCTCCACAATTGTCATTATCGGAAATAAAAAAAGCACTTACGAAATTCTTCATAAGTGCTTGATTTTCTTTTGCGCTCCCTCAAGGACTTGAACCTTGGACCCTCTGATTAACAGTCAGATGCTCTAACCAACTGAGCTAAGGAAGCAGTCGTGTTTTGAGGTTGCAAATATACAACTTTTTTATTTCGCTGTACACTGTTTTGAAACTTTTTTCAAAAAATCTCAAAACACGACTTAATGTGTTGATGTCTAAAAGTTTACAAACTATTTTTTCTTGCCTTTGGCTGCTGGTTTGCCACTTTCAGGGTACATATATACCTTCAATATGTGGTCGGTTTTGAAGTTTTTCTGCATAAATGCAGCAATATCCTTCACCGTGATTTTCTCAACAATCGCTTTCGTTTGGTTCATTTCGTTCAAATCGTCACCATTGAAGTACTGTGTTGAGATGTAGTTGTGCCAGTAGCGGTTGGTCTGCTGGTCTTCCTGCATTGAACGGTAGGTCTGCTCTTTCACCTTTTCCAAAGTTGCTGTCTTCGGACCCTTCTTGCTGAAATTGGCAAGAATCTTTACGACGGCGTCAGACAGTTTGTCGGTGTTGCTGCCGTTGCAGCTGAAAAGCACCAAGGCGATGTAGTGCGGAGTCGGATATTTGGTGGCGGCAACCTGTACCATCGGAGAATATACACCACCCATCTTTTCGCGGATGACTTCCAATGCTTCGATTTCCAACGATTGGTTGATGACGTCAATCATCACTTCGTTTTCTTCCGACCATTCAATCGGTTCGCTGAAACCGAGGCCTACCCATGAAGCGGCATCGTCAGCACCAAAATGAAGCTCGCTATATGTGCTTTCCTTCGGGAAGGATTTGAAAACGGAGGTTTTGAAGTCTTCTTTTGCATTGTTGGTGGGCATAGAGGCGAAATAGGTTTCCATGCATCCGATCAACTCTTTTTCATCGAAGTTGCCGGTGAAGAAGAAGGTGAAGTCGGCAGGGTTGGCGAAGCGTTCCTGATAGAGTTTGAATGCCTTTTCGTAATCACCTTTGTTGCGGTATTCTTCGGTGTAGTTCAACACGCCGGCCTGCTAAGGGTCGTTGTCGTTCAACGCGCCGGTGAATGCGCCAATGAACTTGTACATCGGCTGCGCACCAATCATTTTCAGCTGCTCGCGAACTTCGTCCATTACGAGGTTATAGACGGCGGTGTCTTTTCTCGGATGGGTGAAGAATGCGTTTACATACTGGCAGAAGAGTTCGAGGTCTTTCGGAGAGGTGCTGCCACTCAAGCCTTCGGACATAGCGGAAACGTACGGTGACAGACCAAGGGTCTTGCCTTTGAGCTTTTTCTGCAAAGTGCTGAAATCCATTTCGTTGATACCGCCGCGGTCAACCATGTCGCCAGCGAGCGCCAGTGACGGAATTTCGCTTTCGCTATACAGACTGAAACCACCCTTGCTCTGTGCGGAGAAGAGAATTTCATCGTTCTTGTAGTCGGTCTTTTTGGCCACCACTTTGATGCCGTTGGAAAGGGTGTATTCTTTGGCGCCCACTTCCGTGAGTTCGCGCTGGCTGACAACCTTACCGGCTTTCAAAGTCTCTTTTTCAATGATTTCCTGTTCTTTGTAGTTGTCAACGTAAGGCGTGACGTTCATCAGACTTTCATCAGCGATGATGTTTCTCACTTCGGCTTCGGTGGGAACCTTTACGCCGTCTTTTTCAGGAGCCATGACGACAGCAACGAAGTTTTCGGGGGTAATCCACTGCTTTGCCCAGGCGTTAACGTCGTCAACGGTGATTTCGGCCAGGTATTTTTTGGCATAGTTGAGTTCGCGTTTTGCGCCCGGAATCGGGTCGTGGTGGAGGTAGTTCTGAACATATTCGCTGGCGAATCTGTTGGATTCGGTCTTGTCGATTTCCTTCACGGCGCGTTCGTATCTTTCCATCATGGCGTCTTTTGCACGCTGGAGCTCGCTGTCGAGGAAGCCGTACTGAAGAATGCGGTAGTCTTCGCGCAACATCACCTGGATGCACTCTTCAATGCGGTTTTCTTTGGCCATACCGCTTAAAATGTAGGCATCGGTGTTGCCAATGAAGTTGCCGTAGCCGGCGCTCAAACCGACTGCCGGGAAGTTGGGCGTCTGCAGGAGTTCTTCCAAACGTGCGTCATACATGATGGCGTAGAGTTCCTGAGCCATAAAGTCCTTGTAATCCTTAACCGTCGTCATCGGCGTGTGGGGGAATTTGCGGACCATCAAGATCTGGTTGCCGCCGGCTTCTTTATCGGTGGCTACGCATACCAGCGGTTCCTTGTTGTTGGCAATGGTGGGGATGACTTTCGGGCGGGCATTTTCCTTGGCGGGAATGTTGGAGAATTTTTCTTTGATCTGCTTTTCAACAGCGGCAACGTCAATGTCGCCGACAACGATAACTGCCTGTAAATCCGGACGATACCAATCGTTGTAAAAACGACGGATGACTTCGGGTTTGAAGCCCTGAATGATTTCAATCAAACCGATGGGGAGGCGTTCGGCATAAAGTGAGTTGGTGAAAACCACCGGGAACCACTTTTTCTGCATGCGCTCGTCGGCGCTGTTGCCCATACGCCATTCCTCGGAAATAACGCCGCGTTCGTCG
>JAKSMF010000090.1 GCA_024400775.1 Bacteroidales bacterium | reverse complement strand
ACGGTTATGTGAAAGCGTCTATGATCATGTGGCAACACGAAACGGATTGAGAAAATTCGGACTGATGTCTGAAACGCGTAAAAAACTTGATATGATTGCCCCCTACTTTTCGTTACTGCTTTCCGTGATGAACCATCCCACCTCGGGCCGGAGCGCAAAGGAAGTGCTATCTTGTGTCAATCCGACGAAGCCGGTCCACAACGTCAGCGGCGTTCCATCCACCTTCAAAGGCACCGACTGCACCTCCGCAGGAAGTTCGTCCGCCATATCGAGATTGGTAAAACGCGTTAAATTGTTTCGCACACCTTCGGAATTATAGGGATAAAACTTCACAATCCAGCCGTCCGCCACCGAAGTCGGATCGCCACACATTTGCGCCTCCAGACGATGATACTTGAACATCGAGCGCCAGAACGACTTATCCACTTCGCCTTGCGCGGCCAGCACAATCTTTTTCAAAATCGGCTCGATGGCGTCAACCCACCAGTCCAAATCGTATTGGCGCAACACCTGCACCTTATCCACAATAGCCTGCCAGTCTTCGGGCAGTCCTTCCACCGTGACCGACGGAATGCCACAAATCGTGATAATGCTATAGGTGAAATAATCCTGCATGGAGGCCATGACGCTGATTTCAGAAGCCGTGCGAACGGTCGGCGTGGTCGTACTGAAATCGCATCGCAGCGTCTGCACAAGTTCCGTCCCCACATAATCCGCAACCTGCTTCGTAAACTGTGGGAAATAGTTCTCCCACGGGAAATCGCTTCGACGCCAGTCGGTTGGTGGCATACGCACCTGTAGTTCCTTTTGCCCCTCAAAATCCACCAACTCGGGACGCAACTTTTCGGCGTTCACATGCACATACTGACTTAACCCCTGACAAATCAGCAGCCACACGGCATCGGGCGAAAGCACAAACTGACGATGCTCCGCATATGCCCGGTACATTCCGTCAAAAAAAGGATGTTCGAATTGCACCAACGATTGGGGAGCGTCGTTGTAGGCAATCAGCGCCAAGGGTTCCTGACCCCTCGGGCTCGACAATGTATGGAGAATCGTTTCGTACGGTGTCTCCTCCAAAAGTGCTTTCGGTGGCGTAAGTTCCTCAACATCAATAGTAATAGAATGTATCTGCGCAACAACCATGTCTGCAGCAACCGTGTCTTTCGGATCGTTGGCGACCTTTGCCTTTGCAGGCTGCGCCTTCCCGCAGGCAGCCAAAACAAAAACGATGGCAAGAAGACAAAATGCGGGGATGAAATTTTTGATAGCGTAATTCATAAAGTGGGATTTGGGATTGCAAAGATACAATTTTTTTAGATACAATTTTTTACTATTGCCATGCAAGCCTATTTTTTGGGGACGTCCAAAGAAGCAGGAAGCAGAAGATAATTTTCAATTCAAGAAAACTTTAAACTCGCGATTCCAGCTCAATAATTGCATTAGCCTGCTCCAATGTAAAGCATTCGGAACGGTAATATCGTCCATTTTTTCCCACAAAAAAAGCGACTTGGAAGAACCGAGCCGCTTTGAATATACAAAGTAAGGTGTATCGAAGAAAAATTATTTCTTACCTTTGTCCTTTTGGCCTGCGTGACCGCGGAAGATACGGGTCGGTGAAAATTCACCCAGACGATGACCGATCATGTTTTCGGTAACGTAAACGGGGATGAATTTGTTGCCGTTATGAACTGCGATGGTAAGGCCGACAAAGTCGGGAGAGATCATAGATGCACGTGACCAGGTTTTGATGGTAGTTTTTTTACCAGAGGCCTGAGCTTCGAGCACGCGTTGTTCCAGTTTATAATGAATAAACGGTCCTTTTTTTAATGAACGACTCATAGTATTATCTCTTTAAATTATTTTTTTCTTCTTTCAATGATGTACTTGTTCGAATTCTTCTTCGGACGTCTGGTCTTGTAGCCCTTAGCCGGCAAGCCCTTGCGTGAACGCGGGTGACCGCCAGATGCACGACCTTCACCACCACCCATCGGGTGATCGACCGGGTTCATAACAACGCCACGGACTCTCGGACGCCAGCCCAACCAACGGCTTCTACCGGCTTTACCGGAAACTTCCAAGCTGTGGTCGATGTTGGAGACGATACCGACGGTTGCGCGGCATGCGCAGAGAATCATACGAGTTTCGCCGGAGGGCATGCGAATAACGGCGTATTTGCCTTCGCGAGACATCAGCTGAGCGTGTGAGCCAGCGCTACGCACCATCTTACCACCCTGACCGGGGTTCATTTCGATGTTGTGAATTTCAGTACCGAGCGGAATTTCACCGAGCGGGAGGCAGTTGCCGAGGTCAGGTGAAACGCCTGAACCGGAAACAATCTGCATACCGACTTTCAGACCGTGGGGAGCCACGATGTAGCGTTTTTCACCATCTGCATAAAACAGAAGGGCGATACGTGCTGATCGGTTCGGGTCGTACTCGATAGAGTGCACGGTTGCCGGAATGTTATCCTTCTCTCTTTTGAAGTCAATAAGACGAAGCATCTTCTTATGACCGCCGCCGCGGTTCCGCATCGTCATCTTACCACTATTATTTCTACCACCCGTGCTGGGTCTGGGGCACAATAAACTTTTTTCCGGTTTATCAGTGGTAATGTCATCATAAGCGCTGATTTGTTTGTAGCGCTGCCCCGGAGTTACTGGTTTGAATTTTCTTAATGCCATATCTTAATTAAATATTGCTGTAAAAATCGATTTTATCATCTTTGCCAACGAACACGGTAGCTTTTTTCAACGTGCTCTTCTGGCCTTCGATCATGCCCGCTTTGGTGTAACGGGAAGCGTCTTTGCCGCGCTGTACGAGAGTGTTGACTCTGATGACCTTAACGCCATAGATGTCTTCAACTGCCTTCTTGATCTGCGGTTTGGTTGCACCTCTTTCTACGAGGAAACCATAGCGGTTGAACTTCTCAGCTTCAGCCGTACGCTTTTCACTGATGATGGGTTTTATTAATACGCTCATTGTTTCTAATTTTTGATGTTGTTAATTATTCGCCGAGCATTTTGTTGATTTCGGCAATGCTGTTTTCGCAGATGATGAGGTTGTGGGCGTTCAACACATCGTAGGTGTTGGCGTCGATAGCTCTCATCACTTTAGCGCGCTGAAGGTTGCGGCCTGAGAGGAAAACGTTCTTGTTGCTGTCGTTGACAAGGGTCAAAGTCTTGGCATCCTGCAAGTTGAAAGCCTTGAGAATGTTGACGAAAGCCTTAGTCTTCGGAGCATCGAAAGCGAAATCTTCTACGACGACGATCTTACCTTCTTGAGCTTTGTAGCTGAAAGCAGAGAAACGAGCGAGGCGTTTCATTTTCTTGTTCAACTTGAAGCTATAATCTCTCGGATGGGGACCGAAAGCGGTGGCACCGCCGCGGATAGTGGGAGACTTGATGCCGCCAGCACGTGCGCCGCCGGTACCTTTCTGTCTCTTCAGCTTGCGGGTGCTGCCGGAAACAGTTGCTCTATCCAACGTATTGTGGGTTCCCTGTCTTCTATTAGCCAAAATGTTCTTGACATCCAACCAAATTGCATGGTCGTTCGGTTCAACATTAAAGATTCTGTCGTCTAATGTGACCGTTTTAGCAGTCTCACTGCCGTCGATTTTATAAACTTTTAACTCCATCTTTCAATAATTAAATATGAACCATTGGCTCCGGGAACAGAACCTTTAACTACGAGAATGTTCTTTTCCTTCACGACCTTGAGGATGCGGAGGTTGGCAACCTTAACTTTAGCGTTACCAGTCTGACCAGCCATACGCATGCCGGGGAGTACACGTGACGGATATGAGGAAGCACCCATTGAACCAGGAGCTCTCAAACGGTTGTGCTGACCGTGTGTAGCATCGCCGACGCCACCAAAACCATGACGCTTCACAACGCCCTGGAAACCCTTACCTTTTGAAATACCGCTGACATCAACAAATTCGCCTTCTTCGAAGACGGTGACATCCAGTACTTCACCGAAAGTCTTCTTGTGACCTTCTTCGAAACGGGTGAACTCACGCAAAATTTTCTTCGGCGTGGTGTTAGCCTTTGCGAAGTGGCCTTTCAAGGGCTTCGGGGTGTTCTTCTCTTTTCTCTCGTCGTATCCCAATTGGATAGCACTGTAACCGTCCTTTTCAACGGTCTTGACTTGCGTTACGACGCAAGGACCAGCTTCTATCACTGTGCACGGCACACATTTGCCGGAGGCATCGTAGATGCTAGTCATTCCAATTTTTTTTCCTATTAAACCTGACATTTTTAAATAGATTTGGTAATAAATTTCTTACTTCTCACGCAAAACCACTTCTCTTTGTTCTTATATATATCCTTGACACAGAAGAGGTTACACATAAATCACGCCGTTAATGACTCCACGTGAAAAAGCTTGCAAATATACTAAATTATTTTTACACAGAACACTGTTGAGAAAAATTCCCCAACAATTTATCAACCTTTCAACACAACGTCAAAAAAAGCCCCTTACGGATGCGCCGGCGTCACCAACTGCGTTAACGTCGTCTGAACCAATCGACCAAATACAAAATACTGCAAAATGTACAACTTGCTCTTGTCATCGTTTACCGTCGCATAAAAACGATCCTGGTTGTACAAGTGCTCGATGTCGGTCAGCTTGTCACCGTTTTCATCAAAATAATCGAATTCCTCATCCATAAAATAGCAGTTCAACTTCACCGTGTTGCCATTGATGTCGGTCATCGTAATGACTTTGAACAGATTGTTTTTCAGAATGTAATCCACCTTCTCTTTCTCCAACCCCACAGCAATCGACTGGAACTTCTTGTCACGAAACTCCGCCAACAGATTGAATACGTGAGCGGTATCATAACGCGGAATGCGCACGTCCTGACCGTCGTACAAGTCAAAATGACGGTCGTCAACCTTCTTTACGGTAAACGACTGAGCCTGCTCGCGGCAGTCGAAAACCTCCAAAGTTTGGATGCGGGTCGGCTTTGTGCTCAGCAACTGATGGCTTACCCAGTCCTGTTTCATTGCGGAAAACCGCGGGGTGATGATGCCACGGAATCCCGGCAGTTTCAACACGCACGGCTTTTCCTCCATGCCCTCCAAAATCGCATAATTGCCCATGTGGTCGGGCGTTTCCGGACCGAGGTAGATGGTTTTCACATGACGTTCCTTCACAAAAAACTTATGACCAAACATCGTGAACTTGGGAGCGTCTTCATAAATTTCCACCTTAATGGCCGAGGCCGCCATCACGCGGGTCAGATTGGGAATCTGTTTTTCAGAAACCGGATAATCGACACGCAGATTCATCAACGTAGCGAGCATCGACTGCACCATTTCCTGCGTAACAGCCGTACTATCAGATAGTTGCCATCCTTTATCACCTCGCTGCAAAAGCACCGAATTTCCGCCCATATCGGCAATAAAAACTTTCTTCACCAATGAAGAATCTCTGCTCGCGAACATAGTCTGCGAAAATTCCGGTTTGCCGCCGAAATCACTGTTCTTTACAACCACAAATGCGGCCAAACCCAAAGCTGCAACAATAGAACAAATGAGGATGATGAGGGATTTCTTATTCATAAGGAAACTTCGTTCTTTCTTCTTAAATTATTAATCATCAATTATTTATAAAGCCCAACCGACTATCGGGTATAGCGCCAACGACGAAGCAGAACCACAATACCGCCGCAAAGAAGTAGAAGAAGCATCGGCAGTCCGAGGTTAAGCAACTGATAGCGACGTTGGACCTTCGCCACTGTCGATTTGGTCGTATCTAACTTACCGATTTGCAGCACTTTGGAACGCAAATCAATCAGGTCGGCATTGTCGCAAAGGTAATCCACACAGTTGACGATAAATTCGGCATTGTCGTACATATAGCCCACCTGCGGGTCGTAACCGGTAGGATAAATACCTTCGTAAGGCAGGAACATCTCATTGAACAAGAACTCCTTACGAGCGGGCATGCCGTACATCGGCACATATTCGCTCAACGTCTGATAGTCAACGAAGTTACGAATCATATCACCATCGGAAATAAAAATCTGCTTCGTCGGTTCGCTGAGCGTTAAATTATGGAACTGCTGTTCGTTGATGAGTGCAATCGGCAAACGGCCGGCAAACGCCGACTTGAAACGGCCCTCCACCAAAACGGCGACGGGCAGGTTTCTATATTTGTATTCAGCCACATTGGGTTTGTCTTTCCCCTCTTTCAAGGCGACAAAACCGGGTGCCGTTTTGATTTTCGTTTTCGCAGACGTCATCGCCAAAACCGTCTTCTTCAAGCCATCGCCATCGTTCACAAAATCAATGGAGCTGGCAAAGTTTGCGCGCACCTCCTCCATTCGCTGCGTAATCGGATGCTGGCCGAACTTACTGATTTTCAACAAATACGGAAACGACAAGTTGTTCTGTCCGACCTTGAGCATCTGGTAGCTCTGCATATCCATCAACATATCGGGATTGATACGGACGCCGTAATTGAAGAACATGCTGCGCAGCGAGCGGAAACCCAGGTTCTGTTGTGCATAAAAGGCCTGCACGTTTTCAACGCTGTCCATGGACGCGTTAGAGCCATCGACAAGCCACAGCACGCGACCGCCACGCATCACGTGTTGGTCAATGATGTATTTATCGGTATCGCTCACCCACTGCGTCGGAGCAGCGACAATCAGCAAATTGTACTTGTTGCCCAAATCCTTGACCGTCTGCTGCGCAGAGTCGGCAATGGCGATGTTGCGCAAAATGTTGAGACGCGAGCCGATGGTAACGCTTTCTACGGAATAGAAATCCTTCATCTTCTCACCCAGCTGACCTGTCACCCAAGCCATGCAGGGCCAATCCATTTCGCCATGTCCGTTCAGATAGGCGATATTGCATTTTCTGGGTTTGATGAGCGGTTTCAGCGCCTTCACAAAATTATATTCCATACGCATGTACGAAAAATCGGTCACCGTATAGTAGTTGCGAATGTCGGTTTCAATCAACGAAACAGGGCGTTCCTGATTTTTGTAAGAAACGATGGCGCCAGGGATAATGTACTGTGTGGTAGCTTGTTGGCCACCAGCGTTGATTTTACGGTTAACCGGCAGCGGAATCAAACCTTTATGGACAAATTCCTCCATGATCGGATAGATTTCCTCCGGCTTCTTTCCCTCAAAAGGATTGATGAACTCGTAACGGACATTAGAACAGACATCCTTAAATTCTGCCAGCATCTCCTTGGCACGTTCCACAATTAGTGTATATTCTTCCGGAACGTCATCGCCTGTCAGATAAAATTTCACATAAACCTCGTCAGTAGTGGACTGCAAAAGGTCGATGGTGGTTGGAGAAAGCGTAAAACGTTTATACTGAGTAACATCCGCTTTAACATTGATATAAGCAGAAGCCACATTGATAATCACGACGGCCAACAGTGTGGCGAAAAGGGAAATGAGTGCGGCTTTTTTAAATTGACTTCTTTTTTTCATCTCAAAAAAGTTTTGGTTACCACTTTCTGCTCAAAAGTGAAATGCGAGCTCCAAGCAGAAAGAGGAAGGAGACCGTGATATAATAAATAATGTCACGGGTGTCAATTACGCCCATGCTGATATAGGAATAATGGTGTTCGATGCCGAGTTTTTTAATCACATAGCCGGCAGAACCGAGCACGTCCAAATCGTAAAAGAAGCTGAAGCCGAAGTGCATCACGAAGCAGAAAAGCGCGGCTAAAAGGAAGGCGACGATTTGGTTTTTTGTGATGCTGGAGGCGAAAAGTCCGATAGAGACGAAAATCGTACCCAGCAGGAAAAGTCCGAGATAGGAGCACCAGGTGGCACCGACGTCAATGCGGCCGTCGGGAGTGCCAAGCGACCAGACGGAGCCGAAATAGATGAGCGTGGGCAGTATCGCGATAACGAGCAATGCCTCGCAGGCTAAAAACTTGGCCAAAATAAGCTGTGTGTCGGAGATGGGCTGCGTGAGCAGCAACTCCATCGTACCCGACTTGCGTTCTTCGGCGAACATACGCATCGTGATGGCGGGAATCAGGAAGAGGAACACCATCGGCGCAATGTCGAAAAATCCCTGTAACGTGCTGCGGCCCACTTCCATAACATTACCGCGAAGCACCCAGACGAAGAGTCCGGTGACCACGAGGAACACCCCGATGACGACATAGCCGAGTACGGAGGTGAAAAATGATTTGATTTCTTTTGCAAAAAGTGCGAACATAGTCTATTTATTTCCTTTCTTTGCTTTTTTTTCAGCTTTTGCCTGCTGTTTTTCATAGTTATCCACAACGTTGGCGGCACGTGCGGCTGCTTTCACGAACGCTGCAGAATTCAACTTCTCCCCTACCGCCTTCTGCATCCAATGTTGCGGAATCAGACGACCTTGAGAGAAAACGCGTTCCACCTCCGCTCCCAGATTCTTGTTCTTGAAATAGTCTTGGAGTTGGAAGCTGATCAGATAACCAAGCGGATAGGCACTCAAATACAACGGAGCGTCAATCATGTGCGAATAGACGGCCAGAATCGGCTGGTCCTTGATTTGGAAAACCGGCGCATAATATTGGTTCCAGACATCAATGGCCAATGTCACGACGGCATTTTTAAGTTCGGCTGCCGTGGCCTGCGGATGCGCATACATCCATTTCCACACCTGGATGTCCAGTAACGACACGCCCATAATCTCGTAGCAACTCCAAAAGTTGTCGAGCAAATCGTAATATTCACCGATGGTGTCATTGGAATTGGTTCCAAGCAACTGCAAATCACGTTGTTGGAAAGTAAATGCGAGTGCTTCGGTGAAAGCGGTGTTCGGCACACCAGCCAGAAAATAGTTGGGCACGCAGTGCAACGAAAAAGTCTGTTCTACATTGTGGCCAAACTCATGCACGCCGATATTGAAGCCCTTGTAATCCATACCGTTAGCACCGATACGGGTACGCAAACGGGCGTTGTCGCTCTTCATCAGAGATTCCCAAGCGTGACCGGCGCCGACGGAGGCGTCAACGGTAACGTGCGAACAGATGAAGTCGGCTTTTTCTTTCGTAAAACCCAAAGCCAACAGAATGTTGGGCAGGTCGGCAGCGAAAGCGTCCTTCGTGGGATATTTAGCGCGTGTCAGCTTGTCCAACTCGCTTTCCTCTACCGCGGCACGATTCTTGAAACCGCTGTACCAAATGTCATAAGGCTGCAATTTTCTCCCCAACTTCTTGGAAATCAAGTCAGCCACGGTTTTCACCTCGGGAGAAGAAAGGAACGCAGTAAACAACTGGAGGATTTCATTTTCGGAAAATTCCAGTTCGTCATTAAAACGGCGATCGATAAAAGTAGTATTTCCGGGGTAAAAAGCGTCCGCATTTTGAGCCGCATGAAAGTTATCCAACAGATATTGGTATCTCA
>JAKSMF010000009.1 GCA_024400775.1 Bacteroidales bacterium | reverse complement strand
AAAAAAACTTTCAACTCTCAACTTTCAGCTCTCAACTCCATAATCACTATTATCGTAACTTGCTCCGTCAATGTCATATAATAAACCTGAAACAAATAAGACAAAATCGGAAATTTTGTCTTTGTGGTTGGAATAATGTTTGCCGGACAGCAATAATATTATTCCATGATGTGATATTTTCATCTACTGCGGAAATCGCTTGTGAAAATAGCAAAAGCGATCTGTCTGTCTATCGCCCCAACGGAATCGTTGCCTGCAGCCCGATTTCTAATTTTGGTAAATCTCCTGCTGCCTGCGTCTTGTCGATTGCACTGATGCGGTATTGCGCGTAAATGGCCACAATGTCGAAGCCGATGCGCGCCCGCACCCCCCATTGCAGCGGTGAGTATTCATCTCGGCTAATGCGCTGATTCACTGTGTAATCGTTGTTGCTGACGAATTTTTGGCGTAACCAGAAATTCCAGCCACCGTAAATTCCGGCATCTACGTAAATGCCGTAGCCGAACAAACCGCCCGGCACTAAACGAAAGCGCTGGTAAAACTCCAGCGATAAAGTGCTCAGGCGCACATTGCACAACTGTTGCTCTTCGTAAACGCCAATCGTATTGTGCTCCTTATCCTTGAGCTCGTATGCCGGACGGCTCAGATTGTACCAGTTGGCTCCGATTTCTAAGCCAAGACCTAAGGAATACCATTTGCAAATGTTCCCCTTAAATCGTAATCCGAACGACAAACTCTCTGAATTTCCGTAATTTACATTGCCCCATTCGTTGTTTTTGTCCGACGGAATCGCGAATCCCCAAGTAACGTATGGAACAAGGTTGTATCTGCCGTTCGCACCCCAGTTGCTCGCTCTGTCCGTTGCTGACGAGTGACTTTCAACTACTCTCCATCGCAGATTCTTAGTGTTGATTTCTTGCGCAAAAGTGCTGATTTCTTGCTCGTTTTTGCGGTATTCGTCCGTGTAGCCACGATAGCAAACGCGCAGAATTTGTCCGTTTTTCCACCCTTTTGCCGTCTTATTAACCGGAATAATTCGTTCTTTTCCAGTGATAATCAATGTTTTATACGATTCGATTCTGCCGGTGGAATCGGTTAACTGATAGTGAAGTAGCGAGCCGTCGGCCAGCTCGTCGGGGACAACGATAAAAACTGCCTCACCACTTTCTTCAAACGAAAATGTGGGAGACATGCTTTCCTTTTCCTTTCCGACAAAATAACCCGCTTGAGGCACCCCGTAACCATACTGATAGTCGTAGTAGGGATACATGTCGGCCGACTTTTCGATGGCATCGCGCAGTTGCATGTTGTTCCAGCTCCGATGCGACTGCCAGGCGCAGGCGGCGAAGCCAGCCGTAAGCGGACTGGCGAATGACGTCCCCGAAGCACGAGTGTAAAGATTTGATGCAGACGGATTTGCGACCTCTACATTGGTTCCCAGCGCGCTTACGTTCGGTTTGCGGCGACCATCAGCGGTAGGACCGAGCGAGGTGAAAAATGACGGCTGCCCATTGCGCTCAACCCCGCCGACGGAAAGCACGCTGTCGGCATCCGCCGGCGTGATGATGGTCTTCCAACTGTTGTCGTCCGCCTCGTTGCCCATTGAATTACAGACCAGAATCCCCTTCTTGGCGGCCATGTTGGCGGCGCGGGCCACCAGCGAAGTGCCGTCCATATCTTCCGGATTATAACGGTCTTTGCCGTAACCGAGCGAGCTGTTGATGATGTTCGCCCCGTTGGCGTCGGCCCACTCCATGCCCATCAGCCACCACACTTCTTCCTTTTTCTGTTCCAGACTGGTTTCAGTGCGCGCTAACAAAAATTCCGCGCCCGTTGCCAATCCCAACGGTTCTCCATTTTTGCCGATTCCGGCAATGCAGCTCAAAACCATTGTGCCGTGCGAATCCCAACCATATACGTTCTCCTTCTTCAAAGGAAAGTTGTATGTTTTTATAATTTGATGATTGTCACGTAGATGCTGGAATGCAGGATGCGTGTCGGCCATCCGGAAACCGCCGTCCAAAACGGCGATTCTTATGCCCTTGCCGTCCAAGCCGTTTTCTACGAACAACTCGCCCTGCATCAGCGTGAGCTGTTCGGAAAGCGGAGCGGTTCCGTTTCCGTTTTCCCCAAGCTGTATGATATTCTGTTTTGTTGTATTTCCGTGATATTCAATTATTTGTGTGTTTTTTACAAAGGGAAGAAGCCGAATTTCATCAATGCGGAATGTGCTTACAGCCAGCGCATTGAACCAGCGACTTGTGCCAATTACCTCTTCCGACAAATTTTCCACGGCTTGCACGTATCCGTCATTTAGCGGATAATCGGAAATGTCGTACAGCGAAATGCCGAGTTGCGTGCGGCGCTCGAGCGCTTTGGTGTCAAAATATTCGTACGGATTAAATTGGGTGTCGCTTTTGTCAGTAAAGAAAACCCAATACAAATCTTGTGCCTGAGTCAAGATGTTGCAAAATAGGGTCAAAACGATGAAAATGAGGATTTTTTTCATTGATGCTTTAATATTTGGAATGAAAATGCAAAATTAAAAATTTATACGGAAAAACCTAGTGTTTTGTAACTATTATAATATATTTTCGTACTTTTGCAGAGTTTATTCATACGAAAATGAGAAAATTTTATAATCTTTTCTGGGTAGTATTTTGCGTTTTTCTGGTGAATGTCGCAACGGCTCAGGTGACGGTTACCTCCTCGATTGGGCGTACGGCGGAAGACATCGTTCGTAGTACGCTGGTAGGTAGTGGCGTATCGGTTTCAAACGTTACTTTCAACAATGTTTCTACGGCATTGGATGCCACTTCTGGTGGACAGTTGGGCATTTTCACCAACAACATAAATGGATTCCCCGCACTCGGTTTTACCAACGGACTTATCATCGCTACGGGTGATGTGAGTGTGGCTATGGGGCCAAATGATGATGCCGGAGCTGAATCCACAGTATATAACTCTACCTACTGTAGTGAATTACAATCTTTGATTTATGAGACCCTCTATTATCCTGCCGTCTTGGAATTTGATTTTGTTACGACTTCCGACCAGGTGACCTTCAACTACGTTTTTGCTTCAGAAGAGTATCCCGAATTTGTAAACGCCGGTTATAACGACGTTTTTGGTTTTTTTGTTACCGATTTAACCACGAATCAAACGCGTAACGTAGCGCTTATCCCGGGTACAAATTTGCCCGTATCTATTGATAATGTGAACGATTACTCCTATTCACAGTATTATCACGCAACTCCTGATTATTCCAATAATACGGAGTATGATGCCTGTGTCGGTCCGTTTGCCGCAACGTTCAGTGTTGTTCCTTGTCGCATGTACCACATGAAGCTGGCGATTTCTAACGCGGGTGACGATAACTACGGCTCTGCCGTTTTCTTGCAGGGACAGAGCTTTACCGCCGAAGGAACCGAGTCGTCGGTTATCTACGATAACGAAAGCCTTCCCATCGTGGTGCAGGATTGCAATACCGCTACTGTCACTTTTAATTTGGCTAATCCGCTGAATTCGCCTACCGTAATTCCGTTAACTTACTCAGGTACAGCTGTTAACGGTGTGGATGTCTCCGCACTTCCCGCCTCCGTAACGATTCCCGCCGGGGAGACTTCCGTCTCCATCGTTGTGCGCGCTATCGGTGACTATACCCCCGATACGCTTCAGCTGAATATCTATTATGAAAATACCATGTGCGCTGACGGAACTACCATCACCATCCTCGTCTGCAAAAACGAAGGTATCGAAATCAGTGCGGATGATATCCTCTTCTGTCAGGCGGTGGATAGTCTGAATGTCCACCTGATCAGCGGGCGCTGCGGCGATGTCGAATGGACTCCCTCTGACATGTTATCCAATCCTAACTCTTTGAATACCGGATTCTTAACGGAATATCTCACCACTACGCAGTTCACGGTAACGGCACACGACATCTTCCATTGTACATCCAGCACCACCACTTTTGATTTCCGCAAGGTGGATGCCTTTAACGATACGATCCAGGCTTCCATTTGCGAAGGACAGACCTATTCCCTCAATGGTTTTAATGAAAATGAAACCGGCGTCTATACCAATTTCGGTACTTCTGCTTTCGGTTGCGATAGCAATATGACCTTGATTTTGAATGTCTATTCCGCGGAAGCCGAAATTCTGGTGGGTGAAACCGATGTTTGTGAGGAGGGCTATGTGGATTTAACAGCCATTACCAATACCGCGAATTTCCACTGGAATACAGGTAGTTCCGAAACTGTGCTGCACGTCACCCGCCCAGGCAATTACAGCATTACCGCAGTTGACGGTCCCTGCACCGCACAGGATTTGGTGGTGATTGACGCCTGTCCCGACGAAGACATCTACGCGCCTAATGCAATTACTCCTTCCAACGACGACGGCGTCAACGACGAGTTCCAAGTGTATATCCCCGCTTCGCTTGATATTCAGGAGTTCGAAATCTCTATCTACGACCGCTGGGGACGTCTGGTCTTCCAATCCAATGACCCGCATTTCCATTGGGATGGTTCTCATAATGGTAAGACGTTGGTTAACAGTACGTTCGTATGGCGTATCTCCATCCTTACCGCTTGGCATCCGCTGAAAGTCTATAAAGGAAGTCTGACGGTATTTTAACGGAAAAAAATTTTTTCTGCCGCACTGCAACCTTTTGTCTTTTTTGTATCATCTATTAAGCAATAATTTAAGTTTCGCAAGTTAACAAAATAATTATAACAGACTTGGGACTTAGGACTTGGGGCGAGAATGAATGGATTGGCCATCATATTTCCAATTACGACTTGAAAAGTCGCAAGTCTCCATTTCAGCAAGAAAAAAACGGCCTACGAAAGTTGAGGCAATAATTATAAATCTAATACCAAACAATTATGAAAAAGACCTTGCTTATTGCGGTTGGCTTGATGCTGTTCGGCTCGCTGACTGCGCAAAAGATTCATTCAATTAGTGAGATTATCGGCATAATGGACAAGTCCGACGTGACGTATTCTTTGTACGAGGAAACGTTTCCCGCCACCGATTTCTCTCAAAATGTGTTGGCGCACGGTTATTACCTCGCTGACGGTGAGAATGGGGCTGAGGTGAAAAAGTATGAATTTGAGGGTGAGGCAGCCAAAGAATACGAGCAGGCAGAAGATCTGTTCCGCCAAGACGAATTTGAAGAGGCACGCCGCCATTATCAGAAGGTTTTGGAGGCCTACCCCGCCTGCTCGCAGGTTATGGTCTATATCGGTGACACCTACTACCAGCGGCATCAAGCCTTTTTGGCCCGCGACTGGTATGAAAAAGCGGTGGCGGCCAACTATTATGACTTTCTGGCGCATTGGGCATTAGCCAACGCGTGTTACGCCAATGGTGATTCGGAGCGCGCACTGAAGGAAATCACCATCGCCAAAGTGCTTAACCGTAACAATCCACGCCTCCAACAGCGCTTGGAGGGCATTTATACTGCCCTCAAAAAGAATTACAATTGGGTTTTCGATCCTGCCTACCGGTTGTCCACCGAATATAATGAGGAACGGGAGAAAGATGTCGTCCAAATTCACTACACCGGTGACTGGCTGGCCTATGCCGTGGTGAAGGCCGTGTGGCAATACGAACCTGGCTATGCCGAATCAATGGACAACAATGCCGTGCTTAGAGAGAAGGAAGCTATTGCCGGAATGTACACCGCATTGGACAAAAAGACCTTGAAAAAACATATCGCTTTGCGTGTCTTTGAAAAGTCCGTCAATAGCGGTCAAGCTGGCATGGTGGATTATTTCGTGATTTTTGACTGCATTCTTCCGCAACATCCAGAAATTATTTTTGAGTTGTCAGAAGGGGATGTTTCCGCCATCGCCGACTATATCCTAAACCTCCGCTCCACCGTGAAGAAGTAGCCGTTTAATTAGAAAAAAATCTCATTTCGCATAATCGGTTTCCAGCAAAGAAGGACTCTCATCTCTCAACTTTCAACTCTCAAGTCAAAAGAACATTCCCTTCTGTTTGTCCTTTTCGCCTTTGCTTTTGGCGCTGAACACCTTTTCTCCGGTGTACGGGTCGTAGCCGAGGAAGTACATCGCTGTGGAATAGGTCATTGGTGTTGGTGTGAAGTCTTGCACCTGCTCGATGTGCAGATGTTGTCCCTCCGTCGCTTGATGCAGTGCTTTCATATCATCGAGAGTGCAGGCGGGATGCGCTGAGATGAAGTAGGGGACAAGCTGTTGGCGCAATCCGGCGGCGCGGTTGATTTGCTGGAACTTGCGGTTGAAAATGAGAAAACGGTCGAAGCCGGGTTTTCGCATCTTGTTCAGCACTTTGGTCTGTGTGTGCTCCGGCGCTACCTTCAGACGGCCGGACACGTGGTGCCGCACAACTTCCTCAAAGTATGCCGTCAGTCCGTTCTCGCGGTCGGTGGCTCCGTCGCCTAACAGCAGGTCGTAACGGATGCCGCTGCCGATGGTGATGTGCTTGACATGATTTACCGCTGCCGCTTTTTTGTAAAGCTCGATTAACGGTTTGTGGTTGATAATCAGATTTTTACAGATATTTGGGAAAATGCAGGAGGCGCGGCTGCACTGCTGGCAGGCTTCGTCGTTGCGCCCGTGCATGCGGTACATGTTGGCCGACGGCGCCCCCAAATCGCTGATGTGACCTTTGAAGTAGAGACGCTGCGCAAGGTCTTTCACCTCCGCCAAAATCGACTTTTCGCTGCGCGAACTGATGAACCTGCCCTGATGCGCGGTGATGGCGCAAAAACTGCATCCGCCAAAGCAACCGCGGTGTATGGTGATGGAATTTTTTATCATCTCCCAAGCGGGTATGTCGCCGCGTTTGGCGTACTTCGGATGCGGCGCGTTCATCATACAGTCAAACAGTGCGTAACTGTCCATTTCTTCCTCCGTCGCCGGCGGATAGGGCGGCTTTATCACTAAATATTTTTTGTTATATGGCTGTATTATAGTGCGTTGCATCTTTTTATTGGATTCGGTTTCAAATGCAACGAAGTTTTCGCCATAAAAACGTTTGTTGCTCAACTCCTTTTCGAAAGGATGAAGTCTAAGCACTTCGTCTTTATTACAATATTTTTGTAAATTATTGGTAATGAATGCGATTTGAGAACATTCATCAAGATGATCGCGCCAATTGTCGCTTTCAAATATGCGGATAAGGTCGAGCATCGGACGTTCTCCCATACCATAGACAAGCAGGTCCGCGGGACAATCCATGAGGATGGAGGGTTTGAGCTTGTCGCTCCAGTAGTCGTAATGCGACAGGCGGCGTAGTGACGCCTCGATGCCGCCGATGACGACGGGCGTGTCGGGGAAGAAGTGCTTCACCCATTTCGTATAAACGGTGGTGGCGTAGTCGGGACGGAAGCCGTGTTGGCCGCCGGGGGTGTAGGCATCATCGTGGCGCAGCCGTTTGGTGGCAGTGTAATGGTTGACCATGGAGTCCATATTTCCAGCGGTGATGCCGAAAAAGAGGCGCGGTTTGCCGAGTTTGGCGAAGTCGCGACCGTCGTCCTGCCAGTTGGGTTGCGGCACGATGGCCACGCGCAAGCCCTGCTTTTCAAGCCAACGACCAATCACCGCCGGCCCGAACGACGGATGGTCAACGTACGCGTCCCCGCTGATGATAATGACATCCAGCTCGCTCCAACCGAGCGCTTCTACCTCTTTTTTTGTGGTGGGAAGAAAATGATCCATAATAGTTTTTAGTTAGGAGTGACCAGTTAGAAGTTTTATTATTCCCCCATTCCTTCGCCCTTCGCCCTCATCTCTTATCTCTTATCTCTTATCTCTCATCTCTTATCTCTTATCTCTTATCTCTTATCTCTTATCTCTCATCTCTCATCTCTCATCTCTCATAACCTCATTACTGTCACCGCTGCCGTTACCGCCACGCCTTCGCCTTGCCCCGTGAATCCCATCTTCTCATTGGTTTTGGCTTTCACCGACATCGCACTGAGGGGGATTTCCAAAAGCTGCGCCATCATTTGTTGCATCTGCGGCTTGTAGTCTGCCAACTTAGGGCGTTCCAAAATGATGGTTATGTCGGCATTGTTGACCTTCCATCCTTCGTTATGAAGTAGTTCCACGGTTTTTTGCAACAGCAAAGTGCTGTCAATTCCTTTGTACTTCGGGTCGTTGTCGGGAAAGTGCGTGCCGATGTCGCCCAATGCCGCTGCTCCCAAAAGGGCGTCGCAAATCGCGTGAATGGCGGCGTCACCGTCGGAGTGCGCCACACAGCCTCGGTCGGAGGGAATTGTCACACCACACAACCGCAACGGAAGCCCTTCCGCCAAACGATGTGAATCATAGCCAAAACCTACACGAAAATCCATCTTACCTATTGTTATTTATGAATAGAGACGTGTTTTGCCACGCCTCTACTCTATTTTTTGAAATAATTTTGTTTTCAGATTAGTTCATTTGCATCTTGCCCTGGCTCTTGATGTCCTGCTTGTTGAAGGAGGCAAAATCGAAGGAGAGGGTGAAGCGGAGGGTGTTTTCCAACGGGTGATGCTGGTCAACCGTGAAAAGGTATGCCAAATCCAAACCGAAGATGCTGTAGTGGATGCCTGCGCCGACGGTGATGAACTGACGGTTGCCCTTGGTCGGATCTTCAAAGAAGTAGCCGGCGCGGACGAAAAGCAGGTTGCGGTAGCTGTATTCCAAACCAACTGCCCAGTTGACCTCCTTGAACTCTTCGGCTGCACCGCCGGGAGCGTCACCGAAAGACTGGAAAATACCCTGTGCGACGGAGACGTCGGGATCTTTACCGGAAAGAATAACGTAGTTGCCGGCGGCATCAACGACATAATGTCCTGTGATGGAGTCTTTCGCATAAACCGGATTGGTGGGGACAAGCAGCTTGTTGCATTCCACGCCTGCCATCAACTTGTTGTATTCGTCAAATTCAACCGTGTAGCTGACACCAAGTTTTAAGTTGGTGGGCAAAAAGTCACGACGCATCGTACCGGATGAATAGGAGATTTTGTTACCGATGTTGGAAATATTCAAACCAGCCCGCAAGGTGCTGTTCATTTTGTTGTTTTTCTTAAAGCCGAAATCCTGCTGATAGAACAAGGATACGTCGGCGGCACCGGCCAAACCAGCGTTGGTCTCCTGTCCCTCCACATACTGACCGGCGGTCAGGTTGGAGTAGATGAAGCGCGGGGTGATGGCGATGGAAAGTTCATCAATGAGCTTACGGCTATAACCGAGATCGATAGAAAATTCATTGGGTTTCTGGCTGCCCATCGATTCACCGTTCACGTCGGTAAAGGTGATGTCACCGAGTGAGAAATAACGCAAGGAGAATGAAAGTGCGTCGTTATCACTCACTTTATAATATGTAGAAAGATAAAGTAGGTTGATGTCGTTCACCAATTTACGCAACCACGGGCTGTAGGAAACGGAGATACCGAACTTGTTTTCGTTGAAAACATATTTGGACGGGTTGTGATGTTGAGCATTGACATCAGCGGAGGTGGCTACACCCATATCGCCCATGGCACCGGCGCGGGAGTCGGGAGCCACTAACAAAAACGGAACAGCTGTGGTGATGGTGTTGAGTTCCTTGCCGGTGTAGTCGTAGTTGGAACCATTAACGTTTTGAGCTTGTAATGAGCTGATTGAGAGTAAGATGATACCGGCGGCAACGCAAAGTAATTTTTTCATTTTTAATATTTTGGATTAAATAAATACTTTTATATCGACCCCTATTAACGAAAAAACCATCGAGATATTTTATCCAATTATTATTTTTTACAAAATAACTACTTTTTCTATTTTTTCGGCCTGCTCGCCATTGGCGGTGCGTACTTTTAAACGATAAATGTAGGTGCCTTTGCCAATCTTGTCGCCGAAGTCGTCTAATCCGTCCCAAATGATCGGCTCACTGCGGAATCCTTGGTTGCATTGCGTTGATTCCAAGGTTTTTACGACTTTTCCAGAAATGGTGTAAATCGTCACCATAATGTCCATTACCTCGCCCGGACGGTTGTGCTCAAAGTAGAACGACGTGCGTGTGGTAAACGGGTTAGGATAGTTGAGCACATGGTCCAAAACCAAGCCCTCCTCGGAAGCAACGACGAATTCCAATTCGCTTTCCGACGAGTTGTTGAGAATGTCCCAAGCGCGAACTTTCAGTTTGTGCGCGCCCGCCGACAATTCCTTATACGGATAACGTACTGTACCACAGTTGGAACTGTCGCGTTCGGCTTCATAATAGTTGTTCAGAATCACCTGCTCGCCATCGTCCAAAATGGCCACCAGGTCGTGCCCGATACCGTTGCCGGTTGTGTTGATGCCGTATTCGTCCTTCAACTTCACCAATAATGTGGGCGCCGAATTGACCGTTCCTCCATTTACGAATTTTTCATCGTTCATAAATAATTGAACGTCAGGTCCTTTTGTGTCGTTGATGTTTTCGTCACTCATTCCACCAATAATTACATCGCTGTAATGCCCCGTGGCTTCGGCATTGTTGCTGTGCGCATAATAACTCATTTTCCCGTTTCCATAACTATAGTTAATATCTTTGGGAAGAATGAAAGAGTAGTTGAAATGACCGTTTTTAACGGTTACGTTTCCTTTGAAAAGGATGTTCTTTTGAACTTCGAATTCCTTGTAATAACTTTCCGGATCGTTTTCTAAAGTGTTCTGTATTATTTTTTTATCATAAATTGAGGGAAAAACGGCACCAGAAAATCCGGGGATGGGGTTGCCGTCGGCATCTTCGATGTGGCCGCTGACGCTGACGCGGGAAAGGGCCTTCAGCGTGTCGGTGAATTGGGCGATGGACGTGCCGTTGATGCTGTCGGTGACGATGACGTAACGCGGCTGCGCCAACCGCATGGACGGGTCACCGATGACGTACAGCATGTTGAAATCGCTGCTGTTGCCCGCTCCGGCATTTTTGGCTCGGCGGTTCACTTCGCCCAACGTGTTCGGCTGGCCGTCGGTCGATTGGAAAATGTTGTTGTATAAGGCCTTAATGTATGTGTCGTTGCCGCCGGTAAAGGCCACGCGCATCGTGCTCACCATGCCGACCGCACCGCCGTGCGTGTTCAAAAACACCAACTCCGCCGGCGACACCAACGAACGGTCGCACCACGCAAATTCGCACGTCATCGTGAACATCCACGGCTGGTTGTACTTGTTCTCCCATCGGTTGATGTCCGTCAGCTCGATGATACGCTCGTGCGCCCATCCCGCCTTGCCGCCGTGACCAACGTAGGTGAAAAGCAGACACCCCTTGTTCATTCGGTTGTTGATGTCGGTGGTAACTTCCGGATAACGCGCTGATGATGAATATGTTACTTGCTGATAGGCGTCCAAATAAATTTTTTCGATGTTGAGGTCCTCATTTTCAACCGCTGCAATCTGCGCCGCCGCGTCGGCCGTGTTGACATGCGCATTGTAGTTCTCATCGTCGCCGACAAAGGTGGCGATGTTCTTCCAGTCGCCAAAGTTGCAACTCTGCGTGTTGGCCCCCAATATGGTGGCGGAAGCATAGTTGATGGTCTTATCGACCGCCGTCTGCGCTTGCGCAGCAGTGCTTACCGGAAAACGTCCGACCGCTATATCTATTGTCCTGCCCGCAGCATTATTCCCTTCGTCATTATCCAACAGTCCGAAAAAGTCGTCGTTGGCTTTGAAAGCATCGTTGTTGATGATGGAATTACATTGGAAATTAGGGACATACAGTTTGCAGCTACCCTCGATTCCGCGATAGTCGTATGACGGCCGGCCCACCAGCAACAGGTATTGGGGCTGCGTGCCGCCCGACTTGTCGTAAATCATCTTCATGTAGTCGCGAATAGCGCACACATCCTGTTCCCCGCTGGAAAATTCGTTATAGACTTGCTGCGGCGTCACCACCTTCACGGTTAGACCGTCGTTGTTGCGACGGAAGTTGGCGAGTCGTTCAGCCTGCGACTGAAAGTCCGGGTGCGTCACAATCACCATATCCACCTGGCTGCTTCCATGCAGGTCCTGATTGCTCACTTTACCCACGGTCGTCACGGATTTGCAATCGTTGTCGCTGAAAGCCACAAACTTACGTAAGGTGTCGGTGGCGGCTTTGAAGGTGAAGACGCCGTTCGACAAACTTCCATTCATCCGTCGCACATTGGTCAGTGCGGTGACGTCCCACACTTTCATAGAGTTGGAAAAATTGCTGATGGAGAATTGTGTAACAGCGTTGTTATCAATAGTTTGTGTGTTGCAGAAGGGAAGTTGGCCATCACCGGCGCGCAGCTGGCAGTCCGCCTGCCATTCCAGGTAATTCATATAGCCGACGGAGGAGGAGAGAGGTTTGGAGTAGGTGACGGCGACGTTGGTGCTGCCGCCTTGGGCGTTGAAGCTGAAGTCTTTGCTGTTGGTGTTGGCGAGTTCGCTGTTGACGGCGTTCACACTGATGTTGCCGATGTTTTGCCCGCCGACGTTGACGGCAAAGCTGGAGTAGCGTGAGGAGGTGCTGCCGACGACTACGGTGAGGCGGGCGGCACCGACCGGCGCGGTGGGCAGTGTCAGATTATAGTTGTAAGTGGTCGTGATGTCGAATTTGTCGCCAAACCATCCACGGCCGCTTTCCCCGATATTCAGTTTATCGACTTCATAAAAACCGTAAGCGGTGTAAGTATTCGCATTGGCGGTCGCTGTCAGTGCGGTATTGTCTTCGTCGGCGATGCGAAGTTTGGCGCCGACGCCGGCATCCACGTTGATGAAGTAGGTGGCCTTGTCGGTATATAGGTTGAACTGGTGTGTGAAACGATTTGCCAGGTCGTTGTAGCTCCAACTGTGTGGACCTTCGGCGTAGAAAATGAAGTAGTCGCCGGCATCAAAGTGGTTGTCGTTGCCGTCGTGCATCTCGATGGGCAATTCTTTCAGGTCGTCGTAGCGGAAGCCGGCATTGGATTCCGGCAGCATGCCGTTCCCGTTGCCGAAGATGGAGATGTTGGCGGAGGAGAGCCCCGAAACAGAAATTCCTAACGCCGCCAAATCGTTGTAAGTCACTTTGTACATGCCCGTTTCGGGCACGGTGATGCGATACCAGTTCCCACTTTGCAACATGGAGTGCGCGGCATAGGAACGCGTTTCGCCTTTGGCGTTTTTCACCTTCTTCCCAACGATGGAAATCGTTACCGAAGTTAGTCTTTCATAACTACTTCCATTTTTTCTGACGGGAATAAAAGAAAATGCGAGACAGGGCTTTTTCTTTTCGTAAACGGTCGAAGCATGAACCACTATATTGCCTTGGCTGAAATCGACGGGAATCAGGCGTGCTTCATCTTGCGGAATTGCTTCGTATTGTTCATTAGAAATGGAAATTTCATACTCGGAATAGTCCGCATTGATGGGCGTGTGCTCATAATAAAGTGGCAGTGTCGGAAATTGTTCGTCCGAAACAGAACCGTTGAAACAGATGAACTGGGACTTTTCTCCATTTTCATGTTCATAAATAATGGGTGAAAGCCAGTCGAAAGAGATGTTCTTTGAAAAATTTTGTGCCTGAATATCAGTAAGATGAAATACTATCAGCGAAAAAAATATAAATCTTACCCAAGAAAATTTATTCATGTTTCGTTTATTAGAATTACGAAAAAACAACGTCAAATAAACGAACTATAAAATATAAAATTGCAAAAAACGAAAAATGTTGATAACTTTTTGCAAAAATCATCGTAAAGAGTAAGAATAAAATCGTATTTTTGCGAGCTTGTATAAGTAAAATGTATAAAATCAAGGATATGAAAAAGATCATTTGCGTTTGGGGACTTCTGTTGCTTGTTTTTGGCGGCATGAAGGTTTCTGCACAGGATCCTCACTTCTCCCAGTTTTTTGCGAATCCGTTGTATTTGAATCCGGCATTTGCAGGTACGAACGTTTGTCCGCGTGTCACTGCACACTTCCGTGACCAATGGCCGAACGTACACGGCACCTATTTAACCTATTCCGCTTCTTACGACCAGCATTTCGACAAACTCGCTGGTGGTATCGGCGTTCTGTTTATGGGTGACCATCAGGGACAGGGAACCATCAACACCTATTCCGCGAGTTTGATTTATTCTTACAAGTTGAAGGTCTCCCGCAAATTCAGCATGCGTTTTGCATTGCAGGCCACTTTCCAGCAGAAAAGTTTGAATTGGGACAAACTGACTTTCGGCGATATGATCGACCCGAAGTATGGTTTTGTATATGAAACTAATGAAACCGCTCCCGCCAAACAGTCCAAGGCAATCGCCGACTTCTCCGCGGGCTTTATCGGTTACACCAAGAATTTCTATTTCGGCTTGGCCGTCAACCACGTCACCCGCCCGTATGAAGGATTTATCTCCGTCAGCCGTCTGCCTGTGAAATGGACTGCCCACGTCGGAGGTTACTTCGACCTCAAACGCCGTAGCCGTAAGAGCCGTTCCTTCGGCGATGTCTCCATCAGCCCGAACATCATCTATCAACATCAGATGGAGTTCCATCAGCTGAATTACGGTATGTACCTCAACTACTACCCCTTTGTCGTGGGTGTCTGGTATCGCCAGAGCTTCCGTAACCCGGATGCCGTTGTGTTCATGTTCGGTTTGCAGCACGAAATGGTCCGTATCGCTTATTCTTACGACCTGACCGTTTCCAAGTTGGCCAACCTTTCCGGCGGTGCTCACGAGGTTTCACTCCAGCTGTTGCTGCCGTGTCCTGAAAGAAGAAGGGTGATGAAAGACCTCGTTTGCCCGACTTTCTAACCCCTTGTAAAATATTTTAGAAAAATCATCGTTTAGAACTATAAATTTGAAGAAGATGAAGAAGATGACAAGAATTTCCGGCCTGATGCTGATTGCCGCGGTTGCAGTGTTGTTCAGCGCATGTAAGAAGGAGTATTCTCACACTACCGGATGGGAATATAACAACGCCGAAAACGGTGGCTTTGAAGTTTATCCGTTCGTGGAACAGCCCACCGGTCCTGGTTTGGTCCTGATTGAAGGTGGTACCTTCACTTTCGGTCGTGTAGAAGAAGATGTTATGTATGAATGGGGTAACAACGCCCGTCGTGTTACCGTTTCTTCTTTCTATATGGACGAATGCGAAATCAGCAACCTCGACTATCGCGAATATCTTTATTGGCTCGAACGCGTTTTCCTCCCCGCTGATTTGAACACGATTGTTGACGAAGCCCGCCCGGATGAAAACGTATGGCGTGAAAAATTGGCTTACGCTGAAAAAGAGGTGGAATACTACTTCAGATATCCCGCTTACGACCACTACCCGGTGGTTGGCGTAAACTGGCTTCAGGCCACCAACTATGCCGCTTGGCGTACCGACCGTGTGAACGAACAGATTTTGGTTGACATGGGCTTCATCGATTGGAACCCCGACCCGTCACCGGAACTCTACTTCAGCACCGACGCTTATCTTGTTTATGACTCATACGAAATGGAAACCGATAACCGTTTGCAGAATATCTCTACCGGCGACTATCGTAACGTAAAGATGGAAGACGGTATCCTGCTGCCGCGTTATCGACTCCCCACCGAAGCTGAATGGGAATATGCCGCTTACGCTTTGATCGGCAACACCCTCAACGAACGTGTTTTGGAAAGAAAACTCTATCCCTGGAACGGTCACTATACCCGTACCGATGACAAACATTACTATGGCGACTTCGTTGCCAATACCCGCCGTGGCCGTGGTGACCTCATGGGCGTCGCCGGTTACCTGAACGATGCTTCTGACGGCCCAGCTCCGGTTAACTCCTACTGGCCCAATGACTTCGGCATCTACAACATGGGCGGTAACGTAGCAGAATGGGTGATGGATGTTTACAGACAGACCTCTCACGACGATGTTTACGAATATAACCCGTTCCGTGGTAACTACTACCAGACCATGAAACTTTTGGAAGATGGTTCCGGTATGGTCGAAGATCGTGACAGCGTGGGTAAAATCCCGATGGTTCCTGTTTCAGACTTCAAAAACGATAGAAGAAGAAACTACCGCGCAGCCGATAACATCAACTACTTGGATGGCGACTGGGCTTCACAACTCGAATCCGATGTCTGGAAAGCTAACTCCAGCGATGCAACCGCAACGATGTATCCGAAGGTTAACGAAACCTCTTTCGAATACTCTATGGTTGGCGACCACTCCAGAGTATATAAAGGTGGTTCTTGGATTGACCCGCAGTACTATGCAGCTCCCGGTCAAAGACGCTATCTCGAAGAAGACGAATCCACCAAGTATATCGGCTTCCGTTGCGCAATGGCCCGTTTGGGAACTCCTTCCGGCGGTGGTGTAACCAGATAATCAATCACATCCTGATATTCGTAGAGACGTTGCATGCAACGTCTCTATATTTTTTAAATGGATGCAACTTTTTTTGCATGCAGAATCTTTACATCTATAAATAGTATAATTATGATAGTAGTTACGGGGGCAGCCGGTTTTATCGGCAGCTGTATGGTTCAAAAACTCAATGAAGAAGGTCACCGGGATTTGATTTTGGTTGATGATTTTACCAAAGAGGCAAAACGCCGCAATTGGGAAAAGAAACAATATGTGGATAAAATCCATCGTGATGACTTCTTTGCCTGGGCAGGACAGAACGCCAAACATATTGACTGCATCATCCATCTGGGAGCGCGTACCGACACGACCGAGATGGACTATTCGGTTTTTGAACGACTGAACGTGGGTTATACTCAGCAGATGTGGAGTTTGGCCACACAGTACCGCATTCCGTTGCTCTATGCTTCGTCGGCAGCGACTTATGGTGATGGTGCTTTGGGCTACGAAGACGACGAACGTATCATTCCTCAGCTTCAACCGCTGAATCCGTACGGCCGCTCCAAAAACGAAATCGATAAGTGGATCTTGAAACAGGCTGCAATGCCGCCGTTGTGGGCAGGCTTCAAATTCTTCAATGTCTTTGGCCCCAACGAATATCACAAAGGACGTATGGCTTCAGTCATTTTCCACTCCTTTAATCAAATCCATGCCACTGGAAAGGTTAAGCTTTTCCGTTCACACCGTCCGGACTTTGCTGATGGCAAGCAACTCCGCGATTTCGTTTATGTCAAGGATGTTGTGTCGGCTTTGTACTGGTTCTGCCGCAACTCCCACCCCAACGGAATCTATAATTTGGGAACGGGGCAGGCGCGTACTTTTTTAGACCTTGCTACCGCCACTTTTGCGGCATTGGGACGCGAGCCCGTCATTGAATTTGTGGATATTCCTGAAGATATACGGGACAAATATCAATATTTTACTGAGGCCAAAATGGGAAAAATGCGAAATGTTGGCTACGAAACCGCTTTTCATACGCTGGAAAGCGGTGTAAATGATTATGTATCAGAATATTTGTCTAAGAATGAAATTTTTTGATTTTTTTTCAAAAAATATTCTTTGAATAAAGGAAATATTTATACCTTTGTAAATCAGTTGTGCGAGGGCGAAAAGCGTTGTGGTTTTTAGGGTTCGCATGATTGTTTATTGGGTTTTAATCAATCTTTATTCAGATGCAAAACTTCACTGAGAAGGACATCAAGAAGATGCTGAAAAAGATCTTCGGATTTAGTCAGTTTAAGGGAAATCAGTTAGAAATCATCAAGTCATTGTTGGACGGTAATGACTGTTTTGTCATTATGCCGACGGGTGGGGGAAAGTCGATGTGCTATCAGCTGCCGGCGCTCATGAGCGAAGGCACGGCCATCATCATTTCTCCGTTGATTGCGCTGATGAAAAACCAGGTGGATGCTATCCGTAACTACAGTACCGAAAGCGGTGTGGCTCATTTTCTGAATTCCTCGCTTTCGAAAGCCGAAATCAACACGGTTCGCGAAGACCTGCTGAGCGGAAAAACGAAGCTGCTCTATGTGGCACCGGAATCTTTGACGAAGGAAGAAAATGTTGACTTCTTCAAAGCCATCAACATCTCATTCTATGCCATCGACGAGGCCCACTGTATTTCGGAGTGGGGCCACGACTTTCGTCCGGAATACCGTCGCATCCGTTCCATCATTGACGCCATCGGCGCAAAAGTGCCGGTGATCGCCCTGACGGCTACCGCCACGCCCAAGGTGCAGGCCGACATCCAGAAGAACCTGGCGATGGATAACGCCAAAGTCTTCATTTCCTCCTTCAATCGCGCCAATCTCTATTATGAAATCAGAGAGAAAACCAAAGATGTTGATAAGGAGATTGTCAAATTCATTAAAGATCATCCCGGCAAATCCGGTATTGTATATTGTTTGAGTAGAAAGAAGGTGGAGGAATTCGCCAGCTTCTTGCAAGTCAATAAGATACGCGCACTTCCATATCATGCGGGCTTAGATTCCAAAACGCGTGTTGAAAACCAAGACGCATTTTTGATGGAAAAAGCGGAGGTGATTGTGGCCACCATCGCCTTCGGTATGGGTATCGACAAACCCGATGTGCGCTTCGTCATCCACTACGATATGCCGAAAAGTCTGGAAGGCTACTATCAGGAAACCGGTCGTGCCGGTCGTGACGACGGCGAAGGCATCTGTATCGCTTTTTACGACTATAAAGATTTGTACAAATTGGAGAAATTCTCCACCAAGAAGGCCGTTGCGGAGCAGGAAATCGTGAAACAACTACTCGCGGAAACGGCTTCATACGCGGAATCAACCAGCTGCCGTCGCAAACACTTGCTACACTACTTCGGTGAGGCCTTTGAAGACGACAACTGCCACAATTGCGACAACTGCTGTCATCCGAAGCCGAAAATGAACGCTTCGGAACAGATTCAGTTGGCCATAGAGGTGATTCAAACCGTAAAACAGCAGTTCAAGGAAGATCACATCGTGGATATTCTGACGGGCAATAAAACCACTTCTGTCACCAAGTTCAAACACAACAAGTTGAAACAGTTTGGCGAAGGCGAAGAGTTTGATGCCAAATTCTGGTCCAACGTCATCCGTCTTGCCATTTTCGATGAGCTGGTGGTAAAGGATGTGGAGAATTATGGTTTGTTGAAGATTACGGAGAAGGGCGAGCGCTACATGCGAAATCCTTACTCCATTATGATTGCCAAACCGGTGACTGAAGAACAGGAAGAGGAGATTGATGAAGAGATGGCTCCCAACAAAGGCGAAGCTATCGACAACATCCTGTTCTCGTTGTTGAAGGACTTGCGCAAGACGATTGCCACGAAGGAGGGTATTCCGCCCTTCGTCATCTTCCAGGACCCGTCGTTGGAGGATATGTGTACGCAATATCCGACGACCATCGAAGAGATGACGCACATCAGCGGCGTGGGCGCGGGGAAAGCCCAGAAATACGGCCAGCCCTTCATCGAACTTATCAAGAAATATGTGGAGGACAATGAAATCGAACGCCCGCAGGACTTTGTGGTTAAGTCGGTCATCAATAAATCCGCATTGAAGGTCTATATTATTCAAAATATCGACCGAAAGCTGAATTTTGAGGACATTGCCATCGCGAAGGGTTTGGATATGGACGAGTTCCTCACGGAGGTGGAAACCATCGTGGCCTCTGGAACAAAGCTGGATATCGATTATTACATTGAAGAATACATCGAGCCGTATCACCAGGAAGACATCTTGGATTACTTCGCAAACGCCGAATCCGACTCGGTAGAAGACGCGTTGGCGGAGTTGGGAGAAGATGAATATTCACTGGAGGAAATCCGTATTATGAAGATTAAATTCATGTCGGATTTGGGCAACTGAGATAGTTGAAAAATTTTATAAAAAAATCTCACTTTTTTGCGTGAAAACATGGTGAAAAAGTGAGATTTTTTTTGTATCTTTGCAAGGTTGTATTAAAAATGTATATTATTGACTATGAGTGAATTAGAAGAAAAGAATTTGCACGTTGAGGAGTATAATGCCGACCATATTCAGGTGTTGGAGGGCTTGGAGGCGGTTCGTAAGCGTCCGGCCATGTATATTGGCGATATCGGTGAACGTGGTCTGCATCATTTGGTGTATGAAGTGGTGGACAATTCCATCGATGAAGCGTTGGCAGGTTTTTGTAATAATATCGAAGTGACAATTACCGAAGACAACAGCATTTCGGTACTTGATAACGGTCGTGGTATCCCGACGGACATGCACGAAAAGGAACATCGTTCCGCGTTGGAGGTCGTTTTGACGGTGCTCCATGCGGGCGGCAAGTTCAATAAGGATTCGTACAAGGTTTCCGGCGGTCTGCACGGTGTCGGCGTCTCCTGCGTGAACGCACTTTCCAAGCATTTGCAGGCGGATGTCTATCGCAACGGCATCCACTATCAGCAGGAATATGCCTACGGAAAGCCGCTGTATGCCGTTAAAGAGGTCGGCAAAACCGACTATCGCGGCACACAAATCACCTTTACTCCCGATGACTCTATCTTCAACGTCAGCAAATATCAATACGATATTTTGGCCGGTCGTTTGAAGGAGTTGGCTTTCCTGAACAAACGTATCCGCATCAAATTGACCGACCGCAGAGAAAAGGACGAAAAGGGTGAGTTTAAGTGCGAAACCTTCTACTCCGAAGAAGGCTTGAAAGACTACATCAAGTTCTTGGACAGCGGCCGTACGAAAATTATGGAGATGCCCATCTACATCGAAGGCGAAAAATCCAATGTGCCGATCGAAGTCGTAATGCAATACAATGACGGCTTCTCCGAAAATATTCACTCTTATGTCAACAACATCAACACCATCGAAGGTGGTACCCACCTGACGGGTTTCCGCCGTGCGCTAACGACCACGTTGAAGCGTTACGCGGTGAATAACAAGATGTTGGAGAAACTTGAAAAGCAGAAAATCGAAATTTCCGGTGATGACTTCCGTGAGGGATTAACCGCCATCATCTCCGTTAAGGTTGCGGAACCGCAGTTCGAAGGGCAGACGAAGACCAAGTTGGGCAACAGCGAAGTTGACGGTATTGTCAGTTCGATGGTAAGCGACATGTTGAACAACTATTTGGAAGAACATCCGAAGGATGCCAAACAGATTGTCGATAAGGTGGTTTTGGCGGCTACGGCTCGTCACGCCGCCCGTCGCGCACGCGAACTGGTGCAGCGCAAGTCGGCTTTCAGCGGTGGCGGTCTGCCGGGCAAATTGAGCGACTGCTCCTCCAAAGTGGCCGAAGAGTGCGAACTTTTCCTCGTCGAGGGTGATTCTGCAGGCGGTACGGCTAAGCAGGGCCGTGATTCACATTTTCAGGCCATCCTCCCGTTGCGTGGTAAGATTTTGAATGTGGAGAAAGCACCCCAGCACCGCGCACTCGACAGCGAGGAAATCAAGAACATCTATACCGCCCTGGGCGTTTCCATCGGTACCGATGAAGACCATAAGGCGCTGAATCTGGAGAAGTTGCGTTATCATAAGGTGATTATCATGACCGATGCTGATGTGGATGGTAGCCACATTGCGACATTGATTCTGACCTTCTTCTTCCGCCACATGCGCGAACTGATTGAACGTGGACATGTTTATATTGCCACGCCCCCGTTGTATCTGGTAAAGAAGGGTTCGAAAGAGCAGTACGCTTGGACGGACGACGAACGCGACAGCATTATCGCATCTATGAGCACCGACGCTAAAAACACCGGTGTCCACGTACAGCGTTACAAAGGTTTGGGTGAAATGATGGAAGAACAGCTTTGGGCAACCACCATGGATCCGGCCCATCGCACACTGCGCCAGGTGACGATTGAAAACGCGATGGAGGCCGACTACATCTTCTCTATGTTGATGGGTGATGAGGTTCCGCCGCGCCGCGAGTTCATCGAACAAAACGCACGTTACGCCAATATTGACATTTAATCTTTACACGCCATGACCGATACGGAAAATCCCCAAGTGGAAAATCAGAATGATAATATTCTGTTAAACAGTGAATTAAATGACGAGCGAAGCGCAAAAACCGTAGTCGAACAGAATGCGGAATCCGTCGGCGTTTCCACTCCCACCGAAAATGCTCCGGCAATTCTGTTGGAAGAGGTGGATGTTTATCAGAAGAAAATTCTGATTTTACCGAAAGTGTCATTCACTATTAAAAAGGGCGAATTTGTGTATCTGGTCGGTAAAACCGGAGCCGGGAAATCGTCGATTTTGAAGGTTTTGTTGGCGGAGTTGCCGGTGAAAAACGGTCGTGTGGAGTGCGCCGGCTATGATTTGCGCACCATCAAGACGCGCAACATTCCCTATTTGCGTCGCAAGATGGGCGTGATTTTCCAGGATTATCAGCTTTTAGTTGATAAAACGGTGAAAGAGAACCTGTTGGCTGCGCTGAAGGCCACGGGTTGG
Source organism: Bacteroidales bacterium (assembly GCA_024400775.1). GTDB lineage: Bacteria > Bacteroidota > Bacteroidia > Bacteroidales > WCHB1-69 > UBA1756. Next base: position 6,911 of record JAKSMF010000009.1, on the reverse strand, counting down.
AAGGAAAAGAAGACCATGGAAAACCGCATTGAGGAGGTGTTGAAGCTGGTGCATTTGGAAACCAAGGATTTCAAATATCCGTATCAGCTTTCGGGCGGCGAACAGCAGCGCGTGTGTATCGCCCGTGCCCTGCTCAATCAGCCGGAGGTGATTTTGGCCGACGAGCCGACGGGCAACCTCGACCCGATTTCGGCGGAAGAGATTTTCCAATTGCTGCACGATATTAACCGTACGCAGGGTACCACCGTCTTGATGAGCAGTCACAATTTCACTATGATTGACAAATTCGCTTCCCGCACCATCTGTATCGAAGACGGGAAGTTGTTGGATACGATGCTGTAACATGCTGTCTATCTGCATCGCCATCCATAATTGGGACGTAATCAAGCTCGTCACCGACTTGAAAAGTCAGGCCGACCGCCTGAAGATTGATTACGAAATTTTGTTGTTGGATGACGCTTCCGACTACGAATTCCAGAAGAAGAATTCGGGTTTGGATTTTTTGGATAATGTCACTTATTTGCAGAGTTACATCAATATGGGCCGCTCGTTGGTGCGCAATACGCTCGCGTCACGCGCCAAATACGAGCATCTGTTGTTTATCGATTGTGATGCAACGGTAACGCGCCGTGATTTTCTGAAACGCTATCTGGCGGAAATACCCGCGCAGGTGGTGGTTGGCGGCACGGAATACCGAAAGCGTAAACCGCGCAAAGACAGTATTTTACGCTGGCAGTACGGAATTGAACGTGAGCAGGTGCCGGCACAAAAACGCGCAGAAAACCCCAACGCCTCATTTTCCACCTTCAACTTTTTAATCGCCAAAAACATCTTCAAAAAGGTGCAGTTCGATGAATCGCTGCAAGGGTATGGCCACGAAGACACCCTGTTTGGTCTGGATTTGGCGGAACAGGGAATTCAAATCCACCATATCGACAATGCGTTGCGCCACGACGGTATCGGACCGACGGAGCAGTTCTTGCAGCAGACACAACACAGCATCGACAATCTGTTGGCGATTGCGGAAAAGGTGGAAAATCGTTCTAAATTTGAACAAAGTATCACATTATTAAATACTTATAAAAAACTAAAACAGTGGAAATCGGTGTGGCTGTATCGTGTTTTTTATAAGATTTTAAGAAAGAAAATAGAGAAAAATCTTTATTCCCTCAAGCCAAAAATTCGCTTTTTCGACTTCTACAAGCTCAATTATCTGATTGAGCGGATTTCGGACGGAAAGGATTTTTCTAAAAAACAATAACATCATGAAAGAAATAGGCTTTAAGAATTTTAGAAAGTACAAGGACTTCAAGACCATGACGTTAAAGCCGATTACGATTTTCACTGGCGGCAACAACGCCGGAAAGTCAACGGTGGTCAAGGCGATTCTGACATTGAACGAGTTTTTGTCTGGGGCGCAAAATCCTTATATCAAGGACGATAGAGAGTTTCCAATCCAGCAAAACGACGTGTACCAGGAGGAGCAAAAGCAGGAGTCGCCAAAGAAAAAGCTGGACCGGCGAATGAAGACGTTGTTGGACAACCGTTTTTATTTCAACAAAAACTATTTCACCCACATCGGTACTTTTAAGCGTGCTTTATACAATAAGGCTACGGAGGAGGTGATTTCGTTTGACACGATTGTCAACAACTACCATGACCTGTCGATTTCGGTGGAACGTGATGGGGATGACGACGCCATCAGTGGCAGAGTTTCACATATTGTGTTGAGAGACAGGGTTTTGAATGTTGAATATGAGTTTGATTTCAATGCGAATAGTTCCAAGGTGACGTTGCACAAGATGCCCGGTGTGATGTATGAGGATTATTTGGAGGGGCGAAAAGCGTTGTTGGAAATGCGCAAAGAGAAGATTGCTTCTTCGACGGCGAGCTCGCGTCGCTCGTTTTTGTCGCGCTTGCAGCAGGAAATTGAGGATATGGAGTCCTATTTTAATGAAATCAAACATGACATCACTTTTTCGCTGAAGATCGTGGAAGATTATCCAAATGATGACTATATGCAGTCGGATGATTTGATTTCGGGTTTGGTGGAGAAGATTTTATATGATTTGGATTCGACGATGGACAGTGATGCTGAGATAACGGGTGAAGAGGATGAAAATGACCGTCATCGTTTTCGTTGGAGACGGAAATTGCGCGAAGGCGAAGTGCCGCCCGTCGTCATTTCAGATCTGTTGGGCACGGATTATTTGAAGTTTATCGCAAAGCATGTCAACGTGTTACGCCGAACCTATCCGAGTAGGGTAGCGGATGAGGTGGAGTATATTTATGCGCATGCGGTAACGCAGAACGTGATCTACCATGCGAAAGATAAAAGCGACTACTTGGTGCGTGTGGTGGACGACTATGCCAATGCGTCGATAACGACGGCGACGAAAAGATGGATGACGAGATGGATGAGCAGTTTCGGAATTGGAAAAGATTGCGTGGTAGAACCTTTTGGCGGGGAGTCTAACATCGTGAAAATCATCAATAAAGACGGCTCTATCGTAAATCTGGCCGACAAAGGCATGGGCTCTATTCAGTTGATGACGTTGCTGTTCCGTTTGGCTACGATTATCAATGAAGGGAATCCCAATTATATGCCGTTGGTTTTGGTGGAGGAACCGGAACAGAACCTGCATCCCAATTTGCAAAGCAAACTCGCCGAACTGTTTTGGGAGTTGAATCAGGTCTATAGAATCCCGTTTGTGATAGAAACCCATTCCGAATACCTGATTCGCAAAACGCAGGTGATTGTGGCGGAAATGAATTCTGCAAACGATGACGAACCGAAAAAACAGAATCCGTTTGTGGTCTATTATTTTTCAGATGAAAAAAAACAGCCATACTATGAGATGCGTTACAAGGAAAACGGAATGTTCCAGGATGAATTTGGTTCGGGCTTCTTTGATGAAGCCACCAATATGTTTATGCAGATTGCATTGAAAGACAGCACGCTCGAGGATAATGATTAGAGTCTATTTGGGCACGGAGGTGGTGGACAAGTTTGTCCGTTATGCGGCGGGGAAGAATGTTCCTGCGGAGGAACAAGATTCATTCCAGCTGTTGAAACGGCTTGTCTTTTCGCAAAATGAGATATTTTTGCCCAAAAATGCGATAAATTCGCCGTTAGTGTGCGCGTATTTCGCGGGACAGAGTCGTGTGGCTTTAAAGCCTGACGACGGTTTGCTGGAGAGGGTGCAAAATGATCCGACAGCAGTGCTGGAGCAGCCGTCGGGCATCTTTATTCTGGATTTGGATGATGTCAGAACTCAACAGATTCAAAAAGATTATGGCGTTGTGTGTCAGGGATTTACGGGAAGCAACCTTGCCGTTGTCAGCGAGTATATTCCTGATTTGTATTGGGACAGCGAGTGCAAAAAGACTTGGAAGAAAATTCTGAACGGGCATAAGAATATTCCATCGAATGCCTGTATTATTTATGATAAATATTTTTTCAAAAAAGGGGAGGGCGGAACTACCACGTTGGCAACCAGCACACTTTCAAGTATTTTGTGCGGATTGCTGCCACAAACGTCTAAAACAGAGTATCATATATTGATTTGGTACGAACATCAAGCAGAGCAGACGCCGTGTGGCGAAATCGCGCAGCTGGTGGAAGAGACCTTGCAGCCGATTCGTTCGAAATACGAATATCCGATTATGGTGGAGGTGTTGTCGCAAGAAGTGCGCCCGCCGGAAGCTTCGAAAGATTATACCTGGGCCTGCAATAACCTTCACGATAGATGTATTCTGTGCAATTACCTGTTTGTCAATCCGACGGCCAATATAAAGCTTTTCAGGGCTGCACAGACCATCTACTTCGAGCCTGCTTTTTCGAATATGAACCATTTGGACTTGGACCACTATCCGTGCAAGAAAATCAATGCTATTTTGAACTATATGAGGCGTTTTCTGGAAGTCTGCGAAAAAGAGAAAGACCGGTTGTCCGACAATTACTTGGCGCTGTATCGCAATGGCAAGCGCATCGAGGATTTGAAGGTGGAAAATCGATTGTTGAAGTAGCTTGCGATGCGCATGCGGTAGGGATGGAAGCGGGCACGAGCGCATGCGGTTGGCTTACGGCCGTTGGCGGCAAAGAGCTGACGGAGGAAGCTCCTTTGCTGACATTACGGCCGTGGCAAACGCAAAGCGAGTAAAGCGGACAGCCCGACGGCGCAGCCGGACCGCCCAAAATAAAATAAAAACGATCAAAAACACGCACATATATTGAAAAAAACAGCAGATTTTCAAGATATCGAGAGATAAAATAAGGGAAAAAACATTGGAATTCCAGTAAAAAAAGAGTATGAAAGCATTTTACATTCATGGCCTGGGCTCCGGTGCGAACGGCACTTCCGGACCTCGTTTGGCCAAAAAATTTCCTCAATACGAATGGATTTATCCTGAATTTTCGGAAGATATGCAGGAGTCCATCATCAAACTTAACCAGCTGATAGACAGAAACAAACCCGCCTTGATTGTGGGAACTTCCATGGGTGGGCTTTATACCATGTTCGCCAAACCGTTCGACGGAATCAAAATCGCCTACAATCCGGGCCTTGACATCGTGAACATTTTGCGCAACGACATCGGCTTCGGCACGTACAAGTATTTCAGTCCGCGCAAGGACAAAAAAACGCACTACACGGTGGATGAGAAGTTGGTGAAGAAGTTTGAAAAATACCTTTCTTCGCACTCGATTGAAAAGGCCGGCCGCTGTATCGCCATTTTCGGCACGGGCGATGAGGTGGTGAGCGTGGAAACTCGTCAGAAGAACGTGGCGCAGGCGGCGGGTGCCGGCTACGAAGTTTACGAACTTCCGAATGCCGGCCATCGTATGACCGCTGAAAGCGTGGAGTTTATTCAAGGTTTGTTGAGAGCTGAAAGCTGAAAGCTGAGAGTTGAAAGCTGAGAGTTGAAAGCTGAGAGCTGAGAGCTGAGAGTTGAAAGGTGAAAATTATTTTCCGCGTTCAGCTCGTTAGTCGTCTGATTCTTCAGCGATTACGTCTTTATAGACATCAAGCACTTTGGCGCGGGAAAGAAAGCCGAGGTATTGGCGGTCTTGCGTGATGACGGGCAGGTTGAAGTTTTGTGTCTGCTGGAATTTGGCGACCATCTCTTCGGCGCTGTCGGTATCGAAAACGACCACATCGGGAATGTAGAGCAGGTCGCGAACGGTGTATTTGTCGTAAAGTTCCGGCTTGAAGATGACGTCGCGGTGCTCGTCCATCAACAGCAGTCCGACGAATTTGTGCTCTTCGTCCAATACCACGAAAATGTTGCGTTTGCAGGCGGCGATGACATCTACATATTCGCGCAGTGATGCCTTGATGGAGACGGAACGTACGTTTTTATCGAGCAGACTGAGGAAGTCGATTTTTCGTACGGCGTATTTGTCTTTGTTGTGGGTTTTGAGCTTGCCTTTTTGTCCGAGTTTGCGGGTATAGACGGAGTAGGGTTCGAAGAATTTGGTGGTGATGAATGCGATGGGGGAGGTGACCATGAGGGGAATGAGCAGTCCGAAGCCGGTGGTGAGTTCGGCAATCAGGAAGATGCCGGTGAGGGGTGCGTGCATAACGCCGGCGAGTACGCCCGCCATGCCGGCGAGGATGCAGTTGGTGACGGGGGCGTCGATGCCGAAAAAGTGGTGCAGCACCTGCGCGATGATGAAACCGAGGAAGGCACCGGTGAAAAGAGAGGGCGCAAACACACCGCCTACGCCGCCCGCCGCATTCGTGATGGCGGTGGCAATCACTTTCAGAAACAGGATTCCGAAAAGGAAAAGCAACAGCATCAGGTAGTTACTGCTGATGATGGTGTGGAATGGCGAACCATTGAAGAGCGAGACTCCGTCGTTGGTCATGATGGTGGCGATGTTTTCGTAACCTTCACCATAGAATGCGGGAAAGATGAAAATAAGACCACCGAGGGCGATGCTGCCGATGATGAGCCTGAGGTGTTTACTTTTGATTTTTGAAAACAAACCATCCATGAGGCGTGATGTGCGCAGGAAATAAACGGACATAAAGCCTGCGGCGATGCCGATGAGCGGGTAGATCCAGATGTTGTGCAGGACGAAAGGCGTTGTCGGCGCATTGGTGAGCATGACCTCTTTGCTGAGAAAGCAGAGAGAGAGGAATGTGCCGGTGGCGGCGGAGATGAGCAGCGGCACGATGGAGGCCGCGGTCAGGTCGAGCATGAGCACTTCGAGGGCGAAGACGACGGAGGCGATGGGGGCCTTAAAGATGGCGGCCATCGCGGCGGTGCTGCCGCAGCCGAGTAGCAGAATGGTCTGCGTCGGCGTGAGGTGGAACGGTCGTGCCAGGTTGGAGCCGACCGCCGACCCGGTAAGCACAATCGGTGCCTCCATACCGACGGAACCGCCAAAGCCGACGGTGAGTGTGCTGGCAATCATCGAACTGTAGATATTGTGCGACCGCAGTTTGCCACCGTAATTGCTGATGGCGTTCAGTACGATGCTGACACCATGGTTGATGTTGTCTTTTACGAAATACTTGACAAACAGCACGGTAAGGATGATGCCGACCATCGGGGTAGCCAGGTACAGATAGTTCACCTGCGATTCGGCGCCGGTAAGCAGACCGGAGGTGAGGTGCAGCAGGTTTTTGACCAAAATCGCAACAGTAGCACCGCAGATGCCGACGAAAACGCTCAGAAACAACATGGTATTGTTTCCGAAAATCTTTATCAACCAGTCTCTTACGGCTAAAATTTTCGAATTGCGAAGTGAACTTTTCATATTTAAATCCTGTCCGCAAAGATACGATTTAGTTTTTAAAGTCCGGAAAGTTCTTTTAATTGAAAATTGAAAGGTGAAAATTGAAAATTATTTTCCGCCTGACTTTTCCTGATTTTGGTTGACACTTTTTGAGCGGTTCATACTA
>JAKSMF010000089.1 GCA_024400775.1 Bacteroidales bacterium | reverse complement strand
ATCAACAATCAGGACAATCACGGCTAAAATATCGTACAACGCAAGGACGGCCAGACTAATCACGCTCAGCACGTTCAGTACGCTATTCAGCATCAAGAGGAATCTTGACGTTGAATGGGAAACTGTTTCTGGTGGCCGTTCATTTAACGGGAAACTGTCACCGCATCGTTCATTTGGGTTGGGCTCAGAATTCATAATCGCTGATTATTTAATGATGAAATAATAGATGAGTTTCTGGTTGATGGTGTCATAATAAACGGTTTCTATAAGGCCCCCTTTCCCTTCGACTCTTTTACGAAATCCAGCAGTCTGATTTAAGTATGAACATAGTTCACGTTTTGCACTTATTGAGTCACTAATATATCCATAATGAGATGGAATGGTCAAGAACGGAATATTCTGCTACTCGGTAGCCGTCGCTACCAAAATCAATCCAATATTGGTTAGAGCGTTCATATTTAATCTTCCCATTTAAACTAGTGCCAACCATGTTTTCCAATTTTCTACTATGCAGCGCGCATCGAGGTCACATTTTCTGGCCGAGGGCCCTCGCTCGTTCCAGTGCGTCGGTACGACGGATGTCGCCTTCCGCATTTACTCCCAAAACAGTCACACTCCCGGCCTCTTCCAACTTGAAAAAGTCGAGTAACAGCTTGTGCTGCAACTTGATGACATCAAATTCGGTGGGCAACGAAGCCCCAGCCACCAGCAGTAGCCCCACCTTGCGAATGTGGAAGGTTTTGCGGATGGGGTTGTGCAGACGGTCAATCACCGCCTTGATCTGCGCCGACAGACTGTAGAAGTAAACCGGGGAGGCGATCATAAGTACGTCGGCAGTTGCTAATTTGTTGTAAATAAGCTGCATATCATCGTTTTGGCAGCATTTCCCGCTTTCGCGTTTGCAGTAGTCGCACGCACCGCAAGGCGCAACCTGATAGTCGCTAACGGAGATGATTTCCGCTTCGTGGTTGTTGCTTCGCGCGCCATCGGCAAAGGCCTCTGCCAATAATGCGCTGTTGCCCGCTTTCCGCGGACTTCCGTGAATAATGACGATTTTCATAGTGTGAACTGGTTGTGTATTTCCTCGCCGCCCTTCTGAATTTTGCGAAATCCATTACAAAACAAAAAGGAAAACGATGCCGCAAAGTTACATATTATTTTCTTAATTTTATAGTAATGTTGCGATAATTTTTGTTTTGGGCGGCTTTCGCGCTTCCCGCTTTACTTCGCTCCTCGGCTGCGATTTCAGTGTGCCGTTAAGTCGCAATCTTGTCAGGGTGGGAGAGTGGGCGCTATCCCAAGATGTACGGTTTCGTTACGCTTTGCTCGCTATGCAGCATCTGTTTCGGCGTGCCGGCGAAAAGCAACTGTCCGCCCGCCTCGCCACCACCAGGACCGAGCTCGATGATGTAGTCCGCCTGCTTCATCACATCCAGACTGTGCTCAATGAGTATCAGCGTGTTGCCAGCATCGGTCATCTCATTGAACAGCGTCAGCAACTTGTGGATATCGTCCAAATGCAGTCCGTCGGTGGGCTCGTCAATGATGAAGATTTCACCCTTGCGATGCAGGTACGACGCCAACTTCACGCGCTGCAGTTCACCACCCGACAACGTCGTCATGGTCTGGTTCAAGTGCAGATAGCCCAGGCCGACTTTGGCGAGTGCCTGCAATTGCGGCTGGAACGGCTGCCCTTCGAAAAAGTCAATCGCTTCCTCCACCGACAGCCCCATCACTTCGGCAATGTTTTTGCCTTTGTATTTATACTCAAGCACTTCCGCATTGTATCGCGTGCCATGGCAAACGTCACATACCGTCTCTATGGATTCCATGAACGCCATGTCGGACACGATGACGCCTTTGCCGCCACAAGCCGGACAGCCGCCCTTTGAGTTGAACGAAAACTGCTGTATGTTGCTGTGGTTGGCCTGCGCAAAAAGTTTGCGGATGGTGTCGGAAATGTCTAAATAAGTGGCCGGCGTAGAACGCAAATTGATGCCGATATTCTTTTGCCCGATGAAAATGGTTTCTTTATCGCACTGATTTTGAAATACTTCCATCAATGAACTCTTCCCCGAACCAGCTACGCCGGCAATTACCGTCAGTACGCCCATGGGTACGTCAACGGTGAGGTGCTTCAGGTTGTGCAGCGTTGCGTCTTCAATGTGTAAAAATCCCTGCGGCTGGCGTACCTGCGGCTTCATTTCGCTGGTACTGCGCAACATACGCCCGGTGATGGTGTCCGATTTGAGCAGATCCTGATAGCTGCCTTCAAACATGATTTCGCCGCCGTGACTGCCTGCGTGCGGTCCCATATCCACAATGTGGTCCGCCATGGCGATAATTTCGCGGTGGTGTTCCACAATCAGCACCGTATTGCCATGATCGCGCAGGTGGTAGAGCGACTTCTTCAACCGGTTGATGTCCTGCGGGTGCAGTCCAACACTCGGCTCGTCAAGCACATACGCCATATCGGTCAGCGCAGAGTTGATGTATTTGGCAATCTTGATGCGCTGTGCCTCACCGCCGGAAAGCGTACCTGTGCCGCGGCTGAGCGACAAGTACCCCAATCCGATGTCGCATAACGCCTGCAGTCTGCGTACCAGTTCTCGCTTCAAATCCACTGCCAGCTGATCATCGATGGCTGCGATAAACTTCACGGATTTCGTGATTGGCATCTCCACCACTTCGGCAATGTTCAGTCCGTTGATTTTGCAACTCCGTACGCGTTCATTAACGCGCATACCATGGCATTCAGGACATTCAAATGTGCTAACCATCTGATCCAAAACCTTTTGCTGGCGTTTCCCTTCTTTTGTCGTGATGATGCTGCGGTACATGCGCGGGAACATCCCTTCGAATTTTGCCGACTTCGGCCAGTTGGATGGCGGATTTTTCAAACGAATCTGCGGAGAATAGAGGAACATGTCGAGTTCTTCCTTGCTGTAATCTTTGATTTTTTTGTTCAAATCAAAAAGTCCGCTGTATGCGTAGCGTTTCCAACGCCAAGCGCCGGTTGTAAAGGTGGGGAAGTGGATGACGTCCTCATCGTTGAGGCATTTGTTGAAATCCACCAGTTTGTGAATGTCGAGTTCCGTCACCTGACCGAGACCGTCGCAGCGTGGACAGCTGCCTGATGGATGGTTGAAGGAGAATGTGTCGGAATAGCCGACAAACGGCTTGCCCACGCGCGAAAATAAAAGGCGTAATAGGGCGTAGATGTCGGTGTATGTACCTACCGTGGAGCGATTGTTAGCGGCCGGCTTTTTCTGGTCAATGACAATCGTAACCGGCATGTTTTCAATGTGTTCCACCTTCGGCCGGCCATATTTCGGCAGATATTGCTGGATAAAGGTCGGAAAGGTTTCGTTCAGTTCGCGGCGGCTTTCCGCTGCAATCGTGTCCAGGCACAACGAAGACTTGCCCGAACCGGAAACGCCCGTAAAGACAGTGATTTTCCGCTTCGGAATCTGCAACGAAACATCCTTCAGGTTGTTTTCGCTCGCACGGGTGATGGTAATCATGAGATTGTTGTATTATTTTGAAATGCAGATATTTGCGTCTTTCAAATACTGCTCAAGCAAACGCTGTACGTATTTGCCGAAAACATCGAATTCGATATTGACCACGCTGCCGGGCGCAAAGTTGTGGAAGTTGGTCACCTTATGGGTATAAGGAATAATGGCCACGGAAAAGTGACCCTTTTCCGAATCAACCACGGTCAGACTGACACCATTGACGGAGATGGAGCCCTTCGGCACGGTGATGTTGTTTTTGGCGGTGTCGTAACTGAAATAATAGCGCCAGCTGCCATTGTCATCCACCACCTTTTCGCACGTAGCCGTCTGATCCACATGGCCTTGCACGATGTGTCCGTCGAAGCGGCCATCCATGCGCATACTGCGTTCGAGGTTGACTTCGTAGCCGACCTTCCAGTTCTTGAGGTTGGTTTTGAGCATGGTCTCGTCCATCGCGGTTACCACATACTGCTTGGCGGCTTTGTCCACCTTGACCACGGTCAGACAGCAGCCGTCGTGTGCCATGCTTTGGTCGATAGCGAGTTCATCGGCAAAATCCACCTCAATCGTGAAGTGGAAGTTGCTGTTTTCTTGTTCTATTTTGACAATTTTACCGGTTTTTTCTACGATTCCTGTAAACATAGTTTTGTTTTGGGTGAAATTTATGGATTTAATTTGACGGTTTTCTGCAGCATTGGGACAAATTTGAATTCTCCGAAGGTTTCGGCTTGGAATTCGTTTTCCGCGGTTTTGATGATGCGGTGCATCTGTTGTACGCCGTCGCCGACGGGAATGACCATGATGCCGCCTACTTTCAGTTGGTTCAGAAGTGCGGCAGGCACGTTGGGCGCACCACAGGTGACGATGATTTTGTCAAATGGCGCCTTGTCGGGCAAACCTTCAAATCCGTCACCGTAGTTCATGAATACATTCTTGATTTTCAGTGTGTTATTGAGCAAAATTCGTGTCTTACGAAAGAGTTCCAGCTGGCGTTCGATAGTAAAAACACGCGCGCCCATGGTGGCTAAGATCGCAGCTTGAAAACCAGAGCCGGTGCCTATTTCCAATACTTGGTCGCCTTCCTTTATCTGCAGAATCTGTGATTGGAAGGCCACCGTGATGGGCTGCGAAATTGTCTGTCCGCATGCAATAGGAAGGGGCGTATTTTCATACGCCCTGTTCCATAATAACGTATTTTCTATAAATTTGTGTCGTTCAACCACGTCGAATGCGTGGAGCACGTTTTCATCAGTGATGCCTTGCTGGCGCAGCCACTCGATAAGTGTCTTCTTGGCGCCTTGGAGCATATAGTTCGAGACGCCCATGGTTATTCTGCCAACACTAAGACCTTGTTATCCAAAACTTCCACAACACCACCGCGGATGTCGAAATACTGGGTTTGGTCCTGGGCATCTGCAATCTTTACCTTGCCGGCTTTCAGGGCGGAAATCATCGGCGCATGGTTGTTCAGCACCTCAAAAAGTCCGTCCAAGCCGGGTAATTGTACCAAAGAGGCTTCCCCCTTGAACAATTCTTTGCCGGGTGTGATGATTTCCAGGGTCATATCTTAATTATTTAGCAGTTGCCAATTCTTTTTCGCCCTTCTTGATGGCATCTTCGATGGTCCCCACCAAGTTGAATGCGGTTTCCGGTAAGTAGTCGAGTTCGCCGTCGAGAATCATGTTGAAGCCCTTGATGGTGTCTTCAATGCTGACGAATACACCCGGCAGGCCGGTGAACTGTTCGGCAACGTGGAACGGCTGTGACAAGAAACGCTGTACACGTCTTGCGCGGTGAACCACCTTGCGGTCTTCTTCGGAAAGTTCTTCCATACCAAGGATGGCGATGATATCCTGCAATTCGGCATATCTCTGAAGAACCATCTTCACGCGCTGTGCGGTTTTGTAGTGTTCTTCACCAACGATGGCCGGCGTAAGAATACGTGAGGTAGAATCCAACGGGTCAACAGCGGGATAGATACCAAGTTCGGAAATCTTACGGCTCAATACGGTTTTTGCATCCAAGTGGGAGAAGGTCGTCGCCGGAGCAGGGTCAGTCAAGTCGTCTGCCGGGACATAGATGGCCTGGATGGAGGTGATGGAACCACGTTTCGTTGATGTAATACGTTCCTGCATTGCACCCATTTCGGTAGCCAACGTCGGCTGATAACCTACTGCTGAAGGCATACGGCCAAGCAATGTAGATACTTCAGAACCAGCTTGGGTGAAACGGAAGATGTTGTCAACGAAGAACAAAATGTCGCGACCGCCTGAGTTTTCGTCGCCATCGCGGAAGTATTCTGCCATGGTCAGACCGGAAAGGGCAACACGGGCACGTGCTCCAGGGGGTTCGTTCATCTGACCGAAAACCATGGTACACTGTGATTTAGCAAGTTCGTCACGGTCAACCTTGGAAAGGTCCCAACCGCCGGCGGCCATGCTCTTCTTGAATTCGTCACCATAACGGATAACGCCGGATTCAATCATTTCGCGCAGCAGGTCGTTACCTTCACGGGTACGCTCACCGACACCGGCGAATACTGACATACCGGAATATTTCTTTGCGATGTTGTTGATCATTTCCATAATCAACACGGTTTTGCCGACACCAGCACCACCGAACAAACCAATCTTACCGCCCTTGGCGTAAGGTTCGATCAAGTCAAGTACTTTGATACCCGTGAAAAGCACCTCTTCAGACGTTGAGAGGTTTTCGAAGGTCGGTGGGTCTTTATGAATATTGTTGCGCTTCTCGCATTTAACGTCTTCGATACCGTCAATGCACTGACCGATTACGTTGAGCAAACGGCCATTGACTTCACCCGTCGGCATCGTAATCATGCTGCCGGTAGCTACAACTTCCATGCCGCGGCGCAAACCGTCGGTAGAGTCCATAGCGATGCAACGCATCGTGTTTTCACCAATATCTTGCTGACATTCAAGGACTAACTTATCGCCATTGTCCTTAATAACTTCCAAAGCATCGTAAATGTTCGGGAGGGTGACGGTCTCATCGAAACGTACGTCAATAACGGCACCTACGATTTGGGAGATTTTACCTTTGACTTGTTCTGCCATAGTTATGATTTATATGATTATTATTTTTTCTTCAAAATAGAAAATCGGCTGCAAATTTACACATTTTTGTTGAATCTGCACGCTTTTTATAAAAATCTTACTGAAAACTAAAATTAGTTTTCGTTGGATGCGGTTTCAGCAGCTTCTATTATTTCCACAAATTCGGTCGCCTTCAATGACGCGCCACCAATCAGGCCGCCGTCAACGTCTTCTTGTGTAAATAAATCCATCGCGTTTTTCGCATTACAGCTGCCGCCATAAATAATATATGTATTATAGGCGATCTCTGTTCCGTATTTCTTTTCAACTAGTGAACGGATGAATTTGTGCATCTCTTCCGCCTGCGCCGGCGTTGCCGTCTCGCCGGTGCCAATAGCCCAGACCGGCTCGTAAGCGATGACTACATGCTCAAATCTCTCTTTCGGAAGGTGGAAAAGCGACTCTTTAATCTGATTTTCAACAACTTCAAAATGTTTTCCCGCTTTGCGCTCCTCTATTTGCTCACCGCAGCATACCACAGGAATCAACTCTTCGTCAATCAGTCGATCGACTTTTTGAGCGACTATGTCGTTCGTTTCGTTGAAATATTTGCGGCGTTCAGAGTGACCGACAATGCAGAAGTTGACGCCGATGGAGGCCAACATCGAAGCTGAGATTTCGCCCGTGTATGCCCCGTTTGCAAACTGACTGCAGTTCTGGGCGCCAGCGTAAAAGTTGGACTCATCCGCCAGGTCGGTTACCAATTCCAAGTATGGAAATGGCGGACAAAGTGCGACTTCCGTCTTGAGGTTAATATCTTCAATGGCTTCTTGGATGGCGGTCGCCAAGTCTTCAGCTTGCCCGAAGTCTTGGTTCATTTTCCAGTTTCCGATAACTAACTTGGATTTCATATTAAAATGCAGTTGATGATTTTTTAGGAATGAAAATCCATCTGGTAATCAACAAACTGGTAAACAGTGTGTTGAGAAGAATGTTCAATACTGTCATCCCGAAACGGTTGAATGACCAGGTTTCGATGATGCTAACGAATGTCTGTTGGACTAAAACGGTGAGGAGGGTGAAATATAACAACCATTTGAAGTCCTTGTTTTTGGGGGACGGAACGGTTTCATCCATTTTCTTCTTATTGATACTCAATAATTTGATAATCAATGGACGTAATGCAATCATAAACATAGCGGCCAACGCGTGAACACCGAAGGTGAGATCGAAAATATCAACGATGAGACCTGTTGCGAAAGCGATTCCGTACTGTGCGGATTTAGGCAGTGTGAGCGGCAAAAGCAATAGCGCCAGCAGATACACATCGGGATTGATGAAGCCGAAAATGTACACGTGATTGAATACAAGTATTTGTAATACAAGTAGTAAGAAAAAGCGCAGTATGTGTTTTAGAAACTCGTTATTCATCTTCCATCTCGGCTTTTAGTTCATCCATTTCCTCTTTATACAAATTGCGTACAAGGAAAACGGTGTTGACGTGATTGAAATCTGTGGCGAGCTTTACCTTGAGTGTAAGGAAGCTGTTGTTGGGAGATTTGCTCTTTTCGCTGATTACGCCGATAAGCAAATTGTTAGGGAAAATGTCGGAAAAACCACTTGTGAAAACGCTGTCGCCAACGTTGATGCTCATGTGTTCCGGAATGTCGTTCAAATAGGCCGTCGTCGGGTCGCCAAACTTCCATGCGATAGTCCCTAACTGGTTGGCAGGCATTACTTTTGCACTAATGTTGCTGTTGGGGTGGAGCAGTGATGTAACGGTGGCGAAGTGTGCCGATACGTCAGTGACCACGCCTACGATGCCGCGTGACGAAAGCACCGCCATGTCGCGCGTGATGCCGTCTTCCGTCCCTTTGTCGATCATCAGGTAGTTGTGCTTTCGGTGTATGGTGTTGTACACAACGTTGGCGGTCGAATAGTCGTAAAGCCGCTTCGTGGTGGTGCGATGGGTCACGGTGTCGGTGACTTCACTTTCCGCCGTGCTGATGGAGTCGCTGCTGACCAAGAAGTTCGCTTTTTGTTCGCGCAGCAGACGCAGGTTTTGTTCCACCAAGCCTTCGTTTTCAGAGGAAAGGTTGAAGTGACTGACGATTTTTTGGCTCATCGCATTCACCGGTCCGGTTATGGTGCGTGTCGCTTCTCCGATGGCAAAACGTTGGTATGTCGTTGACTGATAAATCAATACGATGCCTGTGATTGCCAATGCGATGAATAGCAACACATGAAAGTAACGCCGTATAAATTCGTACAATTTGCCCATGGAGGAGGGGAGTGCTTATCTGCTGGCCGGGGTGAATTGTTGGAGGAAGCGAGCGTCGTTTTCGAAATAGAGGCGGATGTCGTTGGTCTTGTATTTGAGCATCGTCATACGTTCGATGCCGAGGCCGAAGGCGAAACCGCTGTATTTTTTGCTGTCGATGCCGCAGTTTTCAAGCACGTTGGGATCCACCATGCCGCAACCGAGGATTTCCACCCAGCCGGTGTGTTTGCAGAGGGCGCAACCTTCGCCGCCGCAGATGTTGCAGGAAACGTCCATCTCCGCTGACGGTTCGGTGAACGGAAAATATGACGGGCGCAGACGAATGCGTGTGTTTTCTCCAAAAAGCTGTTTCGCAAAATAGAGCAGTGTCTGCTTCATATCTGCGAAAGAGACGTTTTCGTCAATATACAGGCCTTCCATTTGGTGGAAGATGCAGTGCGCGCGCGAGGTGATGACTTCGTTACGGAAAACGCGGCCGGGGCAGATGACGCGAATCGGCGGCTGGCGTTTTTCCATCGTACGTACCTGTAATGTAGAGGTATGG
>JAKSMF010000088.1 GCA_024400775.1 Bacteroidales bacterium | reverse complement strand
TCCTCAAAATTTCCTGCGCATTTCTTGTTTCACGCCAAAGGCGGAAATGATTTCCTATTCTACTTTTACAAGATTAAAGGGCATTATCCTGTGACTTTGTAATGGAGAGGCCAAAGGTCGGAGGACTTTTTTAAATTGAAAATTGAGAATTGAGAATTGAAAATTAAGGTTGGAGGGCAAAGGACGAAGGGAAACAAAAAAGGCCTCGAAGAGCTGAGACCTTTGAAAGTGCGGATGAGGGGAATCGAACCCCTACTCCTTGCGGAACTAGATCCTAAGTCTAGCGCGTCTACCAATTCCGCCACAACCGCTTTGAATTGAGTTTGCAAAAATACAATTTTATTAGGAATTAAAAAAATGTCAGTTCCATTTTTTTTTCGTACCTTTGCCCCCGTTTAGTGGGGATTGTGTGAAAGTCGTTTTTAAATTTGTAAATAATTATAAATCAAATTATTATATAAAACCAATTATTATGGCTAAATCACTGTTATTGGGAGTTGAGGCCATCGCACAGGGCGCACTTGACGCTGGCTTGTCTGGCGTTTACGCTTATCCGGGCACTCCTTCCACCGAAATCACTGAGTACATTCAGAACTCTAAGCAGGCCGCCGAGGGCAATGTCCATCGTATTTGGGCCGGCAATGAAAAAACCGCTATGGAATCCGCTGTCGGTATGTCGTATGCCGGCAAACGCGCCATGGTCTGTATGAAACACGTCGGCCTCAACGTCGCCGCCGACCCCTTCATGAACTCCTCTATCACTGGCGCTAACGGCGGTCTCGTCGTCGTCGTCGCTGATGACCCGTCCATGCACTCCTCTCAGGATGAACAAGACTCCCGCTACTACGGCAAGTTCGCCCTCATCCCGGTTATGGAACCCTCCAATCAGCAAGAAGCATATAATATGGTATATGACGCTTTCGACCTTTCCGAAAAACTCAATACCCCCGTCCTTCTCCGCGTTACCACCCGTCTGGCTCACAGCCGCGCCGGCGTCGAACGCCGCGAAGTACGCAAACACGACGAACTTACCGTCTGCCAGGACCCTAAACAGTTTGTTCTGCTTCCCGTTAACGCTCGCAAAAACTATCGCGACCTTCTCGAAAAACAACCCGTTTTCGAAAACGAATCCGAAAATTCAAAATACAACTGGTATAAAGAAGGTACCGACAAAAAAATGGGTATCATCACTTCCGGTATCGGTTATAACTACGTAATGGAAAATTACGTCGGCACCACTTGTCCCTATCCGATTCTGAAGATCTCTCAGTACCCGGCACCCGCCAAACTCATCGCCAAGATGGTTGACGAATGCGAAAGCGTGTTGGTTGTTGAGGAAGGTTATCCGCTCATCGAAGATCACCTCCGCGGTTTGCTCAATCGTACGGGCAACATCAAGGGCCGCATGGATGGCACCCTCCCGCGCGACGGCGAACTCAACCCGAACCTCGTCGCCAAAGCCCTCGGTCTTCCCGAAAGCTACGGCAGCCCCGTTCCCGAAATCGTCGCACCCCGTCCGCCCGCGCTTTGCAACGGCTGCCCGCACGTTGACACCTACCTCGCTTTGAACGAAGCCATGAAGATGCATGGCCCTGGCAAGGTATTCGCCGACATCGGATGCTACACCCTCGGTGCACTTCCGCCGTACAAAGCCATTTACACCACCCTCGACATGGGCGCATCTATCACCATGGCAAAAGGCGCAGCCGACTCTGGCATGAGCCCGGTGGTCGCCGTCATCGGTGACTCCACCTTCACCCACAGCGGTATGACCTCTCTGCTGGACTGCATCTATGAGAACACCCCGATTACCGTGATGATTCTCGACAACAGCACCACCGGCATGACCGGCGGTCAGGACAGCCACGCCCTTGGTCGCATCGGCAACATCTGCAAAGGCCTCGGCGTTGCGGAAGAACACATCCGCATCATCACTCCGCTGAAGCAGAATCACGAAGAAAACGTGAAGGTCATCAAGGAAGAACTCGCATATCAGGGCGTTTCCGTTATCGTTCCGACCCGCGAATGCATCCAGACCCTCAGCCGTAGAATGAAGGCCCAGGCCAAGAAATAGTGATTAGTAATTAGAAAAAAATCAGAAAAATGAAAATAGATATCATCTTAGCAGGTGTCGGCGGTCAGGGCATCCTCTCTATCGCCTCCACCATCGGCGTAGCAGCCGTAAAGAAAGGTTTGTACCTGAAACAGGCCGAAGTCCACGGCATGAGCCAGCGCGGCGGCGACGTACAGTCACACTTCCGTTTGGCCGACCACGAAATCGCTTCCGACCTTATCCCCATGGGCAAGGCCGATATGATTATCGCCGTCGAACCGATGGAATCCCTCCGCTATCTTCCTTGGCTCGCCAAAGGCGGCTGGGTCATCACCAACGACCAACCCTTCATCAACATTCCGAACTACCCGGAAGAAGCCGCTCTGAAGGCCGAACTTGACAAACTGCCCAACAAGGTGGTTATCAACGCCGACCAAATCGCCAAAGACCTCGGCAGCGCTCGCTCCGCCAACATGGTCATCCTCGGTGCCGCCGCTCCGTTCCTCCAAATGGAATACAGCGAAATCGAAGACGCCGTCCGCGAAATCTTCAGCCGCAAAGGCGAAGCTATCGTGAACACCAACCTCGCCTGCCTTAAAGCCGGCTACGAATTCGCTCAGAAAAACAAATAACTTTTTTCAGTTAGAAGTTAGTAGTTAGAAGTTAGTAGTTAAAAGCTGAAAGTTGGAAGTTGTGACAATAATTGTCTGATTTTAATTCCTAACTGTTCACTCCTGACTTCTAACTTCTAACTGTTCACTTCTAACTTCTAACTCAATTTATGGATACTAATTATTCATCCGAATTACAACAAGTATTGGAGGACGCCAACAAGGTCGCCCTCCAATACCATTTTAGACAAGTTGGGTGTGAACATGTGTTTTACGCCATGTTGAAATACCCCGAAGATAGTTATACCAAACAGTCACTGTTGAAATCCGGCGCTGACTTAGACGGTCTTGCGGCGGAATTGGAAAAGTGGTTCGTCGCTGCCGACAATGACGTGAACGATGGCGAAGAGGGCCAACTTCCGATGAATTCGCAAATGGTGAACATCCTGCGTTCCGCCAATTTGCACGCTCAAGTGCTGAGTGGCGCATTGGTCGAACCTCATCATCTGCTGTTGGCTATGATTGCCGACAGAATCAGCACTCCGGTAAAAACGTTGCTCGCCAAGGAAGGCATTTCCTATCTGCCGTTAAAGGAACGTATGAAAAGCAGCGACCTCCGCAGCAGAACCCAGGGCAGCAACTTTTCTTTGCCCGGCGGCGAAGACGATGACGACGACCGTCGCGTCGGCAGCCAGGCACGAAGCAGCAAACGCAGCGCCACCCCGATGCTCGACAGCTTCGGCAAAGACTTGACGAAATATGCCGAGGAGGGAAAACTCGATACCATCGTTGGCCGCGAAAAAGAACTTGAACGCATCGCTCAAATCCTGAGCCGTCGCAAAAAGAACAATCCCGTTCTTATTGGCGAACCCGGCGTGGGCAAGTCCGCCCTCGCGGAAGGCCTCGCCATGCGTATCAAAGAAGGCCGCGTGTCGCGCGCCCTGCTCAACAAACGCATCATCGCCCTCGATATGACCACCCTCGTCGCCGGCACTAAGTACCGCGGTCAGTTTGAGGAACGTATGCAAAACATTATCAATGAATTAGAGAAGAATCCGGATGTGATTCTCTTTATTGATGAACTGCACACTATGGTTGGCGCAGGCAGCTCCCCCGGTAGCTTGGATGCATCCAACATGTTCAAGCCCGCGCTCGCTCGCGGCGAAGTGCAGTGCATCGGCGCCACCACCCTCGACGAGTATCGTCAGTACATCGAAAAAGATGGCGCGCTGGAACGCCGTTTCCAGAAAATCATCCTCGAACCCACCACGCCCGAGGAAACCATCGTGATTTTGAATAACATTAAAGACAAGTACGAAGCCCATCACGGCGTTACCTATACCGATGACGCCATCAAGGCCTGCGTTCAATTGTCAACTCGTTATATTACAGATCGTTGCCTACCAGATAAAGCAATCGACGCTTTGGATGAGGCTGGCTCGCGCGTCCACATTCTTAACGTACATGTGCCGCCCGCCTTTTTGGAGTTGGAGAAAGAAATCACCAACTTGAACGAAAAGAAAAACAACGCCATTAAGGAAAAACAGTACAACGAGGCCGCCGCCATCCGCGACCAGGTGAAAGAGGCGCAGGTGAGATTGGCCGACATGCGCAAAGAATGGGAGGCCAACGAGGAAGAGTCGCGCCCCGAAGTGACGGAAGAAAATGTCGCCGAGGTGATTGCCATGATGACCGGCGTGCCGGTGCAACGCATCGCCAAGAGCGAAAGCGAAAAACTGCTCCGAATGGCCGACGAACTCAAGGGCAGCGTCATCGGTCAGGATGAGGCCATTATTAAGATTGCCAAGTCCATCCGCCGTAACCGCGCCGGCTTGAAAGATCCGAACAAGCCCATCGGCACCTTCATCTTCCTCGGACCTACCGGCGTCGGCAAAACCTACCTCGCCAAAGTGCTGGCTACCTATCTCTTTGATTCTCCGGACGCTATGGTCCGCATTGATATGAGTGAATATATGGAGAAACACACCGTTTCCCGTCTTATCGGTGCGCCTCCCGGCTACGTGGGCTACGAAGAAGGCGGTCAGCTGACCGAAAAAATCCGCCGCAAACCCTATTCCATCGTGCTGCTCGATGAAATCGAAAAAGCACATAAGGATATCTATAATGTTCTTTTACAAGTATTTGACGATGGCGTGCTGACCGACGGTATGGGCCGTAAGGTCGATTTCAAAAACACCATCATCATCATGACTTCCAACGTCGGCTCGCGCGAACTCAAAGACTTCGGTCAGGATATGGGTTTCAGCACCTCCGCCACGCAGGCCGGCAAGGATAAAAAAGTTCAGAAGATTCTGGATACCGCGCTGAAAAATCAGTTCCCGCCCGAATTTTTGAACCGTATTGATGATACCATCTTCTTTAATAATTTGGAAAAAGAAGACATTAAGAAAATCATCAAGCTGGAACTCAAGAAGTTGCTTGACCGCGTTGGCATGATGGGCCTCAATGTGACCATCACCGAAACCGCCACCGACTTCCTCGCACAGGAGGGTTGGGACGCCAACTACGGCGCCCGCCCGCTCAAACGCGCCATCCAAAAACATGTGGAGGATATCTTGGCTGAAGAAATCCTCGCTAACGAAGGACTTGAATCAGAAACACTTATCGTGGATTATGACGACGTGACCGAGGACTTGGTGGTGAAAAAATCAGGCAAAATGATTGAACAATAAAATGAGAAAATTTTTTGTGTTCATGATAATGATCATTCTGACACCTTTGGTCTGGTGTCAGAATGTTCCTATTGTGTTCACAGGGCAGTCGCTGTCGCCTTATAATGGTGAAAATGTGCAATTTGCCCAAACACTTTATGTCGTTGATCGCGCCATCTATTCAACCGCTTCCTATCTCTACCTATCCTACGAGCGTTTGCGCTTGCCGGAGGACGCGGCGGTGGAAGGCACGCCTGAGTATGATTCTATTGTTGCTCGAAATGCAACCGCTTCTATCACTGCGCGTTGCACCGACATTGACGTTCTTGGCGTGCGTCTCGGCGCCACCATCACCAACCTGAATGCCACTGTGACGGGGCAGCACAACATCCGTATCGACGGCCTCCGCGATTTCGACAATAACGAACGCCCTACGCAGCGTCCCGATATGGGGAATGCGCGTTTGGTGGTCTGCGGTGCTAATTTGGAGTACTACTGTCCCGAGTGGGAAGGCACTTACGGCGCAGGCAGCGACGAAGAGTTCGCCCTCGAACATCTGAAAACCGTGAAGGCACTCGCCAATATCGATGCCGACGTTTTTGCATTGACGGAACTCCAGCAAGGAGCTTCCTCGTTGGATTCGTTGGTCAATAGTATGAATCGCGCCACCAACCCGGGCCGCTATGCCCACGTCGAAGATTACGATTCCGTAAACAACACTTACATCAAGGTGGGTTTCATCTATCAGCCCGACAAGGTGCGTCCCATCCTGCACCTTGGGCATCCCTACGCACCGAGCAACAACCTCAACGTCACGCGCTACGGCGACCACCGCCGACTGGAAGTTCAGTGCTTTGAGGAAATTGCCACCGGCGAGCGTTTTGTGATTAGTATGAATCATTTCAAGTCGAAATCGGGCGGCGACAGCACCAACAACTATTACAACTCCAATCGGGTGGCGGAAGCGAATAATCTTATACAATTCCTTGAAACAGAATTAAATAACGATTATTACGAAGATGCCGACATCCTCATTTTGGGCGATTTGAACTGCGGCACGATGGAAGAACCCATCCGTACGCTGACCGCCGCCGGCTACGAAAATCTGCTTGCCCAATACTCGCCGAATGAATACAGTTATTCGTATAGCAGACAGGTGGAATACCTTGACCATGCGCTGGCATCACCATCGCTGGCGGCGCAGGTTACCAATGCGAGACCCTATCATTTGAATGCCGATGAAAGTTATATGCTGCATTACGACCATGGCGACGACACCACCATGTATCGCTATTCCGACCACGATCCCATCATCGTCGGGCTCAACTTATCGTCAACGCCCAACGACTCCTGCCGTGGCCTTCACTACTTCGAGAGTTTCGCGCAATCGTTCGGATGTTTCGATGCGGTGAATGTCACCGGCAACAACGTGTGGTACGGTTATGCCAATTACGAGTGCGCTGCCATTTCCGGCAACGGTGTCAACACCGACTGGCTGGTCGGCCCGACTTTCGACTTGCGGCACAAGACCGATGCGGCCTTCCGTTTCACCCACACCATTGGCTATGGTGATGAAAATGCGTGGCGCGGTTGTTGTAAATTACTGATTTCCAAAGATTTTAGTGGAGATTTGGCCGCAGCGACGTGGGCGCAGTTGACCATCCCGAATATGCCGAGCAGTTGGTGGAACTGGCAGGAAAACGAAATCGCGATTCCCGCCAGCTATTTGGGACAGCCGGCTGTTACCCTCGCTTTTTTGTACGAAGTGCAAAATGGCGATAACCCTACGTGGGAAATCAAAAACGTGGGCTTTACCGCCACTTGCGATACGGTGCAGTCGGGCGTGCAAGAAATTCCCACTGTGCCGGAAACTTTCCGCGCGTGGGGAAGCGATGGACGTATTGTGGTAGAAAGTGAAAACCCTGCTGACATCACTGTGTTCGACCTTACCGGCCGACAGGTCTTTTATCAACAGAAAATAGAAAATTTAAACATAAATATCAATAATTCAGGAATTTATTTCGTAAGATGCGGTAATGTCACAAAGAAGGTCTTTGTCTATTAGTGCATTCGTATTTTACTTTTTATCATTAAAAAATTATGAATAGAGAAGAAATCATCAGCGTAGTCAATGAGTTTTTGACCGAAGAATTAGAAATCGATGCCGCATTGTTGAAGGATGATGCACGTTTGAAAGAGGATTTGAAAATCGATAGTTTGGACTTTGTCGATATCGCTGTTATTGTTGAGAAGCAGTTTAAGATTAAAATCAAGCCCGAAGAGATGAAGACGGTGAAGACATTGGTGCAGTTCTATGATTATTTGGAAGGGAAATTGCAGTAATGTCGGAACAGGAGGCACGCCAGTGGAGTGGTAAAACCGGCGGGGGCAACTTCGGCCAGCGTTTTCTGCTTACGTTTTTGAAGAAGGTGCGCGTGGTGTTTTTATACCCCGTGTTATACTTGGTTGTGCCGTTTTATTGCGTAATAAATCATCACGCATTTGGATGTATCTACCGTTATTTCAATGAGATACATCATTATTCGGGATGGCGTTCGTTTTGGAGCACCATCCGCAACCACCTGATTTTCGGGAAAGTTGTGTTGGACCGTTTTGCCATTCTGGCGGGCAACGACGGTCAGTTTCGGATTGATGTTCCTGATCGTTTGGCGTTTGAGGAGATGCTGGCGCGTCCGGGCGGCTTCATCGTTGCCGGCTCGCACATCGGCAATTTCGAGTTGGTGGGCCATTTCTTCAAACAGGAACAGAAGCCGATCAACATTATCGTTTACGATGGTGAAAATGCCGCGTTTCAGGAGCGCCGTCGCGATTCGTTTGGCGCGCACAACGTGAAGATGATTCCCGTGAAGGAGGACCTTTCGCACATCTTCGCCATCAAGACGGCATTAGACAACGGAGAAATTGTGGCCATTCTTTGTGACCGCATTTTCGGAAGTCCCAAAGCACTGGAAATCAGCTTTTTCGGTAAAACGGCAAAGTTTCCGTTAGGCACGTTTGTGCTGGCGGCGCAGATGGAGGTCCCCGTGGTGACGCTGGCCGCCTTGAAGCAGCGTGGCACGCGCTATCGCGGCCTGCTGAAGGTGCTTCCCGAGCCGACGGAGAAGATGAACATCCGCGGCCGCAGCAAATTTATCGCCGAACAATACGCCGGATTCCTGGAAGAGGTGCTGCGCCAATATCCGGAACAGTGGTTCAACTTTTACGATTTTTGGAATTAGGAGGCATGTCAACGTCTTTTGTGATTTTGTGATCTTTATGAAAACAACATTAAAAAAGATTTTTCTTGTCGCTGCTCTTTTAATAAGTGCACCATGTTTGAAAGCACAAGACATTTTTTATTATCATCATCTATTAGAGGGAGATGGATGCACTGTCAGCTTTTCATCTATTTATAATAATGATACTGCATACCTAATTGTTAGCATAAAATCCGAAGGAGTTGTGTTTAGTGATAATCCGACCCTGATGTTGCGCTTTTTCGACACAGATCAAGTTCTGATACTACATGGAACTAAAATTCAAACAACTCAAGAAAATGGAGCGTATATTTTATATCCTACAACTAAGCAAAGAAGTATGGCCCAATTTCAAGTTACAGAATTAGAAATGGCGTTATTTAAAAGTGGAATTGAAAAAGTCCGTATATCAACTCTACCCACAACTCACGAACACATTTTCCAGAAGGACAAAATAGGAGCTTTGATATATCAGGATTATTTACAGACCAAAATGAGAAGCTTTGATTTCTAACAAATAGAATTTCCTTTTAATTTCCTTAAAATTTCCTGCGCATTTCATGTTTCACGCCAAAGGCGGAAAATGTTCTCGCTCAACGCGACCACAAAGCAATAAAAATTTTTTCAAAAATTTTCGTTTTTAGCACCTTTTGTCATTTCATGACGGGAATCGGCATTTTTCTGGAAGTCGGCTTCCGCAAAAAATGCAGTTTCCACACCAAAAGATGCAATTTCTTGTAACTTACTGTATGCCAATATTTTGCATAGTCGTTTTAAAAATAAAAAGCGTATCTTTGCCGCCGTAATCTCTAACTAAAACCTACTCGTTATGAAAAAATCTAAAGACATCTTCCAGATCCCCACG
>JAKSMF010000087.1 GCA_024400775.1 Bacteroidales bacterium | reverse complement strand
GCCGATTCCCGTCATGAAATGACAAAAGGTGCTAAAAACGAAAATTTTTGAAAAATTTTTTATTTCTTTGTGTTTGCGTTGAGTGAGAACATTTTCCGCCTTTGGCGTGAAACATGAAATGCGCAGGAAATTTCATTCTCGCCATTCTCGTTGTTCTCGTCATTCATACCGACCTCGACCTCCATCCTTTGCCCATTCAACCTTTCAACCTGCGTTTTTTGCAGTCCCAAAATGCTTAGTGGACCGTGGTAATTCTGATACAATCCTGAAATTGTCCTTCGCCGGCCTGCCCAAATGGATTGTATAAAGTTGGAAAAGAATTTTGTAAGTATTGAAAGGGAGGCGGGAAGCTGAAAGCAGTGAAGTGCTCATTGGTTAAACAAAAAAAACACCGCAAGTCGCGGTGTTTTTTTATCTAAACTGAAAAGGTAATCAGATTAGGCACCCAACTGGAAGCGGAAGTAACCAGTGCAGGTGAGGTCTTTGTTTGCGCTCTTCATGAAAGCTTCGACAGTCATCTTGCTGTCTCCGTAATATTCCTGAGCGAGGAGGGTGTTTTCTTTGAAGAATTTCTGCAAACGGCCTTGAGAAATCATTTCGATCTTTTTAGCTTGTTTTTCGAGGTTTGCTTCGGCTTCAGCGCGAGCGCTAACCTTGATATCGCGAGCTAATTGAGCTTGTTCCGGAGTGAGCCAACCCTTAGCGGTGTTGCTATCGATGTGTTCTTCGGAGTCAACGTGAGCGGGGTTGATGCCAGCTTTGCGGATAGCGTTTTCAATGAATTTCTCAACTTCTTCGGTTTTGGTCTTTTCAATGTTGACGGCGAGTTCGCGAGCCTTAACGTCTTCAGCGATGCTGTCGGCGCTCAGAGCCATCGGGTTCATTGAAGCGATTTGAAGAGCTACTTCGTGAGCAGTTTCTTCAACGCCGGCGATGTTGAAACCAGCGATACAAGCCAAACGGTTGCCCATGTGGTTGTAAGCGGTTACGTGCGGAGCGTCAATTACATTGTAAGCGGCCAATTCGATTTTTTCACCAGTCTTGGCGGTCAAATCGAGGATGAGGTCGGAAACCGGGCGACCGTCGATGCTGAGGGCAAGGAGTTCATCACGAGTGGTGAGACCCTGTGCGATAGCGGTGTCGATGAGTTTTTCGCTCATAGCGACGAATTCGGCGTTCTTACCTACG
Organism: Bacteroidales bacterium; assembly: GCA_024400775.1. Classification (GTDB taxonomy): domain Bacteria; phylum Bacteroidota; class Bacteroidia; order Bacteroidales; family WCHB1-69; genus UBA1756. The sequence continues at coordinate 8,625 of JAKSMF010000087.1, read as the reverse complement.
AAGTCAGTTTCGCAACTGAGGACGAGGATGTAACCCTTGGTATGTTCGGCGTTAACTTTAGCTACGACGCGGCCTTGGTCGGCGGTGCGGTCGGCACGTTTGGCGGCGACTTTCTGACCTTTTTTGCGAAGAATATCAACAGCTTTGTCGAAATCGCCTTCAGCTTCTACCAAGGCTTTCTTGCAATCCATCATACCGATGCCGGTCAATTTTCTCAGCTCGTTAACTTGTGCTGCTTTAATTTCCATTTGTTTATTGAATTAAAAGGTTATCAGAATTAGTTTCTTTTGGAGCTGCCGGCTTTGGCAGGACCTCTTTTGATGGTGGGGCGTTTTTTGCGCTGACCATCTTCGCCTTCTTCAGCAACGTCTTTTACTTTGCGGACACCGTCGCGGTTTCTGCCTTCGTTGCCATCTTCTTCGTCGTAGTTAGCGTCTTCGTATTCAACGCCTTCTTCGTCCATTTCGTCAACTGCTACGTTGTCTTTGTCGATTTTTCTTTCGGCAGCACCTTCTGCGATGGCGTCGCAGATGGCTTTTACGATAACAGAGATTGATTTGGAAGCATCGTCGTTAGCCGGGATGGGGAAGTCAACGAGGTTCGGGTTGGAGTTGGTATCAACGATTGCGAAGGTGGGGATGTTCAAGCGGTGAGCTTCGGCGACAGCGATGTGTTCTTTGAGAATGTCAACGATGAACACAGCTGCGGGAAGTCTGGACAGGTCGGCGATAGAACCGAGGTTCTTGTCCAATTTAGCTCTTTCGCGCTGGATCTGCAGTTTTTCTCTTTTGGAGATTTTGTCGAACTGCGGGCTTGCCATCAAGCGGTCGATATCGCTCATCTTTTTGACAGCCTTGCGGATGGTGAAGAAGTTGGTAAGCATACCGCCGGGCCAACGTTCGGTAACGTACGGCATACCTACTGCTTTGACGAGCTCAGCAACGGTGTCTTTCGCCTGCTTTTTGGTAGCGACGAAGAGGATTTTGCGGCCCGACTTAGCGATTTGCTTGGCTGCTGCACAGGCCTCTTCCAATTTTTCAGAGGTCTTGTGAAGGTCGATGATGTGGATGCCGTTTTTCTCCATAAAGATATACGGAGCCATTTGGGGATTCCATTTTCTTCTCAGGTGGCCAAAGTGGCAACCGGCATCTAATAATTGTTCAAAAGTAACTTGTGCCATTTTTTTGTTTGTTTACGTTCTTAATCAACTGCTGAGTAGTTCGGCTGAAGTCTCAGCAGTTTCGATACTAAACTGGTTATTAATAATTTAAATGTATTCCAACGATTAACGTTTGCTGAACTGGAATCTCTTACGAGCTTTCGGCTGACCGGGTTTCTTACGTTCAACCATACGCGGGTCACGTCTCAAGAAGCCTTCTTTCTTCAAAGTCGGGCGGAGATCCGGATAGAGTTCAACGAGGGCGCGGGAGATGGCGAGGCGGAGAGCTTCTGCCTGACCTGACATACCACCACCGTCGAGGTTGGCCTTGATGTCGAACTGGCCCATCATTTCAGCAACCTGCAGTGCCTGAGTGGCTACATACTGAAGGGTGCCGAGGGTGAAATATTCTTTATAATCACGACCGTTGATTTTGATTTCGCCGCTACCTTTCTTCATGTAGATTCTGGCGACTGCGGTCTTTCTTCTTCCGATTGTATTAGTGACTTCCATGTTTACTATTTAATATCGTTAATGTTAATCAATTTGGGTTGCTGACCTTCGTGCGGGTGGGTCGGGCCTTCATAAACATACAGGTTGCGATAGAGTTGGTCGCCGAGTTTGGTTTTCGGGAGCATGCCTCTGACTGCGTGTTCGATAACGCGGATGGGGTGTTTTTTCAACATCTCGCGCGGGCTCTGGTGACGCTGACCGCCCGGATAGCCGGTATGGTGAGTGTAAACTTTGTCTTCCATCTTGTTGCCGGTGAAACGGATTTTTTCGGCATTGATGATGATGACATTGTCACCACAATCGAAATGAGGTGAATAATAGGTCTTCGTCTTGCCGCGCAAAATGCGTGCCACGACGGTAGAAAGGCGACCGACGATTGCGTTTTCTGCGTCGATAACTACCCATTCCTTCTTAACGATTTTTTCGCTGGCCGGAATCGTTTTGTAACTTAAAGTGTTCATTCTCAATGTTTTGTTTTTGAGGTTTATCTTCACCCATAAACCTCGGTTCGTAATTTCTTTATCAGTTGATAATAATCGGATTTTCGGGCGGCAAAATTACAAAAAATTTCTTTCAAAAAATCAATTTTAAAAAATTGATAATGAAAAAATTAAGCAGCAGGCACGCAGGGCGTGGCAGAACCGTGTTACATGGTTTCAAAATCGTGTCGGAATGCGGTGTCGTGGGCGATCTTAACGCTCCGCTTCCGCAAGAAACTCCTCGTCAACGTGGAAGATGCGCGCAATCGTCAGCGCCTCCGCCGGCACTTCGTCCGACGTCGTTTCCACCAGTGTGTAGTCCATGTAGCGGTGCAAACTCTGTGGCGTGACGTCGCTCGTGATGCGGTCGGTGAGCAACCCCTTCACCCGCAGTCGGCGGCATTGCGGCGCCACCCCGCTGTAGTGCGTGGTTATCAGTGACATAACACCGTATTTCTCCATCATGCGGACAAAGGCGTTCACAATGCGGCGCCCTTCATCGGGATTGGTGGTACGCGCCAGCTCATCCACTAACGCCAGCAACTTCGTCCCGCTTTTGGTGCGTGTCAGAATCTCGTTCACCGACAGCATTTCGGCGGCAAACGATGACAAGCCGCGCTGCTCTGTCTGCTGGTCGTCGATGAGGCAGACGACATCCTCCACCGGCACGATTTCAGCGAGCGTCGCGGGTACGTAAAACCCGAACTGAAACATGTATTGCGACAACGATAACGACTTGAGTAACACGGTTTTTCCAGACATGTTCGCCCCAGTCACCAAGCAAGGGTGCGGCGTGAGCACGACATCCACCGGTTGGAAACGGCTGCCGCGTTCCGCCAGTTCCACCTTCATCTGCGGATGAAACAATCCTTCGTAGCGGGTGTTTTCGACAGCTATCGTCGGCATCGACAGTTGCCACCGTAGTGCCAACTGGGCCTTGGCATTCAGCACATCCAACGTGCCGATGAGGTGCAGGTTGCGCAGCAGATTGTTCCAGTAGGGCTGCAGCATCTCGGTCAGTTTTTGGCGCACCGCATCTTCGATCTGGCGGGCCTTCCATGTGAGCTCTTCGGCCACATTGACATCTTCGGCCTGGGAAATCTGTTTGCGAATATTCTCTAATTCAGGATGATAGCAGGAATAAATGTAGAAATGCGCAATGCGGCTTTCTTCGGGATCCAGAATTTCCACCACCTTCGACAAGTCGTACAAACGCGGCCCGTCGTAGTTGGTTTCTTGTAAAAGCTGCCATATCTTTTGCGAGGCGAGGGCGAATTTCTTGATTTCAAAAAATTCTATATCATCCAAAACTTGCAGGTTTTTGAGGTTTTGGATGGTCTGCGTGATGTCGTTGATTTCGTGAAGCAGCACGACCAGTTGTCGGGTGGCCGCTTCGTTATTTTCGATGAATCCGATGTGGCGCTTTAGGTCGTCAAGGTTGCGCTGGATGTCGTTCGGCTCCGTGAGAAAGGGCTGGTTGAGCAGCATGGACTTTCCCCATGAGGAACAAACCTGCACGTTGTCAATAACGTACGGCAGTCCGTTAACCTTTTTGATGACCTCTTTGACCAGCATCTTATTTTCTCTTTTGCTGTTGTTGTTGCAACTGCTGTTGTTGTTTAATCATCTCTTCCATGCGGGCCTGCCATTTGGTTTTCTTGACGGGCTTCACCATGTTGGTTTCCATCTTCTTCAAAAGTTTCTTTTCATCAATAGCCATTCTGAAAATCCACATCTGGAGGAATGTGATGAGGTTGATGAGGAGGTAGTAGTAGGTGAGGGCGGAGGAGAAGCTGTTGAACATGCCGAGGAAGAGGATGGGCATCAGGTACATCATCCATTTCATCATCTTCATCTGGTCGTTGTTGCCAACCGACATCAGGCGGTTGTTCAGCCAGGTATAGACGAGTGTGGCGGCGGTCATCAACAGGGTGAACAAGCTGACGTGGTCGCCGTAGAAAGGAATGCTGAAGCTGAGGTTGAGGATGGAGTCGTAGGTGGAGAGGTCTTCAGCCCAGAGGAAACCCTGCTGACGGAGTTCGTAAGCGGCAGGGAAGAAGCGGTACATAGCGATAAGAATCGGCATCTGGATGAGCATCGGCACGCAGCCACCCATCGGACTAATGCCCGCTTTTTTGTAAAGCGTCATCGTGGCCTGCTGTTTCTTCATCGCGTCTTCCGGCTTCGGGAATTTGGCGTTCAGCTCTTCAATCTGCGGGCGCAAAACACGCATCTTCGCCGATGAAAGATAGGTTTTGTAGGCCAAAGGAAGGATGACGATCTTGATGAATATACTGAGAATCAGGATGATAATGCCGTAGCTGATACCGTATGCCTCCAACCAGTTGAAGATGGGGATAACGATGAAACGGTTGATCCAATGCAGCAGGAAGAATCCCCAGCCCAGCGGAACGAGTTTCTCAAGATTCATATCGTAACCTTTCAACACCTTGTATTGGTTCGGTCCGTAGTACATCTGCATGTCGAACTGACCGTTGTCGAAGTCGGCAATGTCGAAATTGACGTTTGATTCCATTTTTTTCAGCATCGGGTCGTTGTCGTTTTTGTTATCGACCTTGACCTCCATCTTGCCTTTTCTGAAATCCTGATTTTTAGCAATCAGGATGGAAGTGAAGAACTGTTGTTTGAAGGAGACCCATTTGAGTTCGGTCGGCATCTCCTTGGAGTCGGAGGCGCGTTCGTTGAGGTTTTCCACCTCATCGCGGTTATCCATATAATATAATGTAGAAAGGTCGCGTTCGGCTTTCACGTTTTTCTCCACGGAATAGAGCGATGCCTTCCAATCCAAATTCATGGATTGTTTGAAAAGATATTTCGACATGTTCTTCATGCGCACCGTGTAGTCCAGCATGTACTCGTCGGCTTTGAAGGTGTAGTCGAACATGACGTAGGCGTTGTTATCGACTTCGCTGCTGACGGCGTTGGTGCTGTCGCTCAACTTGTAGGGGTGCAGGTAGAGGCGCAGGTGGCCCGTGCCCGACTTGACATCGACGGTGTCTTTTTCTGCCGTGAAGTAGCATTTGTCGGAATAGATGAGCGACTGTACGGAATCGCGCACGCGCAACGGAATGGACATAGAAGTCGTATTGTCTTGGAACATAACGAGTTCATCCTTCTTTTCGCCTTCGGGCGCATATTTGTAGATGTCTTTCAGCAGCACGGATTTCACATAGCCGCCGTAGCGGGAGAAGTGATATTCGGCCTTATTGGTGCGAACAACGAAGTCGTTGTTTTTGGTGGAATCCACGTAACCAAGGATACTGTTGCTGCTTTGTTGTTTTACGGATGTCGGTGTTGTAGCCTTTGCGTTGGCATCCTGCTTTCCGGTCAGTGAGTCGGCGGCCAGCTGTACGTATTTTGTGGTGTCGCGTTTGGCCTTCTTGTCGGCTTGGAGCTCTTGTTCCGCCAGTTGTTTTTCGCGTGCTTCCTGTGCTTTGTGGGAGGAGTAGAAGCTGTATCCCAAAAACATTGCGAAGATGATCAGCAGACCGATAATTGTGTGTTTGTCCATGAATGATAAGTTGTTATGTGGAAAAAATTATTTTGACAGGATTAAAAATGCGGCGGCATCGGCGTCGGTGATGGTATCGCGGATGCTCATCGGCTGTTTGGCGGTGCCGGCGACGAAGAGGCCGTCAACGGCGGTCGCGTTGTCGCTGAGGTGCGGACCTTGGGTGGCGATGAAATGGTAGTTGCCGGCGATGCCGCAGGCTTCGGCCAGCGTGCGCGTGCCTTGCGATGCCTCCATGCCGCACATCAGCACCAGCAGGTCCGTGGTCATCTTGAGCGGCTGACCGATGAGCGTGTCTTCCGACTTGATCTGCACCTTGTTGTCGAAGGTGGCGGAGGCTTCGGAGATGCGCCCGCGTACGAAGCGGATGTCGTACTTCTCTTGCGCTTCACGATAGAGTTCCTCGAAACCCTTGCCCCACATACGTAAATCCATGTAATAAAGATAGATTTCGGTGTCGGGGAGAAGTTTGCGTACTTCGATAGCCTGTTTCACGGCGGTTACGCAGCATACTTTCGAGCAGTAGTTGTTGCCCGACTTCTCATCGCGCGAACCGACGCACTGCAAAAACACCACCTTGCTCGGGGCCTCGCCCATGGAGTTGGTGATTTGCTTGTAGTGGATCATGCGCTCCAGATCCAACGAGTTGATTACCCCTTTGTAGATACCGTAGCCCAACTCCTCTTTGCGATGCGCGTCAAATAATGTATATCCAGTGGTAATCAGTACGTTATCGGCAATGTAGGTTTTGCCTTCTTTGTCAAAAAGCTTGAATTCGTCGTCTATTTTTTTGATATCGACAATCTCTTTTTCGCATAAAACCTTGATGTTTTCCGGCAGTAGTTTGGCGGTCAGACGGTCGGCCAGCTCTTGTGCGGCGGAGAAGTCTGGGAAGAGGAATGCTTTGTCGAGAATGTTGGACAGTGGGGCGGCGGATTTTTCAAACAGCACGACCTCGCAGTTGTGGGCGGCCAGCACAGAAGCGGCTTCTATGCCCGCAGGACCGGCCCCGATGATAGCGACTTTCTTCATATCGACGTAGAATGTGTTTTGTAATATGTTAATACATAATAATTTATGATAAATGCAGATTCCCACATTTAGCGCGCAAAGATACAAAAAAATCGGATTACCTCCGCCTCTGTGTTTTGCTTATTTTTGCAAAAAAAGTTATGCACAAACAGACAATTTACCTTACCTCTGCCGCTGATTTGTCGGTACGGCAGAATCAGTTATGTATTGCATTGGCAGATGGCGCGAAAGCGTATTTGCGCTCGCTGGAAGATATCCGGACCATCATCGTTGACCACCATTCCGTACATCTAACCATTCCTTTAATCAATTTTTGGCGCAAAACAATATCGGGGTGGTGTTTTGCAACGAACAACATATACCAACGACCATGTTGATGGATTTGGACTCCAATTGCATGCAGGCCAAACATTTTCGGGCGCAGATAGAATCCGGCAAGGCGGTAAAGAAGCAAATATGGAAACAGATAGTAGAGCGTAAGATACAGAATCAGTCGCAATTGCTTTGCAAATTATCGTTGGGAGCGGATATGCTAAAACCTTATTATTCTAATGTCAAAAGTGGGGATTCCACCAACAGGGAAGGCATAGCCGCGCGTGTGAAGCATTTGTTTGGGCGACAATTCATTAGAGATCGGGCTGGTGATTGTCCGAATAATTTTTTGAATTACGGATATGCGTTATTGCGTTCGGCGGTTGCGCGTGCCATTATGGATGCGGGGTTGTTGCCAACGGTAGGGATATTTCACTGCAACTATTACAATTCATTTCCGTTGGCTGATGATTTAATGGAACCCTATCGGCCGTTTATTGATGAAAAAGTATATGAAATATTCAAGTTTCGCAAGTTAACAAAATAATTATAACAGACTTAGGACTTGAGACTTATGAAAGAGAAACGAGAACAATGAGAACAACGAGAATGAATGGATTTGCCATCATATTTCCGATTCCGACTTGAAAAGTCGTAAGTCAAAAGTCGTAAGTCTCCATTACAGCAAGGGAAAAACGGCCTGCGAAAGTTGAGTGAAATATATCAAAGCGGCAAAAGGGAAATAGACAGGGAGTTCAAGCGAATGATGGTTGAAGTGTTATATGAAAAGGTATCGCAGGAGGACCTGTCTGCCACGGCGCACTCATTGGTTAGGATTTTTGAGAAAGAGGGGCAGGTAATGTTTTATTTAACATTGGAATAGTTATGTGGGTAGTGATTGCAATAGATTTCCCGACGCACACGAAAAAAGGCCGGACGGAGTATCGTCATTTCTGTAATAGTCTTGCGAAAGACGGCTTTGAAAGAATACACAAAAGCTTATATTTGAGATATTGCAGTACCCTAAACAATGCGCAAACACACAAACTGCGGGTACAAAACATGCTATTAAAAAACAGCAAAGTAAGTATTTTTATTATAGGCGACAAGCAAGCCGAATTTGCTTACCTATATTGGGCTCCAAAATCTTCAAAAAACGATGAGATTCTGTTCAAAACGCCTGATTTAATCGAATTTTTTTAATGTAAAATTCGCATTAAATATTTGATTATAAATATTTTATAAGCTAAAGGTTTTAATGTCTGATAATTTTGATTATGTTAAAACAACAGCGAAATGAGCTTGATATGGGCGAGGTTGACATTTTTTTCAAAGAAGACGCTCAGCGTGTCGGATAATTGTTTATTTTTGCACTCGTGATTGGTATTCATAGAAGGAAACTGTGGAGAGTTTTTGCTTCTAAATTACTGAATATTAATCACTTTATCAAGTAAACAACAAAAAAGTTACCAACAAAATTTGTTGATAACTATCTATATAACAACGGATTAGACGAAAATTTCAATTTTTGTCATGTACTAAAAAACATTTCATTTATTAATTCCTTATAATTAAAATAATTTTATGAAAAATTCAGA
>JAKSMF010000086.1 GCA_024400775.1 Bacteroidales bacterium | reverse complement strand
GGACTTCGCAAAAGTCAGAGGGGCGGCGCGAAAAGAGTAAAAATAGAAGTCCCCTAAACTTTACAAACTAAATAATGTTTCACGATAAAAAAGCATACAAGCTCCTGATTTCGCTCTCTTTGTTAGCGATGTTTTCTTCCTGCAGTTGGCTGTACGGTGTGAAAAGGATATCAGGAGTTGATAGAGAGGCGTGTGCGACCTTTGCAGCAAAAGCCAACTTATCAGGAGGTTGCTTCTCTTGCATCAGTGATGTTGTTGATTATAAGAAATATATTCATTGCGACGGTGGCGATAGCCTACTTAGCCACCATCTCTCACAACCTGTACAAATTCTTTATTTTCAGGGAAAACAATTGGTCTCCTATCATGTGAATTGCTGTGCGAAAGGCGGGTTGCGTGGTTTGAATTGGAATACGGGGAAACGCTTCGATACATTTCCACCCACAAGTGTCATCCCCACAACTGATATCCCGATCACTTTAGATACATTGTTGCACGTTTACCCACAATTGCAAATGTCAGAAGAAAAACATTATACCATCGTTTTATTTTGGACAAATGCATTTCTAAAGATTTCGGAACAGGCCTGGAACCAAATTTCATCCAACATAGCTGACAATAGGAGTGATTGCAATGTTATTCTAATAAACACAGATGCTTTTTACGCGAACATTTTTTGAAATACAAATCAATCTCATAAATCAAGGCTGCTCCTAAAAAAGCAAATGAATCCTGGGCCCCGCTGTTTGTCGCGGTTCTTTTTTTCATTTTTTATCTCTGTCACTCCAAATCCCAACATTGTGAAGGAAGCAGGATGTTTTTATTGCTATCCGATAAACATTATTCCAACCGCAAAAGACAGGAAAATAATTCTCAATTTTCAATTAAAAGAACTCTAAATCGCCATTCAATTCCTAACCTCTAATTCCTAAAGTTTCACGCCCAACGTGATGCGGAAACTGCGGCCCGGCATCGGATAGTTGCGGATGACTTCATAGTGTTTGTCCGCCAAATTCAGCAGCTCCGCCTTCAAGCGCAGCGTCACGTCGGCGGGGAGTTCCCACCAAAACGAAAACGACAAACTGTGGTCGGTGTAGGGCGACAACAGGTTGGCATCCACGTTTTGCTGCAGCGCGTACCGCTTGCCCGCTGCCACCATCGTGTAGCCGATGGAAAACCAACGAAACGAAACATTTGCCGACAACGAGCCCGAATGCAATGGCGTGTACGGAATCTGATGACCGTAAGTCTTTGAATCCCTATTGCTTACATCAACAGCATGCTGCAAAGAATAGCTTCCCGTCAGTGTGAAAAAGTCGAACACCTTGCCGTTCAACGCATATCGGAAATTCACCGTCGCATCCAGCCCGCCGATTTCCACCATGCCAAAATTCAACATACTCCAGACAAACAGATTTTTATTCGGAATCGCTACAATCTTGTCTTTCACGCGGTTATAATATCCGTCAACGGCAAAGCCGACATTCAGCTTATGAAAGCGCGAATTGCTCACGATGCGTTTCTGTTTGTCGTAGGTGACACCCAAATCGACCTGATGCGTGTTTTCGGGACGCAAGTTTCGATTTCCCACCTCATTGTAATACAGATCGTTGAACGTAGGCAGACGGAAGACGTTCTGGTAGAAGGCACGGATGCGGAAATCTTCCTGCAACAGCGGCTTGACGGAGATGCCCGCGACAGGACAGAAACGGCTCAGATTGTCGGCGGCGACTCCGTTTTTCGCCCAATTCACCACGCCAGTATGCAACAATTTGGCATTTGCGCGCACCCGCTTCGTATTCACTTCCACCGTCAACGCCGTTAGCGACTGGAAACGCTGGGGACGTGCAAAATCCCCCAAGTTCGCACTCATATTACCGAAAATCAGGTCGTTAGCCAACGATAACGCAATCACTGTGTGCGGATGGTACAACAGCACATTCGACAAATAATACTCGCGCTGAATGTACAGATTGTCCAAAAAACCGGCCGCATTCAGATAGTCGGGATCAAGATAACGCTGTTTGGCGAAATTGAATTTGGCATTCACCTGATAGGCCCATTTTCGGGCGAAAAAGTTTTCATAATGAACTTGCCCAAAAGCGTTTTGGTCGGCCAGGCGCTGGCCGTTGCCCGTGTGGTAAAGGATGACGGCGCCGGGCAGTCCCCGCTCCGACTGATAGTAGTAGAATTTCAACTTCAGTCGTGAACTCGCGCTGAAACAAAACAGCAGATTTTCTTCCAACGTCAGCTGCTTGATGTCGGAGTTGCCCCGACGCTCGCGCGAAGTGCTGTCGCCCGTCCCGCCGTAATAAAGGGTAAAGGGATAATTGCCTTTCGACTGCAGATAGTCAACACTGAAGGAGGAAATCACAACCGGGGACATGAAGAGGTTGGCTTTGCGACGCAGCGGAAAAATGTTTTGTACGTGCTGCGATGGATTGAGCAGCCCGAATGAGCCGCCCGTAAAATCAAAACGGATGCCGAAGGGGCGTCGTCCGGAATAAGCGAACGACGGCGTATTGATATTGATGATGCTGGCGCAGGCCGCATTACGCGCCGGAATAAAGGCGCTGTTATTTGCGCCTGTCACAAGCGCCACATTATCAGCATTTTGCAAAGAAAACTTCGACAAGTCGATCTGCCCGGTCTGGCAATCGCTGATTAAGATGCCATCGTAACTAACGGCAGTATGCTGACTGCCGAAGCCTCGAACGGAGACGGTTTTCATGCCGCCCACGCCACCATAATCGCGAATCACGATACCAGAAAAAAGCTTCAACACATCCGACACCTGGACGGCGGGAAGTTTGTCAAAGTCCTTCATTTCAATATTTTGCGAAGGTGCAATCGCTCCAACGGCAGGTGCATTGGGGACCGCATCGACTTGAATGCCCTCCAACATCGTTGTGTCGTTTTGCGCGACCATCGCCGCCGGAGCAAACAGCAACGATAGAATGCAAAACAACAAAATGCGGCGGCAACGTTTCATGGCAAAGGTTTATTTCATGGCTTTCAACATCTTTTCGGCTTCAAGCATCTCGTCGCGCAACTTGGCCGCCTCCATAAAGTTCATCTCCTTCACGGCGCTCTCCGTCTGCATGCGCAGCTGCTTGATACGGTTCTGCAACTGCTCCGCATTCAGATATTTATTGGCGACAGGTTCGGCGGCGACGGGAGTTTTCTCCGGCATAATGCCATATTCGACCGGAGCACCGCTGCCCGACAAACCGCTGTTAGCGCGTTTGACGCTTTTCGGTGTGATATGATGTAATTCGTTATATGCTAACTGTTTAGCGCGGCGACGATTCGTTTCATCCATCGTCGCCTGCATTGATTTCGTCACCATATTGGCGTAAAAGATGACGCGTCCGTTCACGTGGCGCGCGGCACGACCGGCGGTCTGCGTCAGCGAACGTTCGCAACGCAGGAAGCCCTCCTTGTCGGCATCCAAAATGGCCACCAACGACACCTCGGGCAAGTCGAGGCCTTCACGCAACAGGTTCACTCCCACCAGCACATCGATAACGCCGGCACGCAACTGCTGCAAAATCTCCACACGCTCAAACGTCTCCACGTCGGAGTGGATGTATTGCGTATTGATGCCGATACGAATCAGGTAACCGGTCAACTCCTCCGCCATCTTCTTCGTCAAGGTGGTCACCAAAACGCGTTCCCCTTTCGACACGGTTCTTTCGATTTCCTCCAACAAGTCATCTACCTGATTATCAGCGGGTCGTACTTCAATCACGGGATCCACGAGGCCAGTCGGGCGCACCACTTGTTCCACAATCACGCCTTCCGACTTTTCCAATTCGTACTGCGCGGGAGTTGCGCTCATATAGATGGTTTGTCCCGTAAGTGCCTCAAATTCATGGAATTTCAGCGGACGATTGTCCAGTGCGGCAGGCAGACGGAAGCCGTAATCAACCAGATTCTGCTTACGCGAACGATCACCGCCATACATCGCACCTATCTGTGAAACCGTGACATGACTTTCATCGATTACCAACAGAAAATCATCGGGGAAGAAGTCCAGAATGCAGAACGGGCGCTCGCCCGGCTTCCTTTTATCAAAATAACGCGAATAATTTTCGATGCCGGAGCAGTACCCCAGTTCCTTCATCATCTCCACGTCGTAAGTTACGCGGTCTTCCAAACGCTTGGCTTCCAAATGTTTGCCGATGGATTTAAAATATTTGACCTGTTCACCCAAATCCAATTGAATCTGGCTGATGGCATCGTTAAGTGAATCCTGCGACGTGCAGAAAATGCTGGCGGGGTAGATTGTCAGTTTCTCCTGCTTGTTGATTTTAGCGCCGCTAACTGGTTCTATTTCAGCAATATCTTCAATTTCATTTTCCCAAAAAACAATGCGGAAAGCGTTATCGTTGTAAGGCGGGAAAATATCGACGGTATCGCCTTTCACACGGAACTTTCCGGGCTCCAAATCCATCTCGGTACGCGAATATAGTCCTGAAACAAAAGCCAGCAGCAACGTATCGCGATCAATGGTCATTCCTTTATGGATATTGATGACGTTTTTAGCGAAATCGTCCGGGTTGCCGATGCCGTAAATACAAGATACAGAAGCGACTACGACAATATCACGGCGGCCCGACAGCAAAGCGCTGGTCGTACGCAAGCGCAGTTTTTCAATTTCATCGTTGATAGCAAGGTCCTTTTCAATATAGGTATTGCTAACAGGCAAGTAGGCCTCAGGCTGATAGTAATCATAGTAGGAAACGTAGTATTCCACCGCGTTTTCGGGGAAAAACTGCTTAAACTCGCTATACAGCTGTGCGGCCAGCGTTTTGTTGTGGCTCAAAATCAGCGTGGGGCGATTCACCTGTTCCAGCACGTTGGCGATGGTAAAAGTTTTGCCCGAACCGGTAACGCCCAACAACACCTGGGCCTTATCTCCACGGTTCAAGCCCTCAACGAGCTGCTTTATAGCAGTCGGTTGATCGCCAGAAGGAGCAAAATCAGAATGTAATTGAAAAGACATGGTAGAATGAGGTTATAGGGTTATGAGAGATGAGAGATGAGAGTGGAGAGTTTTTTTAATTGAAAATCGAAAGTTGAAAATTAGGTCAGAGGTCAGAGGTCGAAGGACAAAGATGGAGGTTGTGGATTTTAGACTATAACCTTATCATCTTATAAACTTTTTACTACTTTCTTCGCCACGCTCTTCCCTTCGCTGTCGGTAAATTTCAGGAGATATATAGCTGGTTTGAAGGGAAAATCCAAGGAAAATTGTTCCGTGCCCGCGCCGACGGTTTGTTGCGAACGATGCAGCAAACGACCGTCGATGGTGAAAAGTTCAACCGTCAGAATGTCGCCTTGTGCGAAATCGGTCAGCACTGTCAGCTGGTCACCTACCGGATTAACCACGTTGATAGGAAGTTGCAACTGCGGGTCACTGATGGCCAAAGTAGCGTTGACTTCATAGTCCATAATCACCGGAAGGTGGTCCGACATGGCATACAGCGCATTCGCGACCGTAACCGAAACCGCATTATTGGCGGGATCGATGATGGAGCGGTTACGACGGATTCCGTCCTGGCCCAACGCATGGTAAGTATCTGGCAGACAGCGTACTTTGGCGCGATTATTCAAAATATAATCAGAAACGAGAATAAAGTCGAAACGGTTGTCCATCCCTCCGCCGGAGAAACAGCCGTTGGTAGAATTGCCGGAGTGGGTAGATTGGGTGAAGAGGTCGGCAAACGCAGCATTGTCGTCCCATTCGCCTTCACGGTCGATAGGGTCATAGAAACGAATTAACGGATTGGAATGATGCACGAAATGCTGATAGGCATCTTCGGAGGCATTATAGACGTTGAAATCCCCGCATAGAACGTAATTATCTGCTACACCGATATTTACAAGACGATTCATCAAAGCTTTGGCTTGTGTAAAACGATCGCTGCTACACTCCCACCCTGCCTTTAAGTGGCAGACAATAAAGGTAATGAAAGCCGTGTCGCCGTGCGCCAACTCCGAAGAGCGCATATACATCTTGTAACCATTGAAATAGCTAACGCTGGTCGCTACATAAAAAGTACTGTGCAAACACAACTTACGAGTATCGTAAAAAAGTCCGTTACCAATGGTAATGGAACCGTTCGGATTGGAAACCGTGCTCGCAAATGCGTAGTAATCAACGCCTTCTGTATTGAGCACATTGTCCAAAATCCGCTGCGGATAGGCATTCCCCTTCCCTACCTCATTGACTGTCAACACGTCGGGCATCACATTTTTCACAATACACTTAAATGCTTGGTCTTTTGTGTTGAGGTTGTTCGTCGTTTGGTCACAATCACCCGCACCGTTTTCAGTATAATACATCAAATTGTATTGCATGTGGCGGATCCCGTCGGCCTTCAAATCAATACAAATATTACATAATACGTTAATAATCAAAATAATAGCACAGATTTTCTTCATAACAAGTAGATTTAAAAAATAAGGGGACAAAGATACGAAAAATCACTCAGAATACAGAAGCACTATTTTACCTCAAGCAAACCGTTGATGTCGCTCAAGTAGTTGCGGCTGACGAACTCGCGGCGCGAGGTCCAACGCTGCTCTTTCTGACTTTGAATGGCGAACTGCACCGTACCCGCGCCACTGCCGGCATTGATTTTGTCAATCACCTGAAAAAGCTGTTGACGTTTATCCCGATTATCAATCGTATCAAATATATCCTGCTGAACCACAGCATCATCCGTGATTCCGGAAACGACCACGCCCGCTTTTTTGTATTGAAAACCAGGACGGAAAATCTGGTCCAGCATTTTTTGTGCATAGGTGATGAGTTCAGATGTGTCGGCAGTCGCCACCGATAGCTTCAGCGTTGCATATTGCTTATATTGAGGAAGTTCCGTCTTAAAACGGTCGGTTGCGATAAAGATGGTGAGGATGTTGGCCACGGTATGCTGATGCCGCAGTTTTTGTCCGCAGGCGGTGGTAAAATGGACGATGGAGCTCAGCAGTTCCTCCTTTTCGGAAACGGTTTTGCCGAAAGAGCGGCTGGTGCAGATGCTCTGTTTGGTATCGATTTCGGAAGCCTCGATGCACGAAATCCCCATCAGTTCGTTGCGTGTGCGGAGGCCGATAGTGCCAAAATTCTGCCGTACCCACGACTCCTGCATCTGCGTAAAATCCCATGCGGAGTTGACGGAAGCAGCCTCCAACTTTTTCCTAAACTGTCGTCCGATGCCCCACACTTCGCTCACCGGCAGGCGCTGCAATGCCTTTTCACGCTTGTATTCGCTATCAATGACGCACACGCCTTCGTAACCGGGGAATTTTTTGGCATAATGTCCTGCCACCTTCGCCAACGTCTTGGTAGCCGCAATGCCAATGCTCACGGGAATACCGGTCCACCTCCAAATCATCCGTTTCAAATCACGCATTTTCGCCACCGCGACCTCACCGGGACAGTCATCCAAATTGATGAACGCCTCGTCAATGGAGTAGATTTCAACATCAGCATAATTATCTGTCAATATGCGCATTACACGCGACGACATTCCAGCATAGAGGGAATAGTTGGATGAAAAAACGGTTACATTATGGCGTTGGATGATGTCGCGCACCTTGAACATCGGGTTGCCTCTTTTCAAGCCGATGGCCTTGGCCTCGTTGGATAGCGCGACGATGCAGCCGTCGTTGTTACTCAACACGCAGACGGGGCGGTTTCGCAATTCTGGCCGAAAGACGCGTTCCGCACTGACAAAGAAGTTGTTGCAATCAACGAGGGCGAACATAGTTATTTTTTCAAACGGCATTTAATAGTATAACTCACGATGCCCCAGACCATAAAGTCGTTTTCGGGCGTCACTTTGATGGGCGGGTAGTCATCGTTGGCGGGGCGCAGCCAGATGACGCCGTGCTCTTTTTCATCCAGACAGATGAACTTGAGGGTGAATTCGCCATCGATGAAGCAGACGGCCATGCAACCGTTTTGCGGGGACAACGAGCGGTCAATCACCAATAGATCACCCTCTTCCACGCCAGCGTCGATCATGGAATTGCCGACGACGCGGGCGTAGAACGTCGCCGCCGGATGCTGCACCAGAACGCGGTTCAGATCCAGACTTTGCGAAATCTCGTCGCCCGACGGGACAGGGAAACCCGCTTTGACGCCAGTTTCTACATAAACCCGTTCCAACTGTTCGTTTGCGCTGGAACAAAAAATGTCCAAATTATCCTTTGACATAACACTTAAAAAATTGGCGACAAAATTACGATTTTATACCGGAATTTGAAAAAGTTGCCGTATATTTGCAGCCCCAAAAATTGGGTAAAAATATCTGATAGAAAACGTTTACCATGGGCAAACAACCTGAATCACTCGACAAGATTACCAAAGCGAGATTGAAATTCTCTGCTTTCGGTTCAATTTGCAGCATTGCGCTCACCATGTTTTTCGTTGGTGTGCTGGCAGTTGTAGCTGTTTTTTCCACCCGCTATCTGCAAAACATCTCTAAAAATCTGGAACTGGAAGTGCTGTTTTTCGCGACCACGCCACAGCAAGCCACCGCCACCATTGGCGACTCCACCGTGACGACCACCATCAACCAGACCGTGCCGGAAGCCGACATCGTCAATTACGAACTTCAGCTCAAAAACGAACCTTTCGTCGCCACTTCGCGTGTGTCCTCCCGCGCCGAAAACACCGCCATCACCAAGGAAATCCTTAGAAATGATTTTGAAGAATACACCGACAATCCGCTCAACGCCTCCATCATTCTCACCCTCAAACCCGAATACACCTCCGCTGATTCAATTGCTAAAATCGAGCGTTTCATCAAACAAAACGAGCAGGTGAAAGAGGTGACCTATCCCAACGTCATCGCACAATTCATCCAACAGAACCTCCGTAATACACAGTGGATTATCCTCGGCATCTGCGCTGTTTTTCTCTTTATCTCCCTCATGCTCATCGGTAACTCCATCCGCCTCAACATTTACGCTAAACGATTCAACATCAAGAGCATGCTGTTAATCGGTGCTACGCGTGCCTTCGTCCGCCGGCCCTTCGTCTTCAAAGGCTTTACCCAAGGCGTTATCGGCGGATTCATCGCAACCGCCCTCGTCGCCCTCGTCATGTACGGAGGCAGCGTTATGGTTCCCAACTTCATCGACCTCTCCAATTCGCTCCTGATTGCCGCCATTCTCGCCGGCGTCTTCATCTTCAGCATCCTCTTCACAACATTCACCGCATTTATCTTTACCAACAAATACATCAAAATCAATCCAGATCGATTATATTTATAATTAATTATGGCTCAAGTAATTAAAACAACAGAAAATCAAACTTCTGCAAAATCTTACCGTACTTATGGTAAGAAAGAAACTCCCAAAAACGACACTCCGCTTTTTAGAAAAACCAACTATATCCTTATGGGTATCGGCGCTGTCGTCCTGTTCATCGGATACCTTTTACTCCGTGGCGGTGGCTCTGAAGACCCCAACCAATTCAGCAAAGCCATTTTCGACGCACGCCGCCTGAATGTCGCCCCGATTACCATACTCATCGGGCTCGTCACTGAAATATTTGCCATCATGTGGTGCCCCAGAATCAAAAACAACGACGAACAACAAACATCCACTGAAGCATAATGGAGTGGTTTGAAGCGCTCATTCTGGGCATTATCCAAGGGCTGACAGAGTATCTGCCCATCAGCAGCAGCGGACATATCGCCATCGGACAACACCTTTTCGGTCTGACAGATCCGGAAGAGATGCTGGCGTTCACCGTTTTGCTGCACGTCGCCACCGTGCTCAGCACCATCGTTATTCTATGGCGCGAAATCGTGTGGATTTTCAACGATTTGTTCAAATTCAAATGGAACGAAGGAACAAGATACATTGTCAATATCATCATTTCGATGATTCCCGTCGGCATCGTCGGGTTGTGCCTCAACGACTACATTGAATCGGTTTTCAATTACGATAAG
>JAKSMF010000085.1 GCA_024400775.1 Bacteroidales bacterium | reverse complement strand
ACTGCAACCGGAGGAGTCTTGATGACAAAGTCAAACGATTTGTCCTTGTAAACAGTAATGATAACCGGAATAATCTTACCGGCTTTGTCCTGCGTACGTGCATTGAACTGTTTACAGAACTCCATAATGTTCACACCCTTAGAACCCAATGCAGGGCCTACTGGCGGTGACGGATTGGCGGCACCTCCCTTGATTTGTAACTTAATAAGTCCAGCTACTTCTTTTGCCATTTTTTAATTTTTTAATTTGTGTAACAATTGTTCGTCGGTTCTTACACCTTTTCAACCTGCATAAAACCAAGTTCGAGAGGAGTTTTACGACCAAAGATCTTCACCATGACCTTCAGTTTCTTCTTCTCAGCGTTGATCTCTTCGATCACACCAGTGAAGGTGTTGAAAGGTCCGTCGATCACTCTGATTTCCTCACCAACAATGAAGGGGGGAGCAAAGGTCTCGTCTTGCTCAAGCAATTCGTCAACCTTCCCAAGCATACGGGTGACTTCTGCGGGGCGGAGGGGTGTCGGAACATCGGTTTTGTGTTTGCAACCTACAAAGCCCAAAACGCCGGAGATATTCAGCAAAATGTGCAGTACTTCGCTAAGGTGCATCACCTCCACGAAAACATAACCCGGAAAATACGTGGTTTCCTTGCTGACTTTCTTACCATTGCGAATCTGGTAAACTTTCTCGGTCGGAATCAGAATGTTGGTGACGAAATCCTTCAGATGGGAAGACTCAATCTCGTTTTCGATATTCTGCTTCACCTTCTTTTCAGTGCCCGTCACGGCTCTGATTACATACCACTTTCTTTCAATTTCTGCCATACAGCCAAAGTGTTTACGGTAATTACCAACTATTTATTCTACTTTAAGAAATCGTCGGGAACATAAGGCCCATGCCCCATGAAAAGAGAACATCCATCAACCACACGATGAGCGCGATGATTAGGGAAGCAATGGATACAATGATGACGCTGCTCTGCAAGTCATCTGCCGACGGCCAGGTTACTTTATTCACCAATTCGTCGTAAGTCTCTTTTAAATATCTACCTAGTTTTCTCATTTTGAATATTTTTTTCTTTTATTATTTCAACTTTTTGGAAGTTTTCGGAGCCTTTTTTGCCATCTTCAACATCTTTTTTATTGCAGTTTCATCGTGTAAAACGCCGACACAACTTGCTTATATACAATTTCTTATATATAAAATTAAGCGATGCGACATTTAACCACACACTACACTTCAATAAGCTGGCAAATATACAAATTTTCATCCTCATATATCCATCTGTTGAAAAATAATGAAAAATATTTTTTTATTTCTCGTTTTTTTTTCAATATGCAAGTTTGGCACAACCAATTTCAATATTTTCATGTAAATTTGCAGCCAATTTTTTCTAACTCACCCCTATTAAATATATATTGTATGTTAGATCTTGCTAAAATAAAAGAAAGCGCTGCTTTCCTGAATCAGAAAATCTCGGCGAAACCTGAAATCGCCATCGTACTCGGCTCCGGCCTCGGCGGACTGGTGAAAGATGTTGAAATCCAACAGGAAATCTCCTATAAAGATATTCCCAACTTCCCTGTCTCCACCGTGCAAGGACATAAAGGAACTCTCATCTTCGGCAAACTCAACGGCGTGCAAGTGCTCGTTATGAACGGCCGATTCCACTATTACGAAGGTCACGCCATGCAGACCCTTACCTTCCCCATCCTGGTGATGAACCAAATGGGCATCAAAAAACTCATCCTCTCCAACGCCGCCGGCGGTCTCAACCCCTCCTTCAACGTTGCCGACATCATGATGATTACCGACCACATCAACCTCATGGGCAACAACCCGCTGATGGGTCCCAACAACGACGAAATCGGCCCGCGCTTCCCCGACATGAGCGAAGCCTACTCCCACCGCATGGCCAAAATCGCCAAAAAGGTGGCCGAAGATAACAACATCAAATTGCAACACGGTGTCTATATCGGCGTTACCGGCCCCTGCTACGAAACTCCCGCCGAATACCACGCATTCCATGTCCTCGGCGCCGATGCCGTCGGCATGTCCACCGTTCCCGAAACCATCATGGCCCGCTATCTCGGCATGGAAGTGTTCGCACTCTCCGTCATCACCGACCTGGGCGTGCTTGGTCAAATTGAAAAAGCTTCACACGAAGAAGTCCTCAACGCCGCCGCGAAAGCCGAGCCCAACATGATCAAGCTCGTCCGCGAACTCGTTCCTCAATTGTAAATCCTTAAACGCCGGCCGTCGTAGCTGGTGTGATAATATTTCAAATTATACCTCGTGGGTCCGTCAATGATGGACCCATCTAGTATATTGAAACGCGAACCGCAGTGCTTGTCAATAATCATCAAGCCGCTTTCATCCACCTCCAGCCAGGCCGCCGGATCTTCCCAGTCGTGCGGACAGGCACGGTCGTAGGCAACAAAGGTGCTCATATCAATACGATAGACAATAATGCCCGCCACTCCACCGGTAAAATATTCGTAGCCGCCAATGTAGTTTAAGTTGTAATAATTGACATTGTCGGGATAAATCGTGAAGTTCACACTTACATTGGGAATGGTTTCATGCTCAAATCCGTTGCAGCTCACCAAAAGCACCGCCATGGCCAGCGCACACAAACCGAGTCGGAAAATTCGTTTCATATATATAATATTGTATAAATGATGAATCGAAAAATTAGGCCTCCTCTTCGTTTTTCACCTTTTCAGCCTTCATCGTAATGGCTTTGATGCCGGTGAATGAGAATTTGGCCATCGGCGGATTCAACTCGACCTTGAAAGTAGCCTTGCCTTCGGTGGAAAATGCCATTGAGGGGAACACCACTTTGCTGTGACGCAACAACTTACGGCCGTTTTCGTCAGCCAAAGTCTCATCATTCTTGTTTTCACGGAAGTTCACTTTATATTGTTGGGTGCGTTTGCTGGTGGAGTCGGGCGAAATGGCGGTAATCACCAACGGCAGATAGTCGATTTCGACATCGTTGTAATAATCCACAAATATAGAGACCTCATACAGCGAAGTCGCATCCGGCACCTTGCCCTGAAGCAGAATCTCTTTGTGAAGAAGGATGTCGTTGTTGGGCAGAAATTCCTTGGTGGGAACGAAGGTGTTGTTCGGGAAGTCATGCGTTGCGGAAAAGCCGTTTTCCGGGGTCACGGAAATTTCCTGTTCGGGCGTCTTGGCCTCCGAGGACTTATTCCCCTTTTTATGGCAAGAAATCAATAAAGAACTGATAACCAGAATTATAAGTGAAAATTTTAAAAATTTGGCGGATTTTTCCATTTTCGATTTTTTGAGTTTGATTTTTTAATACTTTCGCAGACGAAATTTTCTGCAAAATTACATTAAATTTCAAAATTGTGAACTGTCGTTTATTTTAACCCAAGGAAAAACGTAAATTTCTATAAATCTAATTATTAACTCAAACTAATACGTCATGAAGGTGAAAAAATATTACGTAGTGTGGCAGGGAAGGATTCCGGGGATCTATGACACGTGGAACGAATGCAAGGCACAAGTCGATGGATTTGACAATGCGAAATACAAGAGCTTTGAAAGTTTGGCGGAGGCGCACAAGCAATTCAAGGCAGGTTTTGAAAATTATCGGCAGACCCACCCCGTAATCCCGAAGACGCCGCCGACGCTTTTTTCAAACGAAAAAGATCAGCCCATCCTTGAAAGTCTGTCGGTGGATGCCGCGTGCAACATGGTGACCCGCATAATGGAATACCGCGGTGTGGATACCCGCACGGGCAAGGAGATTTTCCATATCGGCCCGTTCCAAAACGCCACCAACAACATGGGCGAATTTCTGGCACTCGTCCACGGGCTCGCCTACCTCAAACAAAAAGGCAGCCCCATTCCCATCTATTCCGACAGCATCACCGCCATCGCGTGGGTGCGCCAGAAAAAACACAAATCAACCGTCAAGCCCACACCTGAAAACGCACAACTGTTCGATCTGCTCACCCGGGCCGAGAACTGGCTGCACAACAACACTTTCAGCAATCCCATCATCAAATGGAACACGCCTGCGTGGGGTGAAATTCCCGCGGATTTCGGCAGAAAATAGCCACAGGATTGTGCAGAATGATTTCAGAGTAGTGTGGCATGCTCCCCTTTTCGATAGCCGCAGAAGCAATCACACAAAAGCAAAAAAAATCGGCGAATGACCTTCGCCGATTTTTTATTTATTGCTGAATCACAATTGATTATACATTTCCAATTTCAAAGTGGGAAGCGATGGAAGTGTGGTCGATACCGCTCTTGATGACTTCGGCAGTAAGTTCGGCGATAGAGCAGACTTCAACTTTGTCGGAGGGGCGTTTCAACGGAACGGTGTCGGTGACAACTACCTTGTCGATAACGGAGGCTTCGAGTTTTTCGAGGGCGTTGCCAGAAAGCAGCGGGTGCGTACACATTGCATAAACTTTCTTTGCGCCAAGTTCTTTCACTCTTTCAGCTGCTTTGCAGATGGTGCCGCCGGTATCCATAATGTCATCCAACAAAATCACATTTTTACCTTCGACATTGCCAATAATTTGCAGAGCGGCAACTTCGTTGGCTTTTTCGCGCTGTTTGAAGCCGATAGCGAAATCACAATCCAATGCTTTGGCATACATAGAAGCACGCTTGGTACCGCCGGTGTCGGGAGAAACGATGCAGAGGTTGTCCCATTTCAAGTTGCGGATATAGGGAAGGAAAACCGTAGAAGCATAGAGGTGGTCAACCGGAACTTCGAAGAAGCCCTGAATCTGATCAGCATGCAAATCCATGGTAATCAGACGGTTGATACCAGCAGCGGTCAACAGATTGGCCATCAACTTAGCACCGATAGAGGTTCTCGGTTTATCCTTGCGATCTTGGCGGGAATAGCCATAGTAAGGAATGACGGCAACGATTTCTGCAGCGGAAGCACGCTTGGCGGCATCAATCAAAATGAGCAGCTCAAGGATGTTTTCGGCCGGAGAAAAGGTCGGTTGAATGATGAAAACGTGCTTACCACGAATGGTTTCGTTGTAGTAGGCCTGAATTTCACCATCCTTAAACTGGACGATTTCTTCATCCAACAAAGAGGTTCCTAAATACTTGGCAATTTTTTCTGCCAACTCACGATTCGCACGCCCGGTTACTAATGCGATGTCGGTTGTTTTCATAATTTATTGATTTTTAAGGATTAAAGTTTGCAACTTGAAGCACGCAAAAATACGTGTTTTTTCGGAAGTATCGCCCTGTTTTTTGAAAATATTCTTGTATTTTTGCCGCGATGAAAAAAACAATCCTATTTCTGATTTCCGCCCTGCTCGTTGTCTCCTGCTGCGGTTGTAAAAAACACATTTCACGAACGGTCAAACCCAAGGACTTGATCCCCGAAGACACCTTCGTCAATCTGGTGGCAGAGCAATTGGTGTTCGAATCCGCCTTGGACTACGTCAAGCAAGGAGTGGAACGCAACGATACCATCTTATATACTCAAGTTAACGATATGATTTGTTCGGAACGCATTTCAGCCGACACCATGCAATTAGGGTCCATGCATGTGATGCTGAAGTTGGCGAACGAGCAATATGCAACGTGGATGAAGCAAAAGGGTGTTACCCCGCAACAGTACAAAAGTTCATTGCAATACTACTTTTCCTCACTGGAGAGTACGCAAAGGGTGATGACCAAAGTGCGCGACCGCATCACCACTTTCGGGCCAGCGACGCCAATGCCATGGGAACCTTACGAAGACCAACCCTTACCGACAAATCATGCCACAAATTAGCATTATCGCGGCCATCGGCTTACACAATGAAATCGGATTCAACAATCAGCTGCTGTGCCGACTTCCGGCAGATATGGCACATTTCAAAATGCTGACCGACGGCCACGCCATCGTAATGGGACGCCGCACTTGGGAGTCGCTGTCCTTACGCCCACTCCCCCACCGGCACAACATCGTACTAAGCAAAAATCCGGCATTTTCCCTTCCAAACGCAACGGTGATTCATTCTCCCTCAGAACTTTCGGAAGTTACTGACAATCAGGAGGAAATCTTCATCATCGGCGGCGAACAGATCTACCGGCTTTTTATCGAAAATTCCCAAACGTTATACCTTACCCGCATCATGGCCGAATTTCCTGCCGACGCCTTTTTCCCCATCATTGATGAAAAAAAATGGCACCTCGCAGAAGAAACCTTTCACACCAAAGATGCGGAAAATCCGTACAATATGAAATCCCAAAAATGGGTTAGAACGGCGTAACAAATTCACGCAATGTCGGGCCGATTTTGTCTTTGTCCGACAAAATCGGATTCTCAACGCCCCACTCCACATTCACATCTGGATCATTATAAACGATGTTGCCTTCGGATTCCTTATGATAGAAGTTGGAACACTTATAGGCGAAAATCGTGTTGTCCTCCAAAACCGAAAACCCATGTGCAAATCCCTTAGGGACAAACAGTTGATGGTGATTTTCACCCGTCAGCAATGCGGACACGTACTGCCCGTAGGTTGGACTGCCGGAGCGCAAATCGACCGCGACATCCAGTACCGCACCCTGAATCACACTCACCAGTTTGGCTTGGGTGAACGGCGGCTTCTGAAAATGCAGACCACGAACGACGTTTTTCTGCGAAAACGACTGATTGTCCTGCACAAACTTCTCGGTGATTCCCGCCGCAAAGTAACGCTCTTCATTATAAGTTTCGTAAAACCAGCCCCTTGCATCTCCAAAAATCTGAGGCTTCACTAATAAAACGCCTTCAATAGGCAACTGTAATACTTCCATTTTAGTTAGGAGTTAGAAGTTAGAAGTTAGAAGTTAGAAGTTAGGAGTTAGAAGTTAGAAGTTTTAGTTAGAAATTAGTAATAAGAAGTTGATTTAACTCCTAATTGGTTACTCCTAACTAGTCACTGGTCACTTCTAACCACTAACTATTCAAATACTTTCGCTTCGATTCCCAAAGCTCTTACTTTATTTGCAATTTGTTCTAATTCATCACGATAGACTTTGATAAGCTCCTGTGCGGGTGTTTCGCGGTCGAGGGAGTAGAGCACTACGGACCGCGGTTTCAACTCTGCCACAATTTGGAGCCATGCGGATACGTTTTCCTCCGTGGTGTTATCCACACTTTGGCCATCCAATACACCTTTGAGGAACAACGTCTGCATCAAGAAGTTGCCCTTAAAAGCGCGCAATCCTTCCAGCACATTCTCCAACGTAACCGGAATGGTCGGCCGGTTGATGAGTGTGAAAAGTTCTGGCAGAGCCGCATCCAGTTTCAACATCGGGTTTTCAATCTTCAACAACGCCGAACGCACCTGCTCATTCTGCAACATCGTGGCATTGGAAAGACAGGTAATGATAGCGTTCGGATAGTATTTATCCCTGATCACCAATAATTTATCAATAATTTCACCAAATGCGGGATGCAATGTCGGCTCACCATTTCCCGAAAAGGTGATGCTGTCGATGTGGACCGCGTCCTGACGGCATTGCTGCAACTTTTGCTCAATGGCCTGCAACACCACCTCCGCCGGCGGATAACAGTCGGCATGGACATTCTTTTCCAGCGTCCACCCACATTCACAATAAACACAATCAAACGAACAGATTTTCACATCCGTCGGACAGACATTAATGCCCAGCGAGCTGCCCAAGCGGCGGCTTCGAATAGGCCCAAAAGCGATACTTTCCCAGAGAAACATTTTATTATAGTTAGAAGTTAGAAGTTACGAGTTAGAAGTTATGGTACGACGAGTGGTTTTTGTGATACAGGCGAGCATTTTCAGCAATTCTTGAGCATCTGAAGCAAGGGATTCATATTCATCCCGAGTAAGGTAATCACAAGCAAATAAAAGTTTCAGCCAATAATAACTTTCGGCACTTTCTTTGTACGCAATATACATTTTTGCCAAAAAGTCTTTGCGAGAAATTCCGCATAACGCTTCACTTACATTTGCCCCAATGCTTGTCCCACTTTTAGATAACTGTTTCGAAATCACATATTCCTTCTTAACAGTCACCAAATATTGGCATAATTTTACGATCCGAACGGCAAAAGAGAAACTCTTTTGTCCAACGATACTCTCCCCATTCATTGACATAGCTATTTGAGTTTATGTAGTTTAATTAGAACTATTCACTAACGAGTTCAACCGTCACATATTGCCTGCCACTCATAAAAAATTTCCAGCCACTTCCGCCGAACAAACTGGTCACTTCTAACTTCTAACTAATCAATTTTTCTTCCACCTGCCGAAAAAGTTCCTCCATCGTGCCGTCGTTGTGAAAGACGGCGTCGGCGCGGCGGATGCACTCGGCAAGGTTCTGCTTGTTCGGGTCGGTCGAAGTCATCTCGCGCTGTTCGTTACTGATGAAGGTTTCGTAGCTGACGTGGTCGGTTTCGGAATTGCGGAGTACGGCGCGACGATAGCGCAATTCGGGGTTCGCGTCAACCGCCCACAGACGAAAGTCGGCTTTCCCCTTCAACGAATCAATCTCACCAGGTGTGCGGATGCTTTCGATAATCGCATTCCCGCCCGTCGCCAACGCGCGTTTGTACAGCTCATCCACAATGTACGACGGCGTGTGCGTGGCACGCAAATCGTTGGCTACCAACGTGAACGAGTCGCGATTCGGTTCCATTCCGCGACGGGCCACCTCCTCTTTCAAAAAATCCCGCACCGAAAAATGCACGAATCCGTACTTCTCCTTCAAATACTCCACCACCGTGCCTTTGCCCGCTCCTAACGTTCCCGTAATTCCTATTATTATCATATCTTATTCTAAATTAATTGATTAACAACAAAATCATCCTTTCAGCGACAGACAGATTTCAGCAATTTGCGTTTCCGACAGTTCCGTGTGCATCGGAAGCGACAAGACGGTGTCGGCCAGCTGCTCCGCCGCCGGTAAGTCTCCGCGCCGGTAGTCCAAATTCGCATACGCCGCCTGCAAATGGAGCGGAACCGGATAGTAAATCGCACTCGCGATGCCCGCCGACTTCAACCGACTTTGCAAGTCAGCGCGCAACCGACCGTCAGCCAACCGCAGCGTGTATTGATGGAAAACGTGCGTGCTATTGGGCGACAACGCCGGCACCTGCCAACGCTCATCGTCGGATAAAAACCGATTGTAGGTCATCGCCGCCTGCTGTCGGGCCACGGTATATTCATCCAAGTGACTGAGTTTCACCTGCAAAACGGCAGCCTGCAACGTGTCAAGGCGCGAGTTCATGCCCAACCGTTCGTGGTGATATTTTTCGACGGAGCCGTGATTCGCAATGCTTCGAATGCACAGTGCCAGATTATCATCCTGCGTAAAGAGAGCACCGCCGTCGCCGAAACAACCCAGGTTTTTCGATGGGAAAAAAGAGGTGCAGCCAATGTCGCCCATCGTGCCGGCCTTACATTTTCGTCCATCCGAAAAAGTGTATTCCGCACCGATGGCCTGACAGGCATCTTCGATCACAAACAGATGGTGGCGTCGCGCGATTACCAACAACGGCTCCATGTCGGCGCACTGTCCGAAAAGGTGAACCGGAAGGATGGCGCGCGTGCGGGGGGTAACCGCCGCCTCGATTTGCGATACATTTATATTATAGGTATGCGGATCGACATCCACAAACACCGGCTTCAGTCCCAGTATGGCGGCGGCCTCAGCGGTGGCGACAAAGGTAAACGGCGTGGTAATCACCTCATCGCCGGGCTGAAGATTCAGCGCGAGCAACGCGATTTGCAACGCGTCGGTGCCGTTTCCGCAAGTAACCACATGCCGACAGCCCAAATATTGAGCCAGCGATTGCTGGAAATCCGTTACCGCACGGCCGTTAATGAAAGCGCTGTCGGCAATCACCGCCGCCATCGCCGCATCCACCTCGTCCTTGATTTTCAAGTACTGGCCGTGCAAATCCACCATGGGAAACTTCATCGTTGAAACTGTTTTTTACAAATGCAAAAATACAATTTTAATCGGAAAAAAATCCGTTTTTTTTCTTGCTGTAATGGAGACTTGCGACTTTTGACTTACGACTTTTCAAGTCG
>JAKSMF010000084.1 GCA_024400775.1 Bacteroidales bacterium | reverse complement strand
GGCTGCCATCGGTCTTTACAAAAAAGACGAAATCACCTTCACCCCCGTGGTTGTCAATGCCATCAACACCAACTCCATTTACGACAACACCAATAGTGTCGGCAACAGCGTCCGTTACAGTCTCACCAACTTCGGCGCTGTTTTTTCATGGAGATTAAACAGGGATGAGGAGAACCCGACCACCAAGTGGCGCATGATGCAGTTCGGTTTCGGTTACAACCGCACCAACGACTACAACAACAGCATTGTCGCTACCGGCAACAGTCATGGCAGCTCTATGACGACCGCGTTCGCAGACAACGCCAACGGCATCAATTACAACAACTTAACGCATGACGGCCTGGCTTCTTGGAACACTTGGCTGATTGACACGGTAGCTGGCACCAACAACCAATACACCAGTTATTTGGCCGGCCACAACCTGACACAATCCAGCTATGTCAAGACCAAAGGCGGTTTGGATGAGATGAATTTCTCAATTGGCGGCAACTACAACGACCAACTCTTCCTGGGCTTCACACTTGGGGTTCCCTTCTTGGATTATGAATCAGAGACCGAATACATTGAGAGCGACGATAACAACGAAATTGGCGGCTTCAATGATTTCAAGTCCATTGAAAACCTTCACACGACGGGCGTGGGTATCAACGCCAAGTTGGGTATCATCTATCAACCGATTGACTTTATGCGTATTGGTGTCGCCATCCACACGCCGACCTACTTCGCAAATCTGAAAGAAATTTACACAAGGGACTTCAAATCTAATTTTGAAGACAACAACTACACAGATTCTTACGAAAACATTTCCAAGTACAGACTTACCACTCCGATGCGCGTGATGGGAAGCCTCGGTTTCATCATTGCGAAACGTGCTTTCGTAAGTGCCGAATACGAATTTGCCGACTACTCTATGGCAACGCTCAACTCTTCTGAAAGTGCGACCTACCGTTACAATTTCACGGAAGAAAACGCCAACATCAAGAACAAATATGGTGCCAGCCACACGGTTCGCGTAGGTGCAGAATTCACCGTTACCAACAACTTCCTCATCCGTGCCGGCTATGCTTACAGCAGCTCACCGTTCAAAAACGGCCTTAACTTAGGCGGTTCGCACAACATCTGTGCCGGTATCGGTTTCCGTGGCAAAGTGTTCTTCTGTGACTTCGCATACGTTTGCCGTCTGGCCAAGGAAAACTCATGGTTCTACGCCGACGAATTCCTGACTCCTGTTGAAACCTCCAACGTTAATCACAAATTTGCTGCCACTTTAGGTGTAAAATTCTAATTTTTATGACAAAAATCATCGGTATTGGGAACGCGTTAGTAGATGTAATCGTCAACCTTCCCGAAGAAACGCTCTTTCAGAAATTCTCTTTGCCGAAAGGCGGCATGGAGATGATCGACATCAACAAGAAACGCCAGCTGCACGAAGACATACGCGAGATGAAGCAAGTGCGGGCAACGGGCGGTTCCACATCGAATACCATTCACGGCATCGCTCATTTGGGCGGTGCCGCTGGCTTTATCGGCAAAGTCGGGAACGACGAAGTCGGCCGTTTTTTTGAAGAAGATATGAAAAAAAGCGGCATAACACCACACCTCATCCATACCAACGACATCGACACCGGCATTGCGACCACACTGATGACGGAGGATGCCGAACGCACATTCGCCACCTATCTGGGTGCAGCATCAGCGATGGATGCCAACGAAATCAATGGTGAAATCTTAAAAGACTACGACTACATCCATGTCGAGGGCTACCTGATTTTCAACCACGAATTGATTCTGCGGGCATGTCAGTTGGCGAAACAGCAAGGGCTGAAAATCTCCATGGATATGGCCTCCTACAATTTAGTAGAAGACCACCGCGAGTTCATTCAGGGACTTTTGCGAGAATACGTGGATGTGATTTTTGCCAACGAAGATGAGGCTCGTGCCTTCGCCGGCAAAGACGGCGAAGCTGCGTTGGACGAACTGTCGAAATACTGTGATGTCGCCATAGTGAAGTTAGGTGGGAAAGGGTCGATTGCCAACGTACATGGCAAGAAGGTTTCGATTGGCACGAATGGGAAAAAGCCCGTTGACACCAATGGCGCGGGCGATGCCTACGCAGCCGGTTTTCTGTTCGGCCTTATGCAAGGACTTTCACCCGAGAAGACCATCCGACTGGCGGGGGCTGTAGGCGACGAAGCCGTGGCCACTGTTGGCGCAAAATTATCTGACGATCAGTGGAATAAGATTAAATCACAAAAGGAATTGTTTTGTTAGATAGTGCCAATTTCAAGGTAAATCTCGGACTTTACGTTACAGAAAAGCGAGCGGACGGGTTCCACAATTTGGAAACCATCTTCGTTCCTGTCCATAATGTATGCGACAGGATTGAAGTTGTGCCAAATAATGGCAATGTCGCTTTTACCATGACGGGGGCGGATTTTCAGGTGGATGCAGAGAAGAACCTGTGTGTCAAAGCATTCCGTTTGTTACAACAGGATTTTGATTTACCTGGAATAACCATCACACTGGAGAAAAACATTCCTTCCGGCGCGGGGTTGGGCGGAGGTTCTGCTGATGCCGCCACGGTGCTGAAGATGGTGAATAAACAGTTCGGATTGGGTTTGTCAACGGAACGGCTTTGCGAATATGCCGCACGCCTCGGCAGCGATGTGCCTTTTTTCATTGAAAACCGCCCGATGTACGCTACCGGAAGAGGCGAAATTATGCAGGAAATTGACATAGACCTCTCCGAATGGAAGGTCAGCGTTTTCAAACCCGACTTTTCCATTTCCACCGCCGAGGCATACGCTCACATCGTGCCAATTTCTGGCCGACCGCACCTATGCAACCTGATTCATGAACCGGTAGAAAAATGGCAGAATCTTTTTCCCAACGATTTTGAGACATCGCTATTCCCATCTTACCCGATTTTGGCAGAAATCAAGCAGAAATTCTTAGCGATGGGCGCGGTATATGCCGCACTTTCGGGCAGCGGTTCCGCCGTTTTCGCATTAGCTCCCCACCCTATTGACCTCAGTCCCTATTTTTCAGGCAAAAATCTATAATTATGTCCATAACCTTTCCCCTTCCCAACAATAAGATAGAGATGGCTGCCACAACCTATAACGTGCTTTTTCCAGAAATTGAAAGTGCAACCATTATCGGAACCGGAAATGTAGCAAATTGGTTTGTTTATGCCTTAAAAAAAGCAAAAATTCAAATCAACCAAATCTATGGCAGACATCTTAATAAATGCAAAATTCTGGCAGAGAAGTGCGGAGCGGAAGCCATTGATGATTTATCTAAACTAAAGAAAAATAGCAATTTATATATTTTTTCCGTAAATGACGACGGCTACAAAGATGTAGTTGCACAGATTCCGTTCGAGCTGCCCATGGCCGTGCTGACCGCGGGCTCGGTATCGCAATGCGTACTGGCACCGATAACGCCAAGATATGGCACAATTTACCCCTGTCAAACAATAAGCAGCACGATGGATTTTTCACAAGTGGAGGTGCCACTCTGTATTGAAGGCTGCGACGAACAATTTGAAAATCAGCTACTTCACTTTGCAAACAATCTGTCCGACACCGTGGTTCGGATGAACGAACAACAGCGCCAGCAACTGCATTTGGCAGCGGTGTTCGCCTGTAATTTCGGAAACGCGCTAAACGGGGTCTCTTTTGACATCTTAAAAAATGCTAATATCAATCCCCAACTGCTGTTGCCGTTGTTGCAAAATACGTTAAATAAACTAAAAACGATGACGCCAAAGGATGCACAAACCGGTCCGGCAGCACGTGGCGACAAGAACGTCATTGCCAAACATCTGGGAATGATAGAAGATGAAAAACTGCGTGAAGTATATCGTTTAATGTCGGAAATCATTCAAGAAAATCAGAATAAATAGACCCAAATCGTTATGGAAAACTACAGACAGAAACTATCAAAGATAACCACTTTCATTTTCGACTTTGACGGCGTTTTGTCGGATGCCACGATATACGTGCTGCCCGACGGCGATATGATTCGCGGAACAAATGCGAAAGACGGTTATGCCATACAATACGCTTTAAAGAAAGGATTTCGCGTCGCCATCATTTCGGGCGGTTTTTCCGAAACGATGCGCTTGAGATACAGGACTTTCCCAAAGATGGACATCTATTTGAAGGTGCCTGACAAAGTGGCGAAATTGACGGAATACATGGAGGAAAACCACCTGACGCAGGATGAAATCATGATTATGGGGGATGATATTCCGGACTACAAGATCATGCAGATGGCGGGCATCAAATGCTGTCCGGCGGATGCGGCCACCGAAATCAAGGAGATTGCCGACTACATATCCTTCCAGCCCGGCGGTCACGGATGCGTGCGCGACGTCATCGAACAGACGATGAAGGCGCAAGGCAAATGGTTTGACGCCGACGCCTGCATTTGGTAAGGTTATGAGGGGATAAGAGATGAGGGGATAAGAGATGAGGTTATAAGAGATGGGGTTATAAGAGATGAGGTTATAAGAGATTGGGTTATAAGAGATTGGGGGTATGGGGTTACTTTTTCACTACTTTATGGGTCCAGGAGGTGCCGTCGGTTGTGCTGATTTTCAGCAGATAGATGCCGCTCGGCAAATCGCTAAGTAACATGGTCCCAGCATCTTCGCCCGAAACATTCTCCGTGCGGACCATCTGTCCGAATGCGTTGAACAATTCCAGGCGGCGGATGTCGTTGCCGCAGACAGTGATGTGGTTACTCGTCGGATTAGGATAAAGCAGAAACTGCGGATTTTCGTTCAGTTCTTCGATGCCCACGGGAGAAGTAGGCACAACGTAAAGATGCAGTATTGCGAGTTCGTCGCATTCGCCGCCGGTGTTGGTTTGGCGTTGCAGGTTGTTCATGCCGGGCTGCTGCGTTTCAAGTGCGGAAAGTTCAAATCCATAGCCGGAATAAGGCTGGCCGCGTAAAACCGTATCTTCGTAAACCACAGGCGTTTCCAGACATTTTTCACCTGTAAGGAAAATATTGTCGAACTGAGTGTTTCCCGTTCCTGTAGCGCCGTCCAACGTGATTCGAATTTGGAAGTGATCGCTGTATTCCGTGCCCATCACTTCGCTCAAATCCAACTGATACCAATACCACTTGCTGTCGGTGACATAGTTGGGCAGTGAGTCTTCACCGACGTATGTAAATTCGTCATTTTGGCCATATTCGTAGGTAAGTTTTTTGAAGCCGGTAGCCGTATATCTTGCGCTGAAATAGAGAGTTACATTATTCACATCGCCACCGGTCGTGCAATCGATGACGAAAGCGTTGCCATTGGCCACCAACGCGGAGGTCTTCTTAAACTGCAGGGCTTTTGATGCGCCGTTGGAACAGAAATCGCCCAAAGTGGAGCCGTTTGGCAGGTTCAGACTGTCGCTATTGCCGATGGCAAAATTGTCGGAGCCGTGCGTGCCATCGAAATAGATGGTGGCATCGGCGGCAAAGTCGCAGCTTGCCGCTGCCGGAATAACTCTTCCCAACACGTAATTCTGGTCGAAAGTCCACCCGGCCAACAGGATCGGTTCGGCTGAATAGCCATATCTCACGTTGACGATGGTATCACGCATGAATCTCGCACCATCTTCATTTTCAATATTATAGAAAGAACATTTGTAATTTTGCCCATTCTGAAGCGGTGTTTCCAAGGTAATTCGAGCCGTCTGGCTGGCTGTCATTTGCACGTTGGAGACTTCCGGGTAATCGGGCCAGAGGTTGTAGTGGCTGGTTTCCTGCAAAGAGGCGGCGGACATCGGCTCGCTGAATTCGACTTCGAGAATGTCGGCGGCGACGGCTTCGCAACGAACGATGTGCGGGGCGGGCACGACCACTTCGGAAAATGCGTAATGCACGGAATCGTTGCCCCAGATAAGCGACACCAATTCGGGATGATCGATGAACGGATTACGATTACCTTGGATTTCATAGATCGCGTTATTGCGCAAAACCTCCTTTTCGCTCACCGGATCGGCGAAATGCCATTCGAGCAGAAGGTCGAACGCCCACGGGCGAAGTTGCGATTTGATGTTCATCGGTGCATATTCCAAATCATCACGCCAAGTGGCATCTTCGTGCATATAGCGAGTAGCGATATAGAAGATACTGCGGGCGAAATCGCCTTTGTAGGCATCAGCCGGTTCAAAAACGTCGATGCGGGGCACCTCCACGCTGGCATTGGGAGCGACATAAACATTGCCTCCGATTTTAGCGCCGATATTGAAAGTCTGCGTCCACGGATAGTCGGCGACGATGCCATACGGTTTGTCGCTTTTGGCGTTGTTCACCACGCGGTCAGCGGGATAAAGGTGATGCAAATCGCGATAAACGGTGTGTGCGGAGTCGTCGAGTTCGGTATCGCGTCCGTTGAACCATTTGGATGCAAAGTCGTGCTCTTTTTCATAGCCCATGCAAGGAACGGTTGAGGTGCTGCCGGTCTGTTCCCACAGAAAAGTGCAGCCGTTATACATATCGTATATTGCGTTGTTGGCAGCGGGGTCGGTAAGCAAAAACATACGTGTCACGCAGGTGTCGTACGGAACGGAGACGTGCGTGATGGTGTCGTAGTATGAATTTCCCCAATGCACAGCCTTATGATTGTCGATGATGGAACAAAGGCTGTCCTGCAGCTCGTGACCGCGTTTGCCAACGGCATGGTTATAATAACCGACAGGCGCCTGAGCGCATAAAACGGATGAAATAATGCTAAAAAAAGCAAAAAAGAGTATTTTTTTCATATCAGAAATTTCGGCAAAAGTACGATATTTTTCAATAAACCACCCTTTTCAGCTTCCTAATAAAAAAAGGCCTTTACAACATATACAATGATGACGATGCCGTAAGTGAGTTTGATGAGGGTTCCGGCGAGGAAGCCGATGAAGCTGCCGAAAGCCGAGCGCCACGCCTGCTGCTGCGAAGTCTGGTGGATGCGTTCGCCGACGTACGCGCCGACGAAAGGACCTAACAAGATGCCGATAATGCCAAACGGACCAATGGTGATGCCCAGCAACGGCAACAGGAAAACGGAGACAAGCAGTCCGATGGTGCTGCCGCGCGTGCCGGCTTTCGTACCGCCGAAACGCTTAGTGCCCCACACAGGAATGAAAAAGTCGAGTATGGTGATGACAACCGCTATCAACGCGGTAATCAGCAGAAAAGCAAAGGAGAAATTCTCATTGTAACGGGTGAAATTGAGAAAAAGCAGTGCCAGCCACGAAATCGGCGGACCGGGGACGCCGGGAACGATAGCCCCGATGATGCCGATGAGCGCGCAGAGTATGGCAAGAATGACAAAAACGACTGTCATGACTGGCAAAAAGCGATTTTAGGCAAATGTCAGGTGCCGCGATATTATAAATGCGAGCAAGAAACTTCGACACCGACCAATGGTTCGGGGGTATTGGTGGTCATCATCAATTCATCCCAAACCTCGTCAACTTTGGCATCGCATTCCGAGCGAGACATATCGGCATATTCGTAAGCATCCAGACGTTGACCGCCTTTAGAAATCGTGCAAGAACAAGTTTTACTACAAGAAGAGAGGGAACAGACAAGTGTGACGGCACCCAAAGCGAAAGCAATTTTTTTCATATTGAGATTTTTTACTAATGAATAAAAACGGCGGCAAAATTACGACATTCGTTTCAAATGAAGCGTGTCACGAACTGACATTTTGTCACCACATAAAGAAAAAAAGGTATTTTTTTTGACAGAAAAGCAATTTTTTTACGACAAACATGACAAAAGCGGGATTTTTAGGTTTTGGCACGATGGTTGCATAAAAGGGGCGCTTTGAAAAAAAACAAAGTTCAACGAATTAATAACAAATAAAAAAATACAAACATGGGAAAAATTATTGGTATTGACTTAGGAACTACAAATTCATGTGTTGCCGTAATGGAAGGCAGCGAACCGGTTGTTATTCCGAATTCCGAAGGCAAGCGCACCACGCCTTCCGTGGTTGCTTTCGTAGGCAACAACGAACGTAAGATTGGCGATCCCGCGAAGCGTCAGGCCATCACCAATCCGACGAAAACCATCTATTCCATCAAACGTTTTATGGGTGAGACTTACGATCGCGTAACGAGCGAAGTGAGCCGTATGCCTTACAAGGTGGAAAAATCCGGCAATCTGCCGAAGATTATGATTGACGACCGCGGTTACACCCCGCAGGAAATTTCAGCCATGGTTCTTCAGAAGATGAAGAAGACCGCTGAAGACTACCTCGGCACCGAAGTTACCGAAGCCGTCATCACCGTTCCGGCATATTTCAGCGACTCACAGCGTCAGGCCACCAAAGAGGCGGGCGAAATCGCCGGCTTGACCGTGAAGCGTATCATCAACGAACCTACCGCAGCTGCTTTGGCATACGGTTTGGACAAAAAGAAATCCGAATCCAAAGTTGCCGTATTCGACCTTGGCGGTGGTACTTTCGATATCTCCATCCTTGAATTGGGCGACGGCGTTTTCGAAGTAAAATCCACCAATGGCGACACGCACCTCGGCGGCGACGACTTCGACCAGGCCATCATCGACTGGCTGGCAGAAGAATTTATGAAAGATTACAATGTTGACCTTCGCAAGGATGCAATGGCGTTGCAGCGTTTGAAAGAAGCCGCTGAAAAGGCAAAAATCGAACTTTCCAGCTCTTCTTCCACCGAAATCAACCTGCCGTACATCATGCCTATCGACGGTGTTCCGCAGCACTTGGTACGCACGCTCACCCGCGCTCAGTTTGAACAACTCACCGACCGCTTGATCCAGGCCACGCTCGAACCGTGCCGCAAGGCCCTCAGCGACGCCGGTCTGAGAACCAGCGACATCGACGAAATCATCCTCGTCGGCGGTTCCACCCGTATTCCTGCCATCCAGGAAGTGGTTGAAAAATTCTTCGGCAAGGCTCCTTCCAAGGGTGTCAATCCCGACGAAGTGGTTGCCGTCGGCGCAGCCATCCAGGGCGGTGTGCTCACCGGTGAAGTTCACGACGTGTTGTTGCTCGACGTCACTCCGCTTTCCCTCGGTATCGAAACCATGGGCGGCGTGATGACCAAGCTCATCGATGCCAACACCACCATCCCGACCAAGAAGAGCGAAGTCTTCTCGACCGCTTCCGACAACCAGCCCGCCGTCACCATCAACGTGTTGCAGGGCGAGCGTCCGATGGCACGCGACAACAAGCAGGTCGGCCAGTTCAACCTCGACGGCATCATGCCCGCACCGCGTGGCGTGCCGCAGATCGAAGTCACCTTCGACATCGACTCCAACGGTATTTTGAAAGTCACCGCCGTTGACAAAGCGACCGGCAAAGAACAGCACATCACCATCACCGCTTCCAGCGGCCTGAGCGATGACGAAATCAAGCGTATGAAGGCTGAAGCCGAAGCCAACGCTGACGCCGACAAACGCGCCAAGGAAGAAATCGACAAGCTGAACCAAGCCGACTCGATGGTTTTCAACACTGAAAAACAGTTGAAGGAGATTGGTGACAAGATTCCGGCTGACAAGAAGAGCGCCATCGAAGATGCCTGCAAGCGTTTGAAAGAGGCACACGAAAAGAAAGACATGGCCGCTATCGACACCGAGTTGGCAGCATTGACCAACGCATGGCAGGCCGCTTCACAAGACATGTACCAGCAGCCGGGTGCCGGCGCACAAGGCAGCACCGCTAATCCGTTCGGCGGCGCCGGCCAGCAGGGCCCGACCAACGGCGGCAACGACTCCAAGAAAGATCCCGACGTGACCGACGTGGACTTCGAGGAGGTTAAATAACGACGAACCGAGTGCAATGCCAAGCTCGCTTGAGCATTGCCGAGGCGAGGAAGTTATTGCGATTTTGCGAAGCAAAAGCGAACTAACACTGAAATCTCATACTCAAAACGGGTGCTGACAACCAAGTCGGCACCCGTTTTTTTGTTGGCATTGACAGCACGGAAACATTGGGAAATCAAGCAAAAGCGAACTAAGACCTGATTATAAACCGACTAATGTTTTTGTTGGAACCGTGGCATAACCACGACTCCAATTTTTTTATTTATGTCACTGTATTTCTCAAAAATGCAAGCAAAAAAAGCATTTATTTTACAAAAATCAGCATTTTTTTTATTATTTTTGTACATTATTTCATTGCAGAATTTTACTGTCATGCAAATCCGTTTTTTACTGTAAAACAATAATTTACAAAAATGATTACCAAACAGGCATTAGGCAACACGCTTTTCGGCATGGCCGACATTCTACGCGACAAGGTGGAAGATT
>JAKSMF010000083.1 GCA_024400775.1 Bacteroidales bacterium | reverse complement strand
CGAACCGCGGATTGCACGGATTTACGCGAATGCCTATTCAATGATTGTGCCCATTGATCGTCTTCTATGATTTCGGACGATGATTTCGGACGATGATTTCGGACGATGATTTCGGACGATGATTTCGGTCGGTGATTTCGGTCGGTGATTTCGGTCGGTGATTTCGGTCGGTGATTTCGGACGATGATTTCGGACGGGGCCGGAAATAAATGGCAAAGCCATTCATTCTCGTTGTTCTCCTTGTTCTCATTTCTCTGTCATAAGTCTCACATAATTATTTTGACAACTTGAGAAATTCGAATAAACCATATATTATATGTAGTAAGGCGGGCGGCGGGGATGTTGCGACACGGCGGGCGTGTGTCCGTCTGCGCGCGCTAAGGATTGCAGCGGGCACGAAGCGCGTGAGGGCGGCTGTCGGCCGTTGGCGGCAAAGAGCGACCGGCGGAAGCTACTTTGCCGACATTACGGCCGCGCCGAAAGCGCGCGCTGAGTAAAGCGGAAAGCCTGACGGCGCAGCAAATCGGGGAAATACGAAGATGAGGGAAACGAGAAGCGCGACTTGAGCAAAGTGTAAGGCCGGTTAGCTGCGCCGGAGCGCCCTAATCAAATTTAAAAAAAAGGAATTTGGAAACGGCAATCAGCAAAAGCTTTTCGATCTGCTATTCTAAATAGGCCTAAAGGAAGCTGGGACAAAACATGGAGAACTATGATGAGACGAGACTCATTGATAGAGTTTTTCACTGTTGACCACGGGATTGGCGTAGATAGAAAGAAATATCTCACGAAATTCGTCCATGTCGCCGTTCAACTTGCTTAAACCGGACTCCATATATAATACATAGTCATTTTTTTGTTGTTCGGTATAACAATGTTCGTATTTGCACGACTGGTACAACATATCGTAAGCGATGTAGTTGTTGGGCCACAATTTGTAGTTCTCGTAGATGCGGCGGTCGATGATTTCGGCCAGCTTCTGGAATTTTTTGTTTTTCTCAAAATGGTCGCAAAAGCGCAATTCCTGTTCGGTGATGGCGGGCGTTACCACGATATGGACACCGCCTTTGGGCTGGGTGATTCCCTTGAGGATGCTGTTCAGGTCTTCGCCCGGTGCCTTTTCATAGCGCTGATATTTTGAGACATACAGTTCCTGTACCTTCAGAAAGTCACATGGTTCATACTCGTACGAGATGGAGATGGGCATCAGGTTGACCTCCAGCAGATTTTCGACGAAGGGTTTGTCGCTGCTCAGAGAAAACATTTTGAGGACGGCCATTTCGGTTTTGTCGTCGCCGTCTTTCGTTCGTCCGTTACGCTGGGCGATCCAGACGGAGTGGTCGTTTTGCGACACGACTTGGCGCATGTAGGCGGAAACCTTTAGTGAGTTGTTGTAGAAATCGCGGATATTGCCGCCACGCACAATCTTGAACATGCGGTTGACTTTTCCGATATCGATTACCAGCTGACTGCTCATCAGGTTGCTGCCGAAGGTGATTTCGAGCGTGTTTTTTTTGTTCTTATATAAATAATAGTCGGCGAGGGCGGCATCCAGGAGGATGTCGCGGTGATTGCAGATGTATATTCCCTTGCGGCTGTCGTCAACGGTATCGAAGCCGGAGTCGGTGACACCCGTGGTGGTGTGAGCGATGATGGATAGCATGACGGGCCACATGACGAGTCCCTGAAACTCTTCGATGGTGCGGACTTTCAGGCACAGCTGTCGGAACTCATCCACAGGTTTGCCAGGGAAGAGGTAGGCGGCGATCATAGGGAAAGAGGGGTTGTCAACAATTCGTTGAATTGCGGCGGGCACCTCCGCATCGGTATAGGGTCGGATGTCATCAAAACACTGATCCATAATCTATTATTTACGTTTATCAATAAATTTAACAGGTTTGCGCTTGGCTTCTGGGAAGTTGATTTTGCGGATGTTGTCGATGGAATCGAAACGAATGTCGGGAGCCACACGTAATTTAGCGCGAAAACGGTCTTTTAAATCCTTTGTAACTTCTTCTTCCTCAGGGTTTTGACAACCGACGACCACGGTAACGCTGTCGGTTCCGATTTCGTTGGAAGAGACCTCTACCACGTAGTTTTCAACGTAGTCCACATTGTCGAGCACATCGAAGATGGTGGCGGGATAAAGTGTGGTTCCTTTCAGCTTGATCATCTGGTTTTTACGACCGATGATGGGGCTGATGCGCATGGTGGTTCTTCCGCAGGAGCAGGGTTCGTAGTGGAAGCGGGCGATGTCGCCGGTTTTGAAACGAAGCAGCGGCATACCTTCGACGCCGAGGGTGGTGACGGTAAGTTCGCCGATTTCGCCTTCGGGGACGACGTTGTTGTTTTCATCGAGAAGTTCGCAGATGATGAGTTCGGGATGGTGATGGCCTCCCCTCCCCGCTTCGCACTCGCAGAACGAGGTGCCCATTTCGGTCGAAGCGTAGGTGGAGTATAGGTCGATGTCCCACTTCTCTTTGATTTTGCTGCCGAGCAGGTTGAGCGAGAAATCCTGATTGCGCAGGTTTTCGCCGATACATACCGCTTTTTTTATGGAAGATTTACGATAATCGATGCCGTTTTTCTCGGCGTACTGAATGATTTTGAGAATGAACGACGGCACGCAGATGATGGCATCGGGTTTCATGCGGCGGATGGTGTCCCACTGGAGTTCGGGGATACCGTTGCCGACGCGGATGACGCTTGCTCCCATCTTGATAACGCCCATGAAGTAGGCGAGCCCGGCCATGAAGCGCTTGTCGATGGTGGTCATCAGCTGGTAAACTTCTCCCGCCTTGCCGCCGGCACCGGCGAACGAGATGGCCTCGTTGTATGCCAGACGGTCGAGGTCGTGCTGGGTCATAGCGAAGGTGGTGGGGTCGCTGAGCGTACCGGAAGTGGTAATATAGTCGGCAATCTTATTGCGTTCCACGCAGAAGAAATCCTCATTGTGGAGTTGCAGGTCTTCCTTGGTGGTTACCGGAATATGTTGCAAATCCTCCAACGTCTTGATTTTCTGGATGTCGATTTTCTCTTTTTGAAAAAGATTCTGATAAAATCGGGAGTGGGCATTCAGATATTGCAGGTCCTCGCGAAGTTTTTCCTCTTGGAATTTTTTGATGACGTCGCGCGGTTGAAATTCAATTTCTGGTTGGAAGTTCATTTTATGCTGAATTTAAGTTTGCAAAAATACGAAAAATTGTTGAAGTGAAAAGTTTCGTCTTGCGGATGCTTCCGCAGGAGGTCGAAGGACTTTTTTTATTGAAAATTGAGAGTGGAGAGTGGAAAGTGGAAAGTTGAAAATTGAAAGTTGAAAGTTGAAAATGAAAGGCAAAGCAGAATGAAAGAAAAATTTCCTTAAAATTTCCTCCGCATTTCCTATTTCCCGCCAACGGCGGAAGTTCAAAGTCTCAAGTCCAAAGTCTCGGTCGTAAGTCCAACTCTGTTCTCGATTTTCTCTCCGTTCTCGCTTTTCTCGCTCCTCACCCCTGCAACATTGCGCCGACCGCGCGCACCAGCTCTTCACTTTCAAGCAGCGAGAAACAGAACAGCTTCTTGCCCAGATCCTTGAAGGAGGCGCCGAAGGTGTAGAGCCGTTGACCGTCGATGAGCAGGAAGCGGTCGTGGATGGCGGCGAGTTCGCGCACAGCGATGGGCGGATACTGGGCGTTGTGGCGCTGCAAATCCAGTTGCAGGCCGGGCGTGATTTTGTTCACGCCGATGGTGGCGGTCACATTCGCCGCCCGCTTGTCGAGAAGCGTCAACACACTATCGTTCACGTAGTTGTCAATCAGGACAATAGATGATTTTGCGCTGCGGACGAGGTCGGCCACGAACTGGTAGGCATCGAAAATCTGTCCTTCGAAGAAAACGCCCTGCTTGGGCGGGAGCGCGGCGTGGAGAAAATCGTCCAGCTTTTGTTCAACGGTTAACAGATGATGTTCGTTTTTCAGCAAGCGATTTTCCATACAGTCAATTCGCTGATTGACAGCCGCCCCGCGCAGAATGTACTCCTTAAGCACGCGATTCGCCCAAATGCGGAAGCGAGTTGCATAAATCGAGTTAATACGATAACCAAGAGATAGAATCACATCTAAGCTATAGAAATTAATAGCATAAATTTTACCATCTTTTGCAGTTGTTTCCAAAACGGAAACAACTGAGTTTTGAATCAACTCGCCAGAAGCAAAGATGTTTTTCAAGTGTTTGGAAATGGCGGCTTTTTGCACACCAAATAGTTGCGCCATTTGCGCCTGCGTCAGCCAAACCGTGTCGTTTTTAACTACGACTTCAATTTTTTGCAGATTATCAATCTGATACAGAACAACTTCATTTTCAATGTTTTGAGTTTCCATAGATTTTGAGTTTTGTTAGTAATGAAATGAGAGCGCAAAGATACTTTTTTTCTTTGATTTTGAAGGTCGGAGAAACGAGAACAGCGAGAATCGAGAACGGCGAGAAACGAGAAAGGACTTTTTTAATTGAGAATTGAAAGTTGAAAATTGAAAGTGGAAAGTGGAAAATGGAAAGTTGAAAATGAAAGGCAAAGCAAAATAAAAAGAAAATTTCCTTTTAATTTCCTTCAAATTTCCTCCGCATTTCCTCTTTCCCGCCGTAGGTAAAAAATTTCGGAAATGGGGAGCCTATTTTTTGTATTTTTGCAACGTTTTGTAAAAAAAAGAAAATTTTTCATTGCGTGATAGATTCGCCGACTTTCGACCCTATCTTCTAATGTGAACATCTTAAAAAACAATTAATCATTTTATTATGAAAAGAATTCAGTCTGTTTTATCCATCGTATTGATGAGCACTATTATGTTTGCCGTTGCTCCCGCATACAGTCAGGTCACTAAAGAAGAGAAGCAAGAGGCAAAGGCGCAAAGCAAGAATCAGAAAAATACCGAAAAGGAACTTTTTAGCAAATCGCCCAAAGAGGTTCAGAAAGAGGCGAAAAAGCTGGAAAAGGCCGGATGGAAATCAATGGGCCTGCCGATTGCCAAACAATTGGAAACCACTTGGATGAAAGAGTATGAAACCGATCCGATGTCAGGGTACAACCGTTACATTTTCGCTACCGAAGAGGCCACGGGCAACTCTTTCTCCGCCGCCCAAATGCAGACCGATAACCTCTGCAAAGTACGAATCGCCGGCCAAATTCAAACAACCGTGATGTCGGAGGCCAAAATGGAAATCGCTAACCAACCGCTGAGCGAAAAAGAAGCCGCCTCTATCACAAAAGTCCTTGAAAAAAGCACCAATATGGTGGCACAAAAACTCGGCCGCCTTACCAAAACACTCGAAATCTACCGCATCGTTAACGGCAATTACATCGTCAGAGTGACCATGATTTACGACATGAACAAGATCATGGACACCGTGAAGGCCGACGCCATTCAGGATCTGAAAAAGGAGATGGACGAGTGGAAACCGACTTACGAAAAGGTACTTGACGAGACCTTCAACAATGCCAAAGGCAAAATCGTTCCGGAAGAATAGCCTCACACAACTGTCGGCTTTTGCATAATCATCGACTTTGAAGCGATATGTCGGGACAATCCGTAAAAAAATCCAACCGTTGGATGATGAAGCGCATTTTCACTTTGTTTGTGACACTCGTTCCGCTCGTCTGCTGGGCGCAAACAGATGACGATTTCACTCCGCAGACCGATTTTGATGCCTTCCAACGGCAGATGGAACAACGTTTCACGACCTTTGACGACACCGTCAACGCCCGCTTTGCC
Source organism: Bacteroidales bacterium (assembly GCA_024400775.1). Classification (GTDB taxonomy): domain Bacteria; phylum Bacteroidota; class Bacteroidia; order Bacteroidales; family WCHB1-69; genus UBA1756. The sequence continues at coordinate 4,672 of JAKSMF010000083.1, read as the reverse complement.
AACGAGCTGCAACGCCAATGGACTGAGTTTGAGTCGTTTCAAGGTCGTGAGCGTCCTGTGAAGCCGCGTCCGCAAGTGCTTCCTCAAGCCGACACGACGCATCATCCGCACACTTCGCACGAACTGCCAGCCAAGGGGAATGCAGGCCCGCGCCCCACTTCCGGCAAACCGTGGCCACAAGTGCCTACCGACATCGACCATTTTTCCGATGCGCTCTCCGTAACGCCCGACTTCTACGGTCAACCCGTGATCTGTCCTTTTCCCCTCGCCTACGCCGACCTCGTGTTGCGCGATGTTTCCGAAACAACGGTCGCCAACGGCTGGAAACTGCTGGCCTGCGACGGCTATCTGGCGACGGTGCGACAGTGTCAGCAACTTGCCCAGAAAATGCAGCTGAACGACTGGGCCATCTTCGAATTGCTGAAGTCGTGTGCGCGCCAACTTTTTCCCGTACACTACAACGAACAAACGCTCTTCACGATTTTTATGATGAACCAGCTGGGCTATCAAGCGCGCATCGGACGCCTGGGGCAACAGCTCATCTGCCTGATTCCAGCGCAACAGATAATCTATTCCTCACCCTATCTGGTCATTGACGACACGCCGTTTTATATCTTCAACTTGGCTCCACAAAATGCAAAACCGGCTGAGATTTACACCTATAAAACTGATTTTCAGTCTTCTGCAATTACCCTTGATTTAAACATCCATCGTCCGATGCGTTTCGCGCAAAGTCGTACTGAACATACGTTCACCACCAAATGGCGCGGTGAAAAGATGGAAGTTCCGGTCAATCCGAACGTGCTCGCCTTTTACGAAAACTATCCGGTTGCAGATTTGGAAGTTTACGCTAACGCTCATCCAGAAGCGCGTTGGACGGCCGCCGTCGATAGCATTATGAAGCAGACAATCAGCGAGATGAACGAATACGAAGCCGTGGCTGCGCTGCTCGCCTTCCTGCACAAATCTTTCAAATACATTTACGATGGCGACCAATTCGGGCACGAGAAGTATTTTTTCTGTGAAGAAAACTTCTATTACCCCGGTAACGATTGCGAAGACCGCGCCGTTCTTTTTGCATACCTGGTCCGCCGGTTTGTCGGAGCGGAGGTGGTACTGCTGGATTATCCCGATCATGTCGCTACCGCCGTACATTTCAGAGACAACTCTGTATCAGGGGATTATATTATGCACCAGGGGAAAAAGTATCTCGTTTGCGATCCCACCTACACCGGCGCCGAGGTTGGTGAATCGATGCCGAACTACCAAAATGTCACCGCCAATATCATTGCACTTGGGGAACTGGAGTAAGCGATTCCGCCCCGTGACTTCTACCAGACAACAATAAAATAAAAACAGTGCCCGAACCGCTTATTGCACCACAATTTTCCCTGCCTCGATACGCTGCTCGCCATTCGTCCAAAACAGAATATAAACACCTGGTGCAAAATTAGTTAAATCAATATTCAACATTGAGTCAGAAACAGGAACCGATTTCATTTTCCGTCCGGAAAGGTCGAAAAGCTGCACTTCCGCGTTGGGCGAACCTTTCATAACAAATTCATTCACAGAAATTTGCACGTTCCCACTCGTCGGATTGGGCCAGACTTTCAAAACAGGACTGGAATTTTCTGCAATGGAAACAGGTCCGTTCACGCCAATGCAACGCGAAAACTCGGACGTGTTTTTCTCATCATCAATAGTTAACGCAGTGATTACAAGTGCATTGTCGCACGAAAAGTTAAAATTCCAACTACCGTTTGCCGCGGGCGTGACCGAGCCCAAATAGCGCTTTCCTTCGCCCAATCCAGTCGGGTCGGGGGCGGCTTCGTAAAGTTGCACTTCGCAGGCGGCTGGATTCGGCGCATCCAGCGTGCCGCTCACGATGAGTTCGCCATCGGAAAAGTTCACGGAATTGATGACAGGATAATTGAGTTTTTCGTTGGCACCGTCGTCGCTGTCGCCTGTATCATTCTGATTCACACCGGGTTCAAACAGGTCGATGGCCAAACCGCCATTCTGATAAAAGCTGTTGCAGCTGATCCAGTGGCGCTTGCAACTCTCATTGGTGATGTAAACGCCACAGCCGCCGTTGTGCGCGATGATGTTCGCCTCGGCGGGAGTGCCGCCGATGACCGTTTGTAGCGGGCCTTGCGAAATTCTGATGCCGTCCATCCCGTTGGGCAGCGGATTTCCGTCCACGTTCACGCCGATTTTGTTGCGCACCACCACATTGCTGTCGGAGCCCGTAATGTTGATGCCGATACCAACTTGGAGATTTCCCGAAACCACGTTTCCATCCATCCAATTCTGATAGGAAATGCCGTCGATGATGATGCCAGCGGTATTCGGAAGCGCTTGCCGCCCCGAAAAATCAGTTCCTATATAATTGTTTTTCAATACATTATCGTGAGTTCCATTATTATAGAAGAAAACGCCATAGCCCACATTTCCCGAAATAATGTTCCTTTCGGCATCGGTATCGCCGCCCACGCGATTGGAAAACGAGCCGTCGTCGAACAGCACGCCGTAAGTGTTTCCAATGGCCGACGTGCCGGTTGCATCAGTGCCTATGTAATTGCCAATGATGACGTTATGACTTGCGCCAACGCCAAACAACGGCAGACCGTAATCGGTGTTGCCGCTAATCAGGTTGCGTGTTTCGGGCGATGTGCCGCCAATGGTGCAAAAGCGCACAGCCCCTTCCATACTCATTCCGTCGTAATTGGGGATGGCCGCGCTGCCTTCGCGATTGGTGCCGATGAAATTCCCGCTCACGGTGCAGTTTTCCACGTCGAGCAGGCGGATGCCGATGTGCAGATTTCCGCTGACGATGTTGCGATCGGCCAGCGAGTTGCCGCCAATCAACGCATTGTGCGAATGCGAAATCAACTCCAGCCCGATGTCGTTGCCCATGGCCGACATCGCCGTTTCATCGGTGCCGATATAGCAGCCCGAAATAACGCAACCCGCTGATTCATAGATTTGTATTCCTTTCGTGCAACGGCGCACATTAAGTCCTTTCAGCACAGCATTCGGCGCGTTCATCAGCCGCAGGCCGTAATCGAGCGTGTTGCCGCCGTCAATCACGATTTCGGGGCCGTAAGGATTGGTGTCGCCTACATTTTCGCTTTGCGAAGTGCCGTCAACGGTGACGTTTTGCTGCATAATCATCGGGAGGGTGGTAGCGGGCGCAATCAGCCAAACGCCCGTAGCGGCATTGTACGCCGCATCCGTCGTCGGGATGTTGAAAGTGATGTTGTGCGGCCCCGGCGCCGACATACACATCTGCAAAGCATAACGCAATCTTCCCGCGCCATTGTCAGCCGTTGTAGTTACAATGTAATTATTTGATTTTAATATAATTACAACAAAAAATAGAACAAAAAAGATAGTGACTCTTTTCATCTTGTCATTCCATTTTTAGCAATAATGCTGTTTTATCCAAAGTGATAGGAAGACATCCGACAAAGAATATTGTTTTCTGCCGTTACTGTTAACAGAATATGTTATCCAATCTTCGTCAAGTAATTGTTTAATAGCAGATTGCACAGAACTTGCAGACGACAGTTTGTGTTTCCGAATGAATTCCGCAGATGTAACCTTTTGAGATTTTCCTTCGAGAGCAATCGCAAAAAGCACCTCTTTGGGCTTTTGCGAAAGTAAAGACAAGCGATTACAAAAATCCCATTCACTTTCAATATCCTTATCGAATTCCTCAAAATTCGTTGTCACAAATTCAGCGTACATATCCATTGAAATTGCATCCAGACTCATTGAGGTAGTACTGGCATAAAACGGGCGCGACGGGGCATTAAACATTTCCGACAAAATATGACGTTCCGAACCGGCAAATACGAAATCCGCATTTGTGCAATGCTGAATATGCGTTCGGAGAATGGCTTCAACATTTGTCAGCACAGACGTTTCAACATCCCTGTCACAAAAATACGCTTCAGGTATTTTCCCTTTGATAATAAAAGGATTAATAATCATATTCTCATTCAATTTTTGGAAAATCGTTGCAAAAATACACTTTTTTATAAATTATGCTAACAAAATAATTTTACTCAACTTTCGCAGGCCGTTTTTCCCTTGCTGTAATGGAGACTTACGACTTTTGACTTACGACTTTTCAAGTCGGAATCGGAAATATGATGGCAAATCCATTCATTCTCGTTGTTCTCATTGTTCTCGTTTCTCTTTCATAAGTCTCAAGTCCTAAGTCTGTTATAATTATTTTGTTAACTTGCGAAACTTGAATAATTTTATTAGCATAATATTTTGGATTCAAGTCTCGCCAATGATGGTAAGGGAGTTGAGAGTTGAAAATTGAGAATGAGGAATGAGAATGAATGGATTTTAATTCCTGATAAACTTACCAACTCCGATAATATTTTGATTATCAATTATTTGAATAAAATACAAACCAGGAGCGATGGTTGAGATATCAAGAATGGACGAAGCAGAAAGCGGCTGGGCGAGCATCTTTCTGCCATTCACATCAAAAAGCTGTATTTCAGCATTTTGTAAAATGTTTTCTTCAAAAATTTCCAAATGTAAAAGGTCGCTGGTTGGGTTGGGCCACACACGGAAACGAGCGATTTTCGGCTCATTTACAGCGACTTGCGAATCGTGCCAATTGGAAAATTCAGAAGTGTTGCCCGCATCG
>JAKSMF010000082.1 GCA_024400775.1 Bacteroidales bacterium | reverse complement strand
TTATTCATATTATATTGGGCTGCAAAAATACAAAAATGTTGGAAGGTGGTGGGGGAGCGGGAAAAGAAAATTTTTGCTTCCCTTTATCGAAGAGAGAATAAAACTTCAAAATGTGTGGCGACCTACCGGATTTTTTTTATTTTTGCCGCGGTTTATGCATTAGAAAATTTATAGTTAATACAATCTGTTATGCGCTATCATGGGCTGCGCTGCAGTATATGTTTTTTAGTCCATTGATTTAATTTTATTCAAAATGAGAAGAACTCTTTTTATCGTTGTCGCGCTTAGCTTATGCGCTTTTTTTACCTCGTGTTACCAGGATGCATCTTTGGAACACGTGCCGGCTACTGCCGATGTGGTTTGCGTTATGAATTTTTCTGATATCGCAGGTGAGAAGGTGGATCAAAACCAGCTGGTCGACGTGATTGATGATCTACCAGTTGAAAAAGAATTGAGCCGTTTTCTTAAAAAAATCATAGCTGATCCACAAAGTTCCGGACTTGATTTATTGAAATATGTGTCTTTATATGCCGATATTGACGATGACGGGCATGATGCTACGTTCGGAATCATTGCGCCTGTGCACAATAAAGCTGACCTCCAGGAGAATATTATGTCGCTGAAGAAAGACTTCTTTGATTTCAAAACGACAACGACTATGCAGGATTATACTTACGTTTATCCATTTGAAGATGAAAAGGACATTATTCTGGGGTGGAATGATGAATTTTTTGTGATATTGCTGACGACGAAAGATAAAATTAGCACCAGTGCCTTGGCTCAGGTTCTTGGTATGGAAGAGGCTAATTCGATTCTGAACAATGATGATTTCTGTAAATTTAAAAAGGATATTGCTACCGCTAGCATGTGGGCCAAATCAGACGTGTTTGGCAATATCGCCGCTAATGAAATGTCTGAAATTGAGGATTTCTTGGACGATGCGGGATTGGAAACCGATGGAAATTATTTTCATGCCCATATTAAATATACTAAGGAGGAATACAGCGTTGAAATGAAGTTCCGTCCGAATGAGAGCATCCAGAATCATGATTATGGGAAAATCAGCAAGGCACTCAAGAAACTTTATGAGGACTATTATCATGCTGAAGAACAGTATCCTGATGACATCGTTTGGGAAGACGAATATGACGTTTATGCTGAGGACTTCGAATTTGCATTAGAAGAGGATGAAGATTGGTAGCGGTTCTGACTGTGATGGAAAACCACCCGCTTCCTGATGAAATTCCCTAAGACTAAGTGTCTCCTTTGTTTGACTTTTTATTGCTTTCAATATTCACGGCTTGATGTTTTCAAGCCGTTTTTTTTTACGGGAATATCTTTTTTTCGTCTTGTCGATTTGAATGTTTTAAGAGACTTTTGATATGTGCAATCAAGCCAAAGGATAATGAATTTCGCCTTTCTGTGTGATAAAGGAAATGCGGAGAAAATTACGAGAAAATTGTAAAGAAATTATCAATTGGTATAAATAATTCAAGTTTCGCAAGTTGACCACATAATTATAACATACTTAGGACTTGAAACTTATGACAGAGGAACGAGAACAACGAGCTTTCGCTGCAGAAGTCGGTGTCGGTGTTCGTTTTTGCAACAAACTGAGTCTGAGTGTTCATTACTATTGGTTGGGAATGCAAAAAAATCAGCCAGTCAACGCGAGTTCCCCTGCCCCAAAATTGGGAACGGGCGCACTGGCCTTGAAGTTGGGATTCCATTTGTGATCTTCCCTCGCCCTTTCCCCCTGTTTACAACTTGTTTGTAAAAAATCTCATTTCGCACTCTTCATGTTCGGAAAAAATTGTACTTTTGCCGCCGATATGAAAACAACACCCCGCTTTTTGATGAGATTGCCCGAGACCAAGTGTCCCCTCTGTTTGAATTTTTGTTTTTTCTAATATTTTGACGGCTTGATATTTTTCAAGCCGTTTTTTTTATATGGACGAAAAGATACTGATTTCTAATGCAAAAGTGATAAATGACGACGCACTCCGCGCGGCGGACATCCTCCTTTGCGGCGGTCGCATCGCACGCATCGCGCCGCACCTCGATGCCGACAACGACTGTCTGCGCTTCGATGCCGGCGGTCGTCTGCTGACGTACGGCTTGTGCGACCTGCACGTTCACTTCCGCGAGCCCGGACAGGAACAGAAGGAGACCATCGCCAGTGGTTCGCGAGCGGCTGCGCGTGGCGGTTACACCACCGTCTGCACTATGCCCAACCTTTCGCCCGCCCCCGATGCCCCCGATACACTTTCCGTTGAATGCCAGCGTATCGCGGATTCGGCCGTCATCGACGTGCTGCCGTACGCCACACTCACGCTCGGTCGCAAAGGCCAGCAGCCGGTGGATATGTCGGCGCTAAAATCTCACGCCATCGCCTTTTCCGACGACGGCAGCGGCATCCAGAGCGAAGATGTGATGCGCGATCTGATGCGTCAGGCGGCCAAAGAAGACGTCATCATCGCTGCGCACTGCGAGGATAATTCGCTGCTGCACGGCGGCTATATTCACGACGGCAATTATGCCCGTCAGCACGGGCACCGCGGTATCTGCTCCGAAAGCGAATGGGGCCAGATTTCCCGCGACCTTCGCCTCGCCCTCGAAACCGGCTGCCGCTACCACGTCTGCCACATCTCCACCACCGAAAGCGTGGAGGTGATTCGCAAATACAAGGCCCTCGGCGCCCGCGTCACCTGCGAAACCGCTCCGCACTACCTTGCCCTTTGCGACGACGATTTGCAGGAAGACGGACGTTTCAAGATGAACCCGCCGTTGCGTAGCGCCACCGACCGAGCCGCGCTCATCCGTGGCATTCAAGATGGCACCATCGACGTGATTGCCACCGACCACGCGCCGCATACGCCTGAAGAAAAGTGCCGCGGACTGGAAAAAAGTCCTTTCGGCATCGTCGGCCTTGAAACCGCTTTCCCCGTACTTTACACTAAACTGGTGCAAACCGGTGTTATCACCTTGTCGCGCCTGATGGAGCTTTTGTGCGAAAAACCGCGTGAAATCTTCCGCATCAGTGGAAGCCTCTCGGAAGGCGCTTCGGCTGATGTCGCACTTTTTGACATTGATACAGAATATGTTATCAATTCTGCGGACTTCTTTTCCAAAGGAAAGGCCACGCCTTTCGACGGATGGAAGGTGCAGGGTAAATGCCTGCTGACGCTCCGGCAGGGAAAGGTCGCCTATTATGATAATGCATTAAAAAATCACCCGATATGCCAACATTTAGCGTAAGAGAGAATTTCCCCGTTGCCGCCGACGTCTGGCGGATGACGCTGGTGGGCGCGACACCTGCGCTTGCCCCGGGCAGTTTTGTCGAAGTCGCACTGCCCAACTGCTACCTGCGTCGTCCGTTTTCGGTTTGCGCGTCAGAGAAGAATTCTTTTACCATTATTTATAAAGTAGTTGGTAAAGGTACAGAAATAATGACGCATTTTGCTGAAGGTCAGGATGTTGATGTAATTACTGGCTTAGGGAACGGTTTCGATGAAAGTCGTGTGCGACGCAAGGCCCTGTTGGTCGGAGGCGGATTGGGCGTAGCTCCGCTCTATCAGTTGGCGTTGAATCTGCGCAGTAGGGGAGTAAAGTGCGTTTTTGTGGGCGGATTTAATTCAGAAAAGGACATCTTTTTACGTAATGAATTTGAAACTATCTGTGATGAAGCGCGTTACACCACGATGGACGGTTCTTTCGGTCATCAAGGCTTGGTGACCGAATTGATCTCGGATGTCGATTATGACTATTTTTACAGTTGCGGTCCTCTACCGATGTTGAAGGCCTTATCGAAAGTGGCACTCACGTCGGGGCAGCTGAGTTTGGAGGCGCGCATGGGTTGCGGTTACGGTGTTTGCATGGGTTGCTCCATCGAAACGGCACAAGGCCCGCAGCGCGTTTGCAAAGAGGGACCGGTTTTTGATAAGGAGGTGCTGTTATGGTAGATACGAAAGTTGATTTGTGTGGTATTGCATTGCAGAATCCGGTGATTCCGGCCAGCGGCACCTTCGGCTTCGGCGCCGAAATGGCCGAGTATTACGATTTGAATGTGTTGGGCGCCATTTCGGTGAAGGGCACAACGCTGCATCCGCGTTTCGGCAATCCGACGCCGCGCATAGCCGAATGCGAAAACGGTATGCTCAATTCCGTCGGTTTGCAGAATCCCGGCGCCGAACATGTGGTAAAGGAAGAACTTCCGAGTCTGCGCCGTCGCTTTAGCCAACCGATATTGGGAAATATCTGCGGCTTCTCCATTGACGAATATCGCGAATGCTGCCGTCTCATCGCGCCGCACGTCGATCTCATCGAACTCAATATCTCTTGTCCCAACGTACACAACGGTGGGATGGCCTTTGGCACCACCTGCGATGGCGCTGCCGCCGTGGTGAAGGCCGTGCGCGAAGTGTGTGACCGCCCGCTATTGGTCAAACTCAGTCCGAACGTGACCGACATCGTCAGCATCGCCAAAGCATGCGAAGACGCTGGCGCTGATGGACTTACGCTGATAAACACTTTGCTGGGAATGCGCATCGACATCCGCCGTCGTCAGCCGATTATGGCCAACAAGATGGGCGGATTTTCGGGACCGGCGGTTTTCCCGGTCGCTTTGCGAATGGTTTATCAGGCCAGTCACGCCTGCCACATTCCCGTTGTGGGGTGCGGTGGCGTGCAGAGTGCCGAAAATGTGGTCGAAATGATGATGGCCGGTGCGACGGCCGTGGAGGTGGGCAGCGAAAACCTACGCAATCCGGAGGCTTGCAAGAAGATCGTCGAGGAACTTCCGGAAGTTATGAATAAATTGAATATTAATAAATTACAAGATATAATAGGAATAATCGAATAGCTATGGCCAAAGACGTTATCATTGCTTTAGATTTCAATACCGCCAAAGAGACGTTGGCGTTTCTTGAGAATTTTCAGTCGTTCCATCCTTTTGTAAAAATCGGGATGGAACTTTTTTATGCGGAAGGTCCGGAGATGGTGCGCGAACTGAAACAACGCGGCTACCATATCTTTTTGGATTTGAAACTGCACGACATTCCCAACACGGTGCGCAAGTCGATGCGCGTGCTGGCGGGGTTGGGCGTTGACATTTGCAATCTTCACGCCGCAGGTACGACCGCAATGATGCGAGCCGCCATGGAAGGCCTTCAGGAAGGCTGCCAAAACCGTCCGCGCCCGCCGCTGGTGGCGGGAACGCAGCTCACCTCCACCTGCGAAGACCCGATGCACAGCGAGTTGCTGATTCCGAACACAATGCCCGAAACGGTGACGCACTATGCCAGCAATGCGCATAGCGCCGGTCTGGACGGCGTGGTCTGTTCTCCGCTGGAAGCAGGTATGGTGAAATCCGCTTGCGGCACGGATTTCATGACGATTACGCCGGGTATTCGCTTCGCCGATTCTGCCACCGACGACCAGTCGCGCATTACCACGCCGGCACGCGCCCGCGAAATCGGTTCCGACTACATCGTTGTGGGTCGTCCCATCACCCAAGCTCCTGACCCGGTGGCCGCTTACCAGCGCTGCCGTCGCGAATTTCTCGGCATCGAATAATCAAACCGTTTTCGCCACAAAACGAAACAACAACCGATAAACAAAACGATATACGAAAATCAACAGCTACAGATATAAGTCCTACGAACTATAAAATAACCCAATAATAACCTCATAACCCATAACCTAATAACCTTAACCCTTATAACCCATGAACTACAGTCAAGCACTTTTATCCATTGGAGCCGTTTTCCTTCGCCCGGACGAACCTTTTACCTGGGCCAGCGGCATTAAAAGCCCTATTTATTGCGACAATCGTCTGATTCTCTCCGCGCCTGAGGAGCGTTGTGTGGTGGAACAGGGGTTGGCCGAGCAGGTGCGCGCACACTTCCCGGATTGCGAAATGCTGATGGGAACCGCCACTGCGGGTATCGCACATGCCGCATTGGTGGCCGACATTTTAGGTCTGCCGATGGGCTATGTGCGTAGCTCTTCCAAAACGCACGGCCGCAACAATCAGATTGAAGGTAAAATGCCCGAACATGCAAAAGTCGTTGTCATTGAAGACCTTATCTCTACCGGTGGCAGCTGCTTGGAGGTCGTCAATGCGTTGCGTGAAGCGGGTGCCGAGGTGCTGGGTGTCATCAGCATTTTCACTTACGGCTTAAAACGTGCGACCGAGGCCTTCTCCGAAGCCAAAGTGCCCTATTTCTCTCTGGTATGCCTGGACGAACTGGTCGGTGATGCCGTGCGTTACGGCTATATCCGCGAAGACCAACGCGGTATGGTACTCGATTTTAGAGACTCTTTAAATAAGTAATTAGTTAATAATCAATAAAATAATTAAAATTAATCATTATGAAACACTTAATTGATCCTACCGACATTACGGTAGCCGAAACAGATGAAATCATCGACCTTGCATTGGACATCATTGCCAATCCGAAAAAGTATGCGGAGCACTGCAAAGGCAAAAAACTGGCCACGTTGTTTTACGAGCCGAGCACCCGTACGCGTTTGAGCTTTACGGCCGCAATGATGGAATTGGGTGGTAATGTGCTGGGCTTTTCCGAAGCCGCCAGCTCCTCCACCGCCAAAGGCGAATCGGTGCAGGACACCGCGAAGACCGTCAGCTGTTTTGCCGACCTCATCGCTATGCGTCACTTCATCGAAGGCGCTCCCTATGCCGCTTCCAAAGTTTCTGACGTTCCGATTATCAACGCCGGCGACGGTAGTCACAGTCACCCGACGCAGACGCTGACCGACCTGCTCACCATCACCCGCGAGTTGGGCCGCCTCGACAACTTCACCATCGGCTTCTGCGGTGACTTGAAGTTCGGTCGTACCGTTCACTCCCTCATCAAATCACTGTCCGCACGTTCCAACGTGAAGGTCGTTCTGATTGCACCCAACGAACTCCGTCTGCCCGGTTACATCCGTCACGATGTCTGTGAGCGTCTCGGTGTTGAGTACAAAGAAGTTAGCACGATGGAAGAGGTGATGCCCGAATTGGATGTGCTGTATATGACGCGTGTTCAGAAAGAGCGTTTCTTGGACCAGGATGAATTTGACCGCGTGAAAGACAGCTTCGTCCTTGACCGCAAAAAGATGGCGTTGGCAAAACGCGACATGGCCATATTGCATCCGCTGCCGCGCGTGAACGAAATCCTCACCGAGGTCGATTCCGACCCGCGTGCCGCTTATTTCCGTCAGGTAATGAACGGTAAATATGTACGTATGGCATTGATCTGCAAGTTGTTGGATTGGAAAAACGATCCGGAGCACGACACCCCGATTCATTTCGAAACCTTCGAGGATAAAACCCGTTGCTGCTCTAACGCGAAGTGTATCAGTAATTTGGAAAAAGTCCCGTTGTTGTTCCGCAACACCGAACAGGGGCCGGTGCGTTGTATCTATTGCGATAATAAAGCAAGAGAATAACAGCATCAGTATATACGTAATAAGGTGGCTCTCAATCAGAAAGCCACCTTTTTTGTTATCAAGGGAAATGTTCATCTTGGACTTGACTTTTCTCGTCGTTCTCATCGTTCTCGATGTTCTCGATGTTCTCGATGTTCTCGTTTCTCTATTATTTTGTTAACTTGCGAAAATTTGAATTAAAAAAAGTTTTAATTTTGCAGCCTCAACTCTTTTTTGAAATAAACCTAACGTATTGTGCAAAACAAGAGGTGAGTTAGGCAAAAAAATCAATTTATACGTTATATTATGAAGAAATTACTATCACTTTTTCTACTGGCATAGTTGTGTGCCGCCTACGGACAATCAGTAGCTACAAAATTGACCGGGACGGAATCTCCCATTCCAGACATAAGCGCCATAATTACTGCCGTAGAACGAAATTTGGCCACAATGGAAGAAATGCGCCCTGACAATATCGAGGACGATAATCGCTATGATCTTGCTGTTGTTATCTGAAAAACTGTCTGGTGCGGAGTACCAGAACACGGCACAGGTTATTCAAATTACAGGCGATACACTCCATGCGAATTATCCTGCTTTTGCAGGTGGACCAAGGCTTTCCTTACATAATGGGGCGTTTTCATACGATCCGCAAAGCGAAATGCTGAATTGCGAGCATCTCAACCCCGAAGAGGATTTTTCTTTTTCCCTGAAATTCGATGGCAGCCGATCCCAATCATATTCCGGCCGCTGACGTCGCTGATAAACGCAGATGCTCTTCTGCGGAAATCTGCGACATCTGTGGGCGAAATGAATGGTGCAATATCCAGAGTTTGGTTTTGTTGTAAAAAGGCTTGCGTGTAGGCGGGAAAGATGCAAATTTGCGGGTGGCGAAATGAGCGTTTGGGAAAAAGTGTAATTTCTTGGTGTTTATTTCCGTGAAAAAGTGTAATTTTGCAGGCGCAGAACTACACAAAAAGTGTAATTCAACTATGCTATACAGAAAAATCAGCACTGATATTGAAGCCCATTTGCGCTCTGGTAATGACAAGATAATGGTAATCGAAGGAGCCAGGCAGGTTGGCAAATCATACATAATACGTGAGGTTGGGAATCGGCTTTACAAGAACTTTGTCGAGGTGAACTTTGTCAAGGACGACGAAACCGAACGCTTGTTCCGCGACATAAACGGTTTGGACGAGTTCTATATGACCTTGAGTATGGTTGCAGGTGGAAAGTTAGGCGATAAGTCCGATACACTTGTCTTCCTTGATGAAATACAGCACTACCCCCAATATCTGACGATGCTGAAATTCTTGCGAGAGGAGGGAAAGTTCTCCTATATTGCCAGTGGCAGTTTGCTGGGTATTGCCCTTCGCAATACGGCATCAATACCTGTGGGCAGCATCATCCGCAAACAGATGTATCAGCTTGACTTTGAAGAATGGCTGATGGCTGAAGGGTGGGGAAAAGAGGCACTCGATTATGTTCGTGATTGCTACGAGCGACAAGTATCGCTTACAGAAGTTCAGCACGAAAAGTTGTTGGGCGAGTTCAAGAAGTATCTGCTTGTAGGTGGTCTGCCAGATGCCGTCAACACCTACATCGAAACCCATAACATTGTCAGAGTTCGTGAGGTTCAGGAGGCGGTCCGCAATCTATACAAGGAGGATGCCGCTAAATACGAGAAGGAGGCACGCAAAAAGCTCCTTGTGCGTCGTATTTACGATATGATTGTATCTCAGATGGAGAACAGGAAAAAGCGCATAGTCGCAAAGGACATCCGCGACAAGAAAGGTGACCGGTTTGAATGGTTTGCCGAAGAGTTTGAATATCTTATATCTTCTGGTATCGCCCTTGATGTTCACGCTATTTCCAACCCCAAATATCCCTTGTCGGAATCAGTTCACAAGAATCTGCTGAAACTGTATCTGAACGATGTCGGTCTGCTCACGGGGCGTTTGTACGAGTACAACATTGCTCCCGTGATGAAAGACGAGCGAAGCATAAATCTCGGTTCGGTATATGAGAGCGTTGTCGCTCAGGAATTGAAGGCACACGGTCACGACCTCTTCTATTATGATAATGCGAAGAAAGGCGAGGTTGACTATCTTGTAAACAATGTAGCAGGAATGACGGTATTGCCTATTGAGGTGAAATCAGGAAAGGATTTTACCTCACATAAGGCACTTGACAGATTCCTTGATGATAAAGAATACAATATCCCATTAGGAATTGTTCTTGATAACGAGCGAGATGTTTATACAAAAAACGATGTCACCTATATGCCTATATATTACATAATGTGCATAGAGCGAGCAGAACTCCCTGAAGGTGACTGCTTTTTTTAGTCTTCTATAAGTAATCGAATTCCCCGATAATAAATAAGGTGGCTCTCAATCAGAAAGCCACCTTTTTTGTTATCAAGGGGAATGTTCATCTTGGACTTGACTTTTTTCGTCCTTCTCATCGTTCTCGTTGTTCTCGTTGTTCTCGTTGTTCTCGTTTCTCTATTATTATGTTAACTTGCGAAAATTTGAATTAAAAAAAGTTTTAATTTTGCAGCCTCAACTCTTTTTTGAAATAAACCTAACGTATTGTGCAAAACAAGAGGTGAGTTAGGCAAAAAAATCAATTTATACGTTATATTATGAAGAAATTACTATCACTTTTTCTACTGGCATAGTTGTGTGCCGCCTACGGACAATCAGTAGCTACAAAATTGACCGGGACGGAATCTCCCATTCCAGACATAAGCGCCATAATTACTGCCGTAGAACGAAATTTGGCCACAATGGAAGAAATGCGCCCTGACAATATCGAGGACGATAATCGCTATGATCTTGCTGTTGTTATCTGAAAAACTGTCTGGTGCGGAGTACCAGAACACGGCACAGGTTATTCAAATTACAGGCGATACACTCCATGCGAATTATCCTGCTTTTGCAGGTGGACCAAGGCTTTCCTTACATAATGGGGCGTTTTCATACGATCCGCAAAGCGAAATGCTGAATTGCGAGCATCTCAACCCCGAAGAGGATTTTTCTTTTTCCCTGAAATTCGATGGCAGCCGATCCCAATCATATTCCGGCCGCTGACGTCGCTGATAAACGCAGATGCTCTTCTGCGGAAATCTGCGACATCTGTGGGCGAAA
>JAKSMF010000081.1 GCA_024400775.1 Bacteroidales bacterium | reverse complement strand
CATTTACCAAGCCATCTCTGAACTCATTCAGCTTCAGGGCGGTATCGTGGTTGTTGACGAACAAAAGACCACCTCGCTGGCATTTCCGCTCGGCGGTCTAATGGCGAACAGCACCTGCGACTTTGTGGCACACAAACAGCACGAGCTTATCCAGCACCTCAAAGCCTTGAACTGCCCCCTCGCCTCCCCCATTGTGGCCCTCGGCTTTATGCAACTCGTCGTCATCCCCGAACTGAAAATCACCGATCGAGGCTTATTCGACGTGAACGAATTTAGATATATTGGATAATAATACCGGCGACAAAACGCGCTAACGCATCTATAAACAACTAATTATGAAACAATTATTCAAAGAAACGATTCTCAATCTGCTCCTCGCCACCGGGATTTTCGCATTGGTGGTAATCTTTTTATACATCTGCGGACTTGTGGTCAACGAAGATGGCACACTGCAAGATTCACTACTGCCGCTGGAAATGATTGCCGGCATTATCGGTTCCGCCTACGTACTCATCGTCCGCAATCCGCAAAACTTTTTGGGCTTCATCGTCGGCATCATCATGTCGATTTTGTTGGGCATTCAATTTTATCTGCAAGGAATGCCCGAACAGACCATGTTATATTATGCGGTCTTCATCCCTTGTCAAATTTACACTTTAATAAGATGGGCCAAAGGCAGTAAGGAGCCGAAGAACTCCAAATATTCAAAGCCGTCGTTTTTGAGTGTCAGAGGTTTTCTCATCGGCATCGGTGCATTCATCCTCATTATGCTGGCCGTCATCTTCCTCCTGCAACGCGGGGAACAAACATTGGCGACCCTGATGAGTGCAGCCGTCGTGGCCTCCAGCACGCAAGCCAACTTCCTGATGATTCGCAAACGCACCGACGCTTGGATTTACTGGCTGATTTTCTCCGTCACCGGCATCATCCAGATGATTTGCTTGGCCAACTACGTAACGCTCACGTTATACGTGCTTTATCTATTCATCAACGGCAGCGCCTGCTTCGCTTGGTGCAAACAGACCGATGCCGACCGACGCGGCTGGCTGATGGCGAAATCCTGGAAAAAAGGAAACTGGAAATACAATTAGTAGGAAGTAGGAAGTAGGAAGCAGGAAGCAGGATGTTAGGAATTAGAAATTAGGAATTTTCAATTTTCAATTTCCAATTTTCAAATTAAAAGGCTTTCCGCTCTATTTCAAGCATTCCACGATGGATTCAATCGGCAGTTTCTGCTGTTCGCCGGTTTCCATATTCTTGAAAGTGAATACATTATCTTTCATTTCGTCTTCACCGGCCATAATGACGAACGGGATGCCGCGGCTGTTGGCGAAAGTCATCTGTTTTGCGATTTTGGCTTTGTCGGGGAACAGTTCGGCGGTGACGCCCGCATTACGCAGCACCTGCAATGCCGAAAGTGCGTAAAGTTCCTCTTTTTCGCCAAAGTTGATAAACAACGCCTTCACCGGATTTTCCAGTGACTTCGGGAAAAGTTCCAACTCATTGAGAACGTCATAGATACGTTCTGCGCCGTAAGAGATGCCCACGCCGGAAACGTTCTTCAGGCCGAAGATGCCAGTGAGGTTGTCGTAGCGACCGCCTCCGGAAATGCTTCCGATACTCACGTTCAGCGCCTTTACCTCGAAGATGGCGCCGGTGTAATAGTTCAAACCGCGAGCCAGCGTGATGTCGATTTCAATATTTGTGTTAATATTCAGATAATCAGCATATTCCAACATCTTGCGTAATTCTTCCACACCTTTGGTGCCGATTTCGCTGTTGGCAAAGACTTCGGAGAGTTTATGCAACTTTTCAGCATTTGTACCGCCGAAATCAAAGAAGGGCTGCAACTTTTCGATGGCTGCTTCCGATATGCCACGTTCCAACAATTCCGCGCACACATTCTCTTTCCCAATTTTATCAAGCTTGTCGATAGCGGTGCAGATGTCGGTGATTTTGTCGGCTTCACCCAACACTTCAGCAATACCCGATAACACCTTGCGATTGTTGACTTTAATCACCACATCAATACCGAATTTCTGGAAGATTTCGGAAGTAATCTGCATCAATTCGGCTTCGTTGAGCAGTGAGTTGGTCCCGATGACGTCGGCATCACACTGATAGAACTCGCGGTAACGGCCTTTTTGGGGACGGTCGGCGCGCCAGACGGGCTGCATTTGGTAGCGCTTGAACGGGAACACCAATTCGTTCTGGTGCTGCACGACGAAACGAGCGAACGGCACGGTCAAGTCATAACGCAAACCCTTTTCACAAATCTTAGTGGCCAAACGCACCGGCGACGGCTCCGTCATCTCAACACCCTGCGTGAAGTCTCCGGAATTGAGCACTTTGAAAAGCAGACGGTCGCCCTCTTCGCCGTATTTTCCCATCAGCGTGGAGAGGTTCTCCATCGCGGGAGTCTCAATCGGCAGATAGGCATGGCGTTCGAAGACGCTGCGAATGGTTTGGAAAATGTAGTTGCGACGCATCATCTCCACGGGAGAGAAGTCACGAGTTCCTTTGGGAATGCTGGGCTTAATCATAAATTCAGGTGATAAGGTTATTAGGTGATAGGGTAATTAGATAAATGGTTGCAACGAATAATTATCGTTCGCAATTTGAGGCGGCAAAGATACAACTTTTTTTTGGTTGGGGAAAAGTGGCAAAAACGGGAAAAACCGACGGCTGCAACATTTTCGTAAAACTT
Organism: Bacteroidales bacterium; assembly: GCA_024400775.1. Taxonomy (GTDB): domain Bacteria; phylum Bacteroidota; class Bacteroidia; order Bacteroidales; family WCHB1-69; genus UBA1756. Next base: position 7,943 of record JAKSMF010000081.1, on the reverse strand, counting down.
GCGTCTATCACACGTCATTTGCTAAAATAATCGTATTTTTGCAAGCTTAATTATAAAATATGTTACATAAAAAACTCCTCATCGCTGCGTTATGTTTTTGCGCTTTTTTTTCTGCTTTTGCGCAGAAAAAAAGTTTCAGCATTACCGTTAAATGGCAGGCGGCAACCGATGGCGCAATGAGCTATCTCGTTGGTTATTACGGAGATGAAACCACGATTTACGACAGTGTCCCGATCAAGAAGGGCTATTCCAAATTCAAAGGCAAGAATCTGCCCGACGGATACTACGAAGCATACCAGGCCAACGGAGAACGCATTAAGACGGTGGTTTGCGAAAGCCGAAAGTTCACTTACGACAACAACGCGGCCGGCGAAATTGAGGGTTCTCCGGAAGCACTGACTTATCAGCTGGCGCACTTTCAGACAAATCCTTACGAGCCCCTGACCATGGCGTTAGTCGATGCCAACAGCGAAGGTCATGACTTGGTTTACAAATATTTAGCGTTGGAATTCTTTGGTTTGGACTCCTGCGCCTCCATGGATGCGCGCCTACTTCATCACCCGCAATTCAACCAATTTGCTGCAGAAAGGCTGCAATCGGAAAAAATCGACGTCATCGATGCCTTCTTCAACAACTACGGCCCCGACACGGAAATCGGACAGTACTATTTGGGGCAAACGCTGAAATATTACAACATGGACAACAATGTCGCATACGACGACATTTTGATGCACATTTACGATAAATACTACACGCCCAACCACTTACAACTTTTCAGTGAAAATTACGAACGTCGTTTGTCGCGCGGTATCGAACGCAAACGCCACATGGCCCTCGGTGCCGAAGTGCCGGTCATTGAAGCCAAAAACAGCGCCAAGGCGACCGAATCCACCGCCAACATTACACGCCCGCTGACCGTACTCTGGTTCTGGGATGCCGACTGCGAAGACTGCCTGGAAGAAACGCCCATCCTCAACCGAATGTATATCGAGCATCAAGAAGACTACGACTTCGAAATCTTCGGTTGCTGCATCACCGACGACGTCAACCGTTGGCAAAAAGTATCCAATGAAATGGACATCCAGTTCATCAACACCTGCTATGGTTTGGGGGATATGAACTACGACATCATCGACTATTTCAACATTCTCACTACCCCCGCCTGCATTTTAATTGACCAAAACCATAAAATATTATTGAGACAATTTTCGTTAGACCAACTTGAAGATTTTTTCAATAATTTTAATCAAGATAAAAATAACGAGTAATGAAAAGACTGTCCTTACTATTTGTTTTATCACTTATTTTATTGATTCCCAACGATTTGTTGGCTCAAAAGAAAAACAGCTCATCCGCTCCGAAGAAGGGGCACAACATTGTTTTCTCCATTCCCAACTCCAAGGATGAAAAGGTTTATCTGGCGATTTACTACCGCGACAAACTGCTTTTGAAGGATTCGGCCACCCGCGTTGAAACCAAAGCCGGTCCGCAATTCATTTTCAAAGGCGACGAAGAATACCAGGGAGGTCTGTACAAACTGGTGAGCCAGACGCACTATCCGTACATGGACTTCATTATGGACGGGCCGCAGTTTTTCTCCTTCCAGTGTGGCACGACCGGCAGCGCCGACAGCGTGAAGGCCACCAACACGCCGCATAACGAAGAACTGCTGAACTTCCAGCGCAGAACCTCAGCCGCCGGCAAAGAGATGAACGAATACCACAAGGCCCTCGACGAAGCAAAAAAAGCTGACAATCAAGCTGATATCGAAAAATACGAAGCTCTCATCAAGGATTTGAACGACAAGATGGACCTCTTTATCAAAGACATCATCGCTCGTCATCCCGACTACCTGTTCTCCAAAATGCAGAACGTCTATCAGGCCGTTGACATTCCGGAAGCGCCCGCCGATGCTAACGGGAAAATCGACTCCACCTTCCAACTTCGTTATTTCCTTACACATTACTGGGACAACATCGACTTGGGCGACAGCCGTCTGATTTTCACCCCGGTACTGGAACCCAAAATCAAAGAATATTTTACCAAATATCTCCAATACCAAGACCCGGACACAATCTGCAAATATGTAGATATGGTTTTGGCAAAATCCGCATCCGACACACTGATGTACCACTTCATGATCGACTGGCTCTCTTATAACTACGAGACCAGCAAGCTGTTAGGTCACGACGGCGTTTTCGTTCACATTGTGAAAGAGAACCACATGAAGGGCAAATGCACTTGGATGGATGAGGACTTGCTGCGCAAATACACGAACCGCGTCAAACATCTCGACCCGATTCTGATTGGCAAAATCGCACCCGAAATGGTCATTCCGGACACCACCCTTACCGAGGATTTCACCAAATGGCACTCTTCCTACCGTATGCCGAAAAAGTACGTCGTACTTTGGTTCTACGATCCCGACTGCCCGACCTGTAAGAAGGAGTCCAAGAACCTGCGTGCCGTTTATGATTCATTGGAAAACCTCGGTCAGCGCAACTTCGACGTTTACGCCGTCGCCAACGACTCCGACATCGACCGTTGGAAAAAATACGTCAAGGAGAACAACTACCCGTGGATTAACGTGGGCGGCAACAAAGGCAACATCGACTATCTCGAAGCGTTCAACATTTACGAAAGCGGCAATCCTTCGATGTTCATCATGAACGAGCGTCACGAAATCATCCTCAACCGCCGCATCGAAATGAACACCATTCCGGAATTCCTGCGACAATACGAGAAACGGGGAAAATAAAATTTTGAGCCGAAACTATTTTTATTGAATAGTACTGTTGCAATATTTTTTGTAAATCGACCGACTGCGAAATATTGAGATTATATAATTTAGAACTTGAGATTTAGGACAGAGAAACGAGAACGACGAGAACGAATGGATTTGCCATTATGTTTACAAGTTTGACTCGAAAAGTCGTAAGTCAAAAGTCGCCAGTCTCCGTATAGCAAGAAAAAAGCAGCCTGCGGAAGTTGAGTTATTGATTACAGACGAAAACTGCTGACGAGCAACCGCTTAAACGGCGAACAAAGATTTTTCCGAGTGGGTGTCCCATATTGAATATTTTAATCGTATATTTGCACCCCGAAAATGAGGAGACCTCGTTGAATCAATAACATTAACAATTATAAAGTTATGAGCATTACATTAGGAGACAAAACGATTGAAATGGATGGCGACGGCTTCATGCTGGAACCGGAACTTTGGACCGAAGAACTGGCCAAACTGATTGCCCAGGAAGACGGTATTGACAACCTGACCGAAGACCATTGGAAAATCATCAACATCATCCGTGCCAACTATTTGGAAAAGGGTTTGGCGCCGATGGTACGCGTTATCTGCAAAGAGAGCGGACTGAAGTTGAAACAGATTTACGAACTTTTCCCGTTGGGTCCCGCGAGAGGAGCCTGCCGTGTAGCCGGTCTGCCCAAACCCGAAGGCTGCGTATAGGAATCCAGGACCTCAAAACACCGCGTAAATGACTATATATCAAATAATTTCGTTAGCAGCACTGTTTTTTTGCATGGTGCTGCTGTTACTTCATTTTGTTAGAATCGTAAAACTCGGCAAGCCGAAGGATTTGTCGGTAAAGAGCGGTGACGTGACGCAGGGCGTGATTTATGCCAACACGGTGGCGATGAGCCCGACGCACAAGGAATCGGCGTACCTCCATCTGCCCACCTACGCCGCCGGCATCATCTATCACCTCGGCACCTTCCTGTCGATTCTGCTTTTCATTCTTTCGTTCTTCGAACTCAACATCTGGTATCCGGAATGGCTGAATCTGATTCTGGCCCTCTGCCTCAGTGCCTCCACACTTTGCGGTATCACACTGATTGTTAAGAGATTGAACAACAAAAATCTGAAAAGTCTCTCCAATCCCGACGACTATCTTTCAAACCTTTTCACCACGTTGTTCCAATGTGCCGGCATTGCCTTCCTGCTTACCGGCGGCATGAGCAATACGTGGCATGCGGTTTATTACATCGTAGCAAGCATCTTGTTGATTTACATGCCGTTCGGCAAACTGAAACATCTGCTTTACTATTTTTCCGCACGTTACCACCTTGGTTTCTTCTACGGATGGCGCGGTACATGGCCGCCGAAAAAAGAGTTAGAAGTTAGAAGTTAGAAGTTAGGAGTTAGAAGTTAAAAGTGGAGAGTTTTTTTTATTGAAAGTTGAAAATTGAAAGTTAGAGCGGAGGGAGTGCTTGCCTTCTTCAAAAAAAAACGAATAAAGTGTCAGAGAAAAAAAGAATTGCGCTATTAGGTTCCACAGGCTCCATCGGCACACAAACGTTGGAGGTGGCGGAGTTGTTTCCAGAGCTACTTCAGATTGAAGTACTTACCGCACATTCCAATGCTGACCTGCTCATCCGACAGGCCAAGAAGTTTCAGCCGAACATCGTCGTTATCGGTGACGAAACGAAATACGAATACGTAAAAGAAGCCCTTTGGGACGATGACATCAAGGTTTATGCCGGTCGGCAGGCGCTGTTGGATGTAGTCCAGATGGGTTGTGTTGACATGGTGCTTTCGGCCATCGTCGGTGTGGCGGGGCTTGCTCCGATATACAAGGCCATCGAATGCGGCAAGCAGATTGCGTTGGCGAACAAGGAGACGCTCGTGGTTGCCGGCGAACTGATGACGCGTACCGCATACGAAAACGGTGTCAACCTATATCCGGTAGATTCCGAGCACTCCGCCATTTTCCAGTGTCTGGCCGGTGAATTTCACAATCCTGTTTCGCGTCTCATCATCACCGCATCCGGCGGGCCGTTCCGTGGCAAAAAGAAGGAAGAGCTGCTCCACGTCACGAAAGAGCAGGCGCTGAAGCACCCCAACTGGTCGATGGGCAGCAAAATCACCATCGACAGTGCCACCCTCATGAACAAAGGGTTGGAGGTTATCGAAGCGAAGTGGCTGTTCTCCGTTCCGCTGGAAAAAATCGACGTGGTGGTGCATCCGCAGTCCATCGTCCATTCGATGGTGGAATTTCAGGATGGCTCCATCAAGGCGCAACTCGGGCTGCCCGACATGAAGCTTCCGATACAGTACGCCCTCACCTACCCTGCCCGACAGCCCAACAACTTCCCGCGCCTCAACTTCGCGGAGCACCCGACGCTCACCTTCGAGCAGCCGGATTTGGAGACATTCCCGTGTTTGCGGTTGGCCGTCGAGGCATCGCGACAAGGCGGTTGCATGCCCTGTGTGCTGAATGCCGCCAACGAAGCGGCCGTCGGACTGTTCCTGCGCGACCAGATCGGTTTTTACGACATTCCACGCCTCATCGAAGAGGCGTTAGCGCACACCGACTTCTGCCGTCCGACAACGGTAGATGAGTATCTTGAAATAGACAAAAACACGAAACAAACTATATTACAATCATTTAGCAAATAACGATTTATGGGAATCGCGACACAAATCATCGGACTTATCGCCTGCTTGGCGTTTTTGGTCATCACGCACGAATTCGGGCACTATTGTTTCGCCCGCATCTTCAAAACACGCGTGGATAAGTTCTATATGTTTTTCAATCCCGGCTTTTCGATTTTGAGAGCCAAGCGTTTTGACGGCAAGTGGCATTTCAGTTTTTTCTCCACACAGACGCCCGAAAGTTGGAACGAGCATCCCGACAATACGGAGTGGGGCTTGGGCTGGTTGCCGTTAGGCGGCTACTGCTCCATCAACGGCATGGTGGATGAGACCACGAAGCCGGGCGACCTACCCGCCGAACCGCAGCCGTGGGAATTCCGCGCCAAGCCCGCTTGGCAGCGCCTTTTCATCATCCTTGGCGGCGTGCTCGTCAACTTCATCACCGCGCTGATTCTTTACGTAATCGTGCTGTTCGCCTGGGGCGAAGACTACATCCCCGTCGATAACGCCAAGTACGGTATGCACTACTCGCAGGTGGCACAAGAAGCCGGCTTCCAAAACGGAGACCAGATTTTCAGCATCGATGGCACAAAACCCGAAAAAACCGGCGACATCACCGGTGCCGTGTTGATCGACGGTGCACAGCGCGTAGTGGTCAACCGCAACAAATCCATCTTCACCGGGGATTCCACCAATACACAGGAAGTTTCTGTAAAAGAAAAAGTTACCGTATATTTGGACAAGCATTTCGCACAACGCCTCATCGGTTCGGAAAAGTCGGAGCAGTATTTCTGTCAGTTTGAAATGCCGTTTATTTTGGACTCTGTTCCGAGCGAATCACCGGCAGCCAAAGCCGGCTTGCAGCGCGGCGACAGTCTCGTCGGCCTCAACGGGGTGATGTTGTTCTCTTTTTATGATTATCAAAAAGAATTGGCGAAGCACAAAAATTCCGATGTCACCATCGCCTATATTCGTGACAATCAGATTGATACCACCAACGTCAAGCTGGATGCCGACGGCAAGCTCGGTGTATTCCCCGTCACGCCGGTGGCGTTGTTGGGCTTAAAGCATGTGGATTACGGCTTCGTCAAATCTATTCCGAACGGTATTTCCAAAGGTTTCACAACGTTGGGCGATTACGTCAAGCAATTCAAACTCGTCTTTACGAAAGAGGGAGCCACACAGTTGGGCGGTTTCGGTACCATCGGCAGCATTTTCCCGAAAGTATGGGATTGGCAGATTTTCTGGAATATGACGGCGTTCCTCGCTATCGTTTTGGCATTCATGAATTTCCTACCCATTCCGGCATTGGACGGCGGTTACATTCTTTTCATTTTGGTGGAAATGATCACCCGACGCAAACCGAGCGACAAGTTCATCGGTTACGCCAACACGGTTGGATTTATTTTGCTGCTCGCGCTGCTCATTTACGCCAACGGACTTGACGTCCTTCGCGCCTTCAAATAGCATAACGCACGGATGGACACACTGTTTTTGGATCGGGACGGAGTAATCAACGTACAACTGATTGGCGACTACGTAAAAAAGCCGTCAGAGTTGGCGTTGCGAGACGACTTTATCGCATCGATTCCGTTTCTGCTGAAAAAATTCCGTCGTTTCATCATCATCACCAACCAGCAATGTATTGCGAAAGGGTTGTGTACGCAATCGGATGTGGACACGGTTCACGAGCATCTGCGTCGGGAACTGCGTCCGTACGGCATTAACTTCGACGCCATCTACGTTTGTCCGCATCTGGCGGGGGCGGGATGCCATTGCCGCAAGCCCGAAATCGGAATGATGGAGCAGGCGCAGCGCGACTTTCCCGACATTGACCTAACGCAGTCGGTGATGATTGGCGACAGCGCCAGCGATATGGACTTCGGTCGCCGCGCCGGAGTCTGCACGGTTTTCATCGGCAAAGTCACCGACGAGAACCGCGCCGTTGTCAGTGCCAACAGCGACATTATTTCCCCGTCAATTCTTCAATACGCCCAAACCCTTTAGCTATGCGGTTCGCCTTTTACCTCATCTTCTACCCGCTATCGTTGCTTCCGCTGTGCGTTTTGTACATCATTGGTCATCTTTTTTACCTAATTATTTATTACATAATAAGATATAGAAGAAAAATCACGACCCAGAACCTTCGAAACGCATTTCCGGGAAAGAGCGAAAAGGAGATAGCGAAGTTGCGTCGCAAATACTATCGTCATTTGGCACAAATCGCCGCCGAGATGCTGAAGATGCTGACAATGACGAAGAAACAGGTGATGCGCCGCTATCGGTGCGAAAATCCGGAAATCGTCACCCGATTTTATGAGGAAGGCAGAAGCGTCATCCTGATGTCGAGCCATTACAACAACTGGGAGTGGATGATTTTAAGTTTGGCGATGCAGTACCCGCATCATGCGGTGGGCGTAGGGAAAGCCAACAGCAACAAGGTATTCGAGAAACTCATCAACCGGGCGAGAACACGCTACGGCACGGAGGTCGTTTTTGCCGACCACGTCCGGGAACTTTTTGAATCGAATGAACAAAATCGCCGTTTGAG
>JAKSMF010000080.1 GCA_024400775.1 Bacteroidales bacterium | reverse complement strand
CCGACGACCCACGGAACCACAATCCGGTACTCTAACCAACTGAGCTACAACCGCCGTTTTGAGGGTGCAAAAATACAATTTTTTTTAATACACAAGCACTTTTCACGAAAAAAAATTATCTTTTTTCTAAAGACTTTTTTTGATCATCAAATGTAGATATTCAGTCGTGTTTTGTGCATGATGTGTGCGATTTTCGTCACTGTCGGCTTTGAAGCGCTGGTGCCGCATTGAGATGCAGTCGTATTCCCCGTATTTCTGCATGGTTTCGCGTATGAAATCAGGCGAAAGCAATCCTTCGTTGTTATATGAAAGAAATGTATATTGGAATTCCGCATGTGACATGAGGTCATCGAAGGCGGCAAATACCTTCTTGCGGCTGCAGTATAACGAGCGACGGTATTTGTGAATCCCGGTCTTTCCCTTTAATGTTACAGGTTGATATTGAGATATTATATTGAGTATATGGTAGTTAGCTCCGTATTGGCGCACATTGTACGGCGGGTCAAGGTAAAGTATATCTCCTTTGACGTGCCGTAGAAGTGCATTCGCATCCTCTTGATATACTTCATTTTGTTGGTTTGTATAGGTGAAATCGGCAGGTGACAGCACCAGTCGCTTTTGCGCCATCGGCTTCAGTTTTTTTAGGAACGCCCCATAGACCGAAGCTGTATTGGCTAATCTGTCGGCACACTCTAACAAACTGCAAATCAAGAAGTAGTATCGGTCGTCGTCAATATCGCCCGAATTGTGCCATCGCTTGATTGCCTGACGTGCGGCATCGATTTTTTGACCGTTTTCGTCAGAAAAATACTGTCGTCCGCTACCACTTCCCAGACAGAAGTTTTGAAAAATAAAACCATCGCTAATCGGAGTGAGGTCGTTAAGTTCGGAAATCAGGTATTTGGCGTCAGGCAGCGGAATACAATTCCCGATGTAATTGCGGTTAAGGACGTAGCTATAATGCTCCAAATCGTTGGAAATCAACTGTTTGACGTATGGCTTAAAGGTATTGCCCACGGCTCCGGTGCCGGCAAACGCATCGCAGAAGATCTTGTCGGTCAGGTCACCCACAATGTCGCTGATAGTACCCAGCAGAAAGCCCGACATCCTGTTTTTAGAGCCGATGTAGTTCATTATCTAACGCGCAGTTTCCGTCCGATTTGCAGAATCGTGGTTTCTTTTATTTTGTTGAGTTTGCAAAGCTTGCTGACGGAAGTGTGGTATTTGCGTGCGATTGCGCTGAGCGTGTCGCCTTTTTTCACGGTGTGGTATTTTGAGCTGGAAGAGGTGGCGGGTTTCGCAGATGCTGTTTTTTGTGTTTGCGCCTGGACGGGTGCTGCCTCTTTCCCGGTTGCGCCATCGACAACGGTAAAATGGGCTTTGGATCGGTCGATATTGGCGTATGCTTTGGCAAACGTGCTGACGTTGATGTCAATGTCTTTGTTTACAGGCCGATTGGGGTCGTTCAAGCGATGTGCGAAAAGCCATTGATAAGTTTCTTCAAGGTAGAACACTTTTGCAAGGTCACCATGACTTTGGCCGGGGAGCTTGGTGAAACGCAGACGGGAGGTGTCGCCGCATGCGGCCATCGCATTTACTACTTTTTGTGATTCTGACACCGAAATGGCTTTGTCGGCAGTGCCATGCATAATCCACAAAGGAACTTGACAAAGAGAACAATGGTCTTTGAGGTCGCTACCGCCGCAGAGTGCGATGGCAGCCGCTACTTTTTCGGGATAGGCAGCGACGAAGTGAATCGTGCCATATCCGCCAAGACTCATGCCTAATACATAAAAACGGTTGGTATCTACCGAAAAATGTTGTTCAACCCAGTTGACGACATTCATGATTTTCTCGGGACGCCATGAACCACCGGGATTTTGAGGCGCAACGACGACGGCATCAATTTTGCGTCCCATGTTCAATGCATCCAGCGTGCCGTATCGGCGAACGCGGTTCAAGTCGTTGCCGCACAGACTGCTTCCGTGCAGAAATAAGATGATGGGCTTGTCGGCTGCCGCTGGATTGTAATCTTCTGGCGTATATATCCAGAAGTTATATCCATCGGCTACCATATTGGTATATGAAGCCAGCTTTTGTGCGTGTGTGAAAAAAGGGATGAGTAAAGCTAAAACAATAATGATTTTCTTCATAATGAGATATTTAGCGTAATAATGAGTTGCAAAAATACAATTTTTTCCTCGGATGACAAAAAAAATCAAAAAATGCTTCGAAATCATCTGAAAATTCTAATTAAAATAGTACCTTTGCAAGCTTAATTCTGTACTATGCGAAAGACCATTTTATTACTCTCTTTAACGGCATTCGCCTGTGTAGCTATGACTGCCTGCCACAAAAATTGTGTCTGCAAGTATTATCATAACGACAAGTTGTATGATATTAGAACATGGGATGACAAACATGTGACGGATGAAGATTGTGAGGGAATGAACGACTCCTATACGTTGAACATCCCGCTGGATCAAATTGGCAATATCCCGCTGGGCGAGCCCGAACTCGTTGATGTTGACGTGGTTTGTGAAAGAGATTAACCTATAATTAGAAATTATCCATAATTAAACAATCATTACACAATGAAAAAGATTTTCTCAGTCATCGGCGCGGTTTTGTGTTGCGCTTTGATTTTCAGTTCATGTGAACAAAGTGACTGTTTGTGCAAATATTATAATGATGATGATGCCGTCATCGGCTATGACAGCTGGGATGGCAGTGAAGTGAGTGCTACGGCATGCGCTGATATGGAAGATGACTTGGTGGTTGAAGACGTTAACGGCAACGATATCGTCGCGGATCATGTAGCTTGTTCGACTTCATGGTAGAAAACGGATTTGATACCGCTTTGCACGAGCGCGAAGGCATTGAACAGCCGGCGCAGGTAAATCCCTATTTGCAAAAACGCAAACGTCGGGATCTGTCTGTGGATGAATATGTTGATGGAATCCGTAGGGGCGACCGCGTGATTTTGAGTCGTGCCATTACGTTGATTGAAAGCGTTAATCCTGAGCATCAGAAGTTGGCACAGGAGGTGATAGAACGCTGTCTGCCGTACGCTGGAAAATCGTTGCGAATCGGCATTACCGGCGTGCCTGGAGCCGGCAAAAGCACGTTCATTGAGGCCTTTGGCACTTTCTTGACCCAACACGGAAAAAACATTGCCGTTCTCGCCATCGACCCGAGTAGTGAGCGTTCCAAAGGTAGCATCTTGGGTGATAAAACGCGTATGGAACAACTTTCCGTTGATCCACATGCCTTCATCCGCCCTTCGCCTTCTGGCCTTACGCTTGGCGGCGTGGCTCGAAAAACCCGTGAAACCATCATCTTGTGCGAAGCTGCCGGCTTTGACGTCATTATTGTTGAAACCGTCGGCGTAGGACAGTCAGAGACCGTCGTGAAGTCGATGGTGGATTTCTTCCTGCTGATTATGTTGGCCGGCGCTGGCGACGAGTTGCAGGGTATCAAACGTGGTATTATGGAAATGGCTGACGCTCTGGTGATTAACAAGGCAGATGGCGATAATGTCACTCCCGCAGAACTCGCCCGAACGCGCTACCAATCGGCATTGCATCTCTTTCCCAAGAATGAAAACGGTTGGGTCGTTCCTGTCACCACCTGCTCTGCGTTGGAACATACTGCCATTGACAAAGTGTGGCAGATTATTTCCGAGTTCGAAGCGTTGACAAAAAGTAATGGCTTCTTTGAACAAAATCGTAACGAACAGAATGTCAAGATTTTCTATGATTGGATTGACTTTACGATAAAAAACAATTTCTTTAATAATCCCGCCGTGCAGACTTCTATCGAGCAGTTGCTGCCCAAAGTTCTGGCAGGGTCAATTACGCCTTATCAAGCTGGCAATGCTGTGGTTGAAAGTGAAGAATAGCCAATTGTTAAAGAAAACGTATATCGCTGATATTGATGATATTGAATAATATTTGATTCTTTCTATGCAACATCTCTCCTTTGAACGGCAATCTATACAGATGCAGGGCATCGCAAATGCTCGCGATTTGGGCGGCTACGTCATGGCGGACGGCAGCGTGATTAAAAGCGGTTTGCTGCTTCGCACGGGTTGTTTGGGGACAGCTACGGATGCCGATATTCAGCGATTAGAGGATGTTTATCATGTAGTTCACGTTTTTGATTTCAGGACGAAGAGTGAACTTCAGCGCCATCCTGACCGTGAACTGCGCAGTGCTGATAACATTCACTTGCCGAGCAACGATCCCGCGACGGAAGGGGAGTGGCGAGCTTCAGCGTTGTCGGATGTCGCTCGCAACAACGATATGGAACTGTTGCTGCGAAGCGCACAGACAGAAGAGGTCAAACGCACGTTGAGTGCGATGTATCCGGCGCTGATTATGAGTGAGTGGACGCAGTTGCAGTTTGCCACTTTTTTGAACTATGTTGCGAAAACGGAGGATGGCGCCGTGCTTTGGCATTGTTCGCAGGGGAAAGACCGTACCGGTTGGGGCGCTGCTTTCGTTTTAGCCGCTTTGGGCGCCAGCCGCGACCTGATTATTGCAGATTTTGACATGTCCAATGTCTTCTATCGTGCAGAAGTAGAACGACTTTCCTCTCGCCTTCGTGAGATGGGCGGCGATGAAGAAGCAGTCGAAGTTATTCGTGGCTTCATTGGTGTGAGTACGCGCAATTTTATTCATAGTTTGAATTTGATTGATAAGGAGTTCGGCTCCATGCATGATTATCTCGTCAATCAGCTGTGTTTAAGCGAAGAAGAGTTGGAGAAGATGAAAAATCGATATTTGATTCGTAGTTAGAATGCTGGTTTTAGATAGTTGTATGTCTGTGTGAAATCGTATGGCAATCATTATTTAGAAGTATATCAATAAATTATGTCCCCTGAAATTTCAATCAAAAGAGTTGGCGACCGTATTTTCATTACGGGTGCGCTTTGTGCTGAAAATATTTCTGAAGTGATTGCGGAACTAAATGACAATCATCCTTATACGCTTGATTTCGATGGTGTTAGCGATATGGATTTCTCGTCTTTGCGCGCTTTGCTGAATCATCGTCAGCGTGGGAATCTGTTTTATGTTGCGAATGTTTCACCTGCAGTGGCTCATCGCTTCAGCGGCACCGGCGCAGACAAATTCATAAGCGTCACGGAGCGTCCCATCGAAGTCGATATGGATGATTACGAGTACTTCGGCGATGGTTATACCGCGTTGAGTTACAACCACAGATCAGGTCAGCAGGTTTTGAAGTTGTATCATGACTTCATGCCTCAGGATGTGGTGGAAAAAGAGAAGCGTACTGCTGTTTCCGCACTTCTGATGGGAATTCCCACTCCGATGACGGGCCCGATAGTTCGCATTGGTAAGCGTCATGGCATTATATTTGAACGTATTGCCAACAAAAAATCGTTCGTTCGCGCAATCGCAGATGCACCGGAGAAATTGGAATACTATGCGATTACCTTTGCCGATATGTGCAAACGTTTGCATGATACGCCCTGCGACACTTCCGTGTTTCCTTCCATCCGCGAATTTTACCGTGATTTGGTCACCCGCACCCCTCATTTTAGTGAGGATGAAAAACAACGCTTTGCTGCTTTCCTTGAAACAGTGGACGAAAAAAACACCTGCATTCATGGCGATTTGCACATTGGTAATGTCATTACTACTGGCGAAGTGAATCTGTTTATTGACATGGCAGACTTCGGATATGGGGATCCTCTGTTCGATTTAGGCCTTCTTTATTATATGTCGCATAGCGAGTCTCCGGAACGCACGATGCGACTGTTCCATATTGATGATGCCACTTTCCTCAACTTTTGGCACATATTCCTCCGTCGGTATTTCAATACGAATGATGCGAGTGAACTCGCCGGCATTGAAGCTCGTATCAAACCCTTCGCTGCGCTGAAAATGATTCACTTTGGTGAGCTCTCGCAGCATATGTCCGATTGGCAAAAATCGTTCGTCCGGCGGGAATTGTAATTCCACTTTCAGCGGCCGATGCCCAGTTCCTCACTTCTCGCTTTCAGCTTAACGAAGACGGGCAGGTGGTCGGCGTATCCTCCGATGTAGCGCGGGCCGGAGTAGGTTCGATAAACGCGGTAACCGTCGAATTTCTCGTCGGGTTCAATCATAAAGTCGGCGACGAAAATGTGCGCTTCGTGTCCTACAATGTCAGTCCCGGTGTCATTGACGAGGGCGGGGGAGACGATGATTTGGTCGAGGCAGCCCCAGAAATCCTCATGTTTGTGACTGCCGATATTGGGCATTTTCAAAAAGCGTTCCATTAAGTCAAAGAGCGTTCGGTTGGCGTGGGCGGGATTGTCGATGTCGCCGGCTTGCAGTACGTCGGTAATGCTTGGGTCGGTCGGATAGTCGTTGAAGTCGCCGCCAATGATGATGTTGGCCGCTGGATCGTCAGCGAGTAGTGAGTCGCACAATTGCCGTACAATACTCGCATAGTGGTTGCGCTTGGGTATGGTAGGGGCGTAACCGCCGTAGCGGGACGTCCAGTGGTTGACGATGACGTGCAATGAGTCGCCCGACGGCAGCTGAGTCACCACGTATAGCAAGTCCCGATTCCGACAAGTTGTATCAAAGGGAAAGACGACGGGAATGGGGCGGCTGCGTAGTATCTTTACGCGTTCCTTGCGGTAGATGAGTGCAACATCCACGCCGCGGGCATCTGGCGAATCATAATGCACGTAGCGGTAACCGTATTTCTTTAACGGCGAATCATAACAAAGCCGTTTCAGCACCGACTCCTCCTCGATTTCCTCTAATCCCATAATGTCCGGCGGCTCCCAGCCATTCAGCGCCAACAGCACCTTGGCAATGTTGTTGACTTTCTTCACATATTTCTTATATGTCCAATGGTTGAATCCCGTCGGCGTGAAGGCATCATCGTTTTTCAACGAATCGTCATTCGGATTGAAGAGGTTCTCTACATTGTAGAATCCTACGACATATTCGTTCAGACCTTGTGCGTGACAATAAATGGTGAAGAGTAAACAGTAGATTATGAGTAGAATTTTCATGGCATTTCGTCAGCCGCTTTTTTGATCGGTTGACGGTGCAAAGATACTGCATCTTGCCCCCGAAATCCAAGTAAATTAAGAATTATTAAGAAAATAATACCCGGTATCTGCCCGCAAAATGTTTTTTAGTTGACAGACAATCTTCAGTGTATCAGCCTCAAAAAGTGGACGGTCTGGCGATATGCGAAGCACCCTCGACGAGTCGCCGATGGCCTACAAAGACACGCAGACCATCCTCCGCGAAATCGAACCGACCTGTGAGATCCTGTACTTTATGAAACCCGTGGTGAATTTGAAAGACACGGGAAAATGATGCATCATCTTTCCTCGCTGCTCTCCTTACAGCACTCCGCAAACCGCACGCGCTCAAGTGCGGCGGTTAGTCCGGCAAAGTCGAGGGTGGGAAGCGGCTGCTTGCCGCCTGCATAGCTGCAGAAGTTGACTCTTTTGTCCCACGAAACAGAACAGAAGTTTTGCGGCGGTACGCATTTCAGCAGGCACGACGGACTTTGGAACGGCTGCCCGCCCGCCACTTCCGCCAGTTGTTTGGGCGTTGGCGAATCGCTGAAACGCTGCGGCACCAATATAATCTGGTCGGGCTTTAACTGCTTCGAAACCAGTTGGTAAACTCTTGTGCAGAATTTGATTTTCGATGCAGGAACCAGCAGGTTGACGCCGGGCTTGATGCCAGTATCGGCCAGCCAGGCAATTTGTCGGAGCACCCTGTCCACTTCCCATTCGTCGTCGGCCTGGTGGATGGTGATGTGTATTTTGTCGGGTGGCGATGCCAGCAGCTGTCTTCGCACATTCTCGTTATCCAGCGGCAGTCCGTTGGAGGTGACGGAGAGATAGACGACGGGCTGTAACTCCCGGATGATTTCGAACACACCATCGTATTCGAAGGGCTCGCCACCGCCGAGCGAGACTGCCTTGACGCCGTGCGCAATGCAGTCTTTCGCAAAGCCGATGACCTCCTGCGTGGCCCATTTCACATTGCCTTGACGGCTGCTGTGATTGTAGCAGAAGTCGCACTGCTTGGTGCAGTAATTCGACAGGTCGATGGAGAGCAGTTCTATTCCTTGCATAGTTCGTTCAATTTCTGCCACACTTTGAATTCTTCCTCAGAGAGAACGCAGCGCTTGCGTCCACGATAAGGAAGTGAAGCCAACTCTCTGATTTCCTTGATGTTGTTTTCCACGTCATTCCAAAGGAAGTAGGGGTAATTGCAGCCGTTGATGCGGATGTGGTTCGCATCCATCGAAAATTCGTGCGTGTCGGTTTCCCACTGGCGGAGTTTCGGAAGCGCATCCTCAAAGATGATGACCACGCGCGGATGCACATAGTCGAAGGCCTGCTCGAGATATCCGGCCTTGTCGGAAACGTGTGCCGCCACACTTTCCGGAATCGGGATGCCCTTTTCCTTCAACTTGATTAGCGGAGAAGGAATTACGTTGGTAATATTGGTGGAAATGGTAGCAGAGTGGTGTCGCAAAAATGCGATAGTTCCCTTGTCATTTTCTTTAAGGTAGCCCATCAGAGTTTCGGCACATATGTATATGATGGTTGGTTCAGAAACATAACATAGTGGATGAAAGCCTTCGTTATCTTGGTGATTACATATTATCGGAAATAAGTCATTGCTGTAATGTCGGAAATTGCCAGAAGTTGATGGCAGACGATGTAGGGCAAATCCCAAAAGTCTTACAGCATCGTATTCTCCACCTGTAAAAGGAAAGTAGTCTGCAATCTGCAACTTTTCGCATTCGGAGAACTTCAGTGGGAGTCTGAACACCTTGTATTGCAGATGTGACGGCAGTTGCGATAGATTGAAAGGATGCACAGGGACATTCATTCGCTTTATCAATTCGGAGATATCATACGCTTCTTCAAACAAATAGAAAGGGGACACCTCACCACCGTAAAGGCAGTCTTCTTCTATACAACGAGGGAAAAACAAATCCCAATTAGCCATCTTTACGACCATTTTCTGCTTCCAAATATCTGCGAGTTCTTTTTTCTCAAGATAATCTACAGCAAACAGTCCATCCTCCTTTGAGAGGCATACCAAATCATTCTCATATCTTTTATTGGGGAATAAAGACAAAAAATCTTTCTCTTTAGTTGTGTCAATTTGAACAATGGAAAAGCAAATGTCTTCCTGCGGCGGCCCCAAAAAAGCCATCACCAATTCTTTTTGCTCTTTATTAAGAGGAAAGTGAGAAAGTCCGGTTTCGTCCTTTTCAGCAAAATCATCCATTACCAGACTTTCAATGCAAGATCCGCCAATAGTCCAAGGCGATGGACCGTTGTCTTCAAAATCAAAAACTGCGACATTGCCCTCCTCGTCGGCAAAAAACCAGCTGGTGGACATCGAGTGCGTGGCGGGGTATTCTTTTAAATCGTTTCCAATCATAATATATTGATATTCTTGACTTTATTCGTTGTCTTTGGGTTCCCAATTGTCGCGTTTTGTGCGAATCCTTCCTTCATTGTGGGGAAATATGGCGAAAGGTTGTCCGTTGGTAGGGATGATTTTAGCCCGGCAAGAACGGAAGGCGTATTCTTCAATCGTTTCAAGACTTTCTGGCAAGGCGATGCTATCAACGGAATTGCCGAAGAAGGAATTAGTGGCAATGATTTTCGTTCCCTCTGGAATGGCGTAGTGCCGCACTTTTGCTTTAGGGGGATAGGCTATCAACTTTGTTCGGTCTTTTGTGAAAATTATGCCGTCAATTACCGTGAAATTGGGATTTAGCGGGTCTATTTCATATTTCTCAATGAGCGTGTATGCGAAAGTGCCGCCAGAAATGAACTCTATGTGTTTGGATAGCCAGATTGATGAAATGCTAGTGGCGTAAAACGCGTACTCACCAAATTCTTTTACCGATTCTGGTATGACGATTCCTTCAATCTTAGGACAATTGGTAAATCCGTCTAATTTAACGATTCCTTCAGGGAACACTACTGTGGACAAGGTCCCCGAATCGGAAAATCCTGATTCCCAAGTATTATCAATGCAGCAACGAATTCCTTTCGGAAATACGATTTTATGCAGTTGGGTGTAATATCCAAAATAGGGAAGGTCAGTACCGCCGACGTATGTGCAGTCGCCTAAGTCGAGTTCGATTAGTTTAGGCGAGTCTTCCTCGTTCAATGTAAAATCATCGTATTCATCGAATGTGCCGTGAGCCATGCACATATCATCGAGTACGTCAAGAACATCGCACGACCCAAGTATTCCTGTGATTTTGAGCGATGTTAGCGTCATCCGTTCCTCGTCAGAAATAAATTCCGATAGGGTGTTGGGGCTTTCAAGGTGAACTATCTTCTCAAAATTTGTTTCCATAAAATCTTCTAGATATTTACCTTATCTCATTCTCTATAGAGCTGTTTCTATAATGTTTATCAGCGCCTAAAAAAGCTGGCGGCAAATTTATAAAAAATGTTGTTTGCTTGCGGCGAAATTGATAAGCAAATCCGCTGTCACTTTTCCGTTTTTTCGGTAAAGTGTTTGCCGGAGCAATAAAAAAAGTTCCTTCCGCCATGAACCTGCGGCGGAAGGAACTTTTGAGGAGTCACTGTCGATGGCGGACTACTTCGTCACCACGAACTTCTTCGTCAAGACGGTGTCGCCGGAGCGGACGTCCACGAAGTAACCGCCAGCGGCCCATCCGTCAACGCAGACGGCGACACGGCCGCCG
>JAKSMF010000008.1 GCA_024400775.1 Bacteroidales bacterium | reverse complement strand
CGAACCGCGGATTGCACGGATTTACGCGAATGCCTATTCAATGATTGTGCCCATTAATCGTCTTCTATGATTTCGGTCGGTGATTTCGGACGATGATTTTGGTCGGGACCGGAAATAAATGGCAAAGCCATTCATTCTCGTTGTTCTCCTTGTTCTCGTTTCTCTGTCATAAGTCCAATAGTTAAGGTTATAATCATTTTGACAACTTGCGAAACTTGAATAAACTATACATTATATATAGTAAGGCGGGCGGCGGGGATGTTGCGGTAACCTATAACATAGTCTATGGGGCTACATTCCATGACAATGGATGAAAAAAATCACAGCATAATTTGTAAAAGTTATCAAAGGGATGTGAATATACATATAAATATTGTATATTTGCCGCCAAATTAAATTATTCATCTAAATTCTATTTTTATGAAAAAAATCTTTACATTTTTTCTGGCAATGGTTATGATTAGCATGGCTTTTGCCCAAAATGGTAAGTACACGGTTCACGGTGTGAACAATGTGGCTCAAGAACGCAGCAATTGGTACGGTTGGTTCACCACCAGCGGCTATGTACACGTACAGGCTGCTGAAAGTGAATACATTCTGTATTGCCCTGCTAACACTATCGCAAATGATTATGACATTGAACAAGTTCGTTTTTATGCGATTCCGAGCGAAAACATCAATGATTACACCGGAACTGCATTTCAACTTGGCGTTTTCACTATCAGAATTTATGCTAATCCGACAGTGAATGGTCATGAAATCACACTTGGCACTCCGGTTTACACTCAGACATACGATGCATCTGAGGCAGAAGCCGGTGCACAAGTAGTTGCTCTTACGACTGCCTATCACGTGGCTGCCGGCAATAGTGTTGCCATTGGCATTTACTGTGAAGATATGAGTGCCATGGGCTTGTGTGATCATGACCCGGCATGCGCACCGGTTAACTTCGCCTACTGGCCGGACTTTGGCGACGGCTACCACCACTACTACTGGACTGCAAGCAATCCGGCATGGGCATACGAAAACGCACCCGTTCAGGAACACGACCCGTGGATTCTTTCATTCTACTATAATGACGGTCAGCAATATTCCGCTATTTGCGACTGGCACAGCGAGATTTACGACCCGGAAGATGGCGAACAATATCCGGATGCAATCACTTGGCAGTATGTTGACAATTACACCGACTCCATCTATTTCTATGGTGGCGCATTCAACATGGGTATCGACTCCTCCTATGGTATGTATTACGAAAGCATTTACGCACAAGTCGAAGGCGGTGCACCGGTCTATTTCCTGCAGGACCAGCCCCTCAAGGAAGAAGTTGACTCTTACGAACCGAACTACGGTTTCCGTCATGGCCCGATTGGTTTGATGGGTGTTGACGAAATGGAGAACGAAGGCCTCACCTTCCCCTTCGAAATGTGTCTGTCGCTCACCTATGAACCGGATGCTTCTTATCCGAGCTCCGACCCGAACTTGGACAACAACACTTACTGTATTACCGTCTCTAACCAGCAGGCACCCGATGACCCGGACGGCATCAACGCCAACGACAACACGCTGACTGTTTCTCCGAATCCGGCCAGCACGGTAATTCGCGTTGACAATGCTGCCGGCGCACAGATCAGCATCTACAACATCGCTGGTCAGGAAGTGATGACGATGGAAGCTGCCAATGCCAACGAAACCATCAACGTTGCTAACCTCACCGAAGGCGTTTACGTTGTTCGCGTTGTCAATGGCAACGAAGTTGCTACTTCGAAAGTCAGCATCATTCGCTAATACAGCGATTTTTCGCTACAGAATAAAAAAGGCTGTCCCGACGGGATGGCCTTTTTTCGTATAAGTGGAAAGCTAATTAGCCCCAACTTTCGCATACCGATTTTTGTTATGATTGTGATGGAGTCGGGAAACGCATTTGCAACATATCCGCACCATCCTAACACCACCTTGAAACCACTACTCTCTAACCACAGACTGGCGGGTGCCGTGGTAAAAGTGGGTTTCGAGTTCGTCGTCGGGGTGAAGCGAATCGGCATCGAGAACGGGGCTGCCGTTATGGTAAGTGATGCTGAAACCGCGCTTCAGAATGTTGGCGGGGTTGAGTAGTTGGATTTTCTCCTCGATGTGAGAAATATCGGTGGCAGCAGACGATAATTTTTGCTTAGTATATATATATATGGTAGAGTTGAAATTGTTGAGAGCCGCTTTTTCGGCGGTGAGGCGAGCGGTGACCGACGGTCGCAAAGAGGCAGCAAAGTTGTCAAGATTGCGCTTTTGCACCTCAATCAATTGTTTACCAGATAGTTGCAACAACTGTTGAAGTTTCATCAGTTGGGTGTTTTCGTAAGAAATCACCTTGTGCGCGGCCAACTTGAAGTCGGCTTCTGTGCGAGCGAGGCAAGCATTTTCTCGTTCAAGCATGTGACGAACCGTTTTTGCCAACGTCAGCTGCAGGTCGGTTACTTTGGCTTCAAAGTCAGAGAATTTACTGATGAGGTAGTAGGCGACTTCGGTAGGTGTGATTTTGTTGGCGAAGGAAACGCTTTCTGTAACGGTTTCGTTGGTGGAATGGCCGATACCAGAAAGAATCGGCAGTGGGAAAGTGGCGACGCGATGTGCCAGTTCGTACTGGTCGTAGCAGGTGAGTCCGACATCCCCTCCCCCGCCGCGGATGATGGCGACGCAATCGAAATCGTTGAGCCGCTTTTCGATTCGGTCGAGTTGTTCCAACATCGTAACGACGGCTTTTTCGCCTTGCAGCAACGATGGGAAAAGTTCCGTTTCAAAAGGATAGTGATTTTTATCTCCTTGCAGGGTGACTTTAAAATCGTTATAGCCCTTACTGGTTTCAATGGAGATGACGGCGATGCGTTGTGGCAGAAGCGGCATTTTACGTTTCTTGTTGGCATCAAAAACGCCCTCTTCCTTCAGTCGTTTGATGGTTTGCAGTTTATTGCGCGCCATTTCGCCCAACGTAAACGATGGCTCAATGTTTTGGATAAAAAGTGACAAACCGTATTGCGGGCTGAACTGGATGGTGGCGAGGCAAAGCACGGTGATGCCGTCTTTGAGCGGTTCACCGGTTATACGCTGGAAGTTATCGTTGATTCTTTCATAATCTGAGTTCCAAATGACCGCCCGCATTTGCGTTTTGACCCGCGTGCCGTCTTTTTCCACCAATTCCGGAAAACAGTGGCCGGAACGCGGATAGAAATTAAGTTTCACCATCTCTGCCTGAACATAATAAGGGAACTTATAGGTTCGCTCAATCATTGACTGGATGCTTTGGGCGACCTGTGTCAAAGTATAAACGGGTTTGTCGTTGAAGGTGGTCATGAACGATTTTTGTTGTTTATAGAATATTGATATTCAGTTATATATAATATTATTAATTCGCAGAAATAATTTTAACCTGCGGCACCTGAAGCATAAAGGGAAGCATGCGATTGAGTTCGGCAGTAACAGCAGAGCGATCTGCATTTTCCTTCCAAGTAACGATTACCGTTGTTTCGTTGACGCTATTTTTCGACGAAGTGCTGTAATACGACATGCTGCTGACGGAAACCGAAGCGATGCTGGACGAAAATTCGTCACCAATTTGTTTGGCGATTTTTCGATTTTGCTCGGTGCTGACGGAAAGTGCGGCGATTTCCTTATCTTTTTGTTTGATTTCCTTATCTTTATCCGCAATCATTTTTCCCAATTGGCCAGCCTGCATTTCGGCATTGAAAACCAATCCGGTCTGTTTGACTTTCAGGTCGGTGCTGGTAAGGCCGAAGTTGTGTCGCATAATGGAGCGCAACGAATCAACCATCACGGGGCTGACTTCATCACCGACGATAGTAAGGGTCAGCATAGGATTCTTCCGATCATAATCTTTTTCGACATTCACCAATTGCTGGTTGGTTTTCAGATATTTTCCGTCACGAAGTTCGGAAACGAACTTGTTGGCCTGGGTGTTGAAGACGGTTTCACGCACAACGTTGATGGCGGTAAAGAAGCTGGGGATGATAACCAAAATGGAAAGAATGAGGATGCCGCGTTTGACAATTCGTTCGCGATTGGTATTCAAGAACTTGTGTTTTGGGAAACGCAGGTAGCGCACCATGATGAAGGTAGCGAGAGCGATGAAGAAGGAGTTGATGAAGAAGAGATAGAAAGCGCCGAAGGCGTATCGCAGCTGCCAGGTGGCGATTCCGTAGCCGGCGGTACAGAGGGGCGGCATCAATGCGGTGGCGATGGCGACGCCGGAGACAACGGTAAAGGGCATGTCGCGGCGGGAGGCGGCAACGATGCCCGCCAAACCGCCAAAAGTGGCGATGAGTACGTCGTAAATAGTGGGGCGCGTACGTGCCAGCAATTCCGACTGGGCATCACCAAGCGGCGAGAGTAAAAAGTAGAGTGTGGAAACCAACAAACTGATAATCACCATCAACAAAAGGTTGTTGAATGACTTTTTCAGCAGTTCCCAATCGTAGGTTCCGACGGCCAAGCCGACACCGTTGATGGGGCCCATCAGCGGTGAAATAAGCATAGCGCCGATGATGACGGCGGTAGAGTTGACGTTCAGTCCGACCGAAGCGACAAGGATGGCGAAGCCCAACAGCCACAAGTTGATTCCTTTGAACTCCACCGACTTTTGGATGGCGGCGACGGTAGCTGCCACATCGGTGTCTTCGTAAATACGGAATAGACGGCGTACATGCCCCCAGAATACTATAAACTTTTCCTTCAGGGAACGCCCTTTGGACTTGGGCTGCGGTTGTTCGTTCGTCGGCTGCGGTTCGTTTTCTACTTGGTGGTCGGCACTATACATATCAAATCATTTTTTTGGCAAAAGTACAGAATTTTCATTAAAAACAACTGATATTGCTTTTTGTTTTGTACTTTTGCACCTTAATTTTTATTTTGAAAAAATAGAATTTAATATGAAAAAAATCCTCACTCTTTTCGCTATTTTTATCGCATTTTCATTTATCGCAAAAGCCCAAACCTACTTATTAGACGAAGGTTTTGAGAACGGCCTGCCCAGCACGTGGCAAAACATCGACAACGATGGCGATGGCTTTTCATGGGTTATTAAGTCTTTAGAAAACGACGATTTAGAGCCACACGCGGGCGACAAATGCATGGGTTCCTATTCATTTGACAATGATTCGCAGGAGTCATTGACACCCGACAACTACCTTATCACCTCCGCCATCGAGGTGCCGGCCGGGCTGACCAGTGCCAACGGTTTACGTTTGACGTGGTGGGTAGCCGCACAGGATCCCGATTATCCGGAAGACTACTACGAAGTTTTGGTTTCCACCACCGGGAACAGCGTCGCCGACTTTACAGCGGCTCCGGTTTATGCAGAATTGCTGACCGACGCAGCATGGCGCCAACACACGGTTGACCTTTCGCAATATGCAAACGGGACCATCTACATCGCCTTTGTCCACAGAAACAGCACCGATCAGTTCATGATTCGTTTGGACGACATTTCCGTTTTCTATTTCGAAGAAGCGGGAATCACCTGCTCCGACAACACCATTGATTTTGGGGAATTGGCGCTCAACGCTTCGAAAACCGTTCAAATCAACGTATATTCCGCACTGTTATCGGGCAACATCACTGCCACCTGCGAAGCGCCTTTCGCCATTTCCAGCAACAGCACATCGTTCACGACCAACCAGTCGCTGACAGGCAATGCCAACGCCGTGCTGTTCGTGCGTTATATGCCGACGGAAACGGGCGCGCACAGCGGAAACATCACGCTGACAAACGGCACGACAACCGCAACCATTGCGGTAAGCGGCACCGGTGTTTCTTGCGACGAACCGCTGGCACTGCCCTTCCATGAAGACTTCGAAGACGCGTTGGCTCCTTGCTGGTCGAACATCGATTACGACAACGACGGACTCTCCTGGTTTTGGGACAATTTAGGTTATGGTCATGAAAGTGCCGGTTGTTACACCTCTTTTTCATATAATGAAGAAACGTGGGAAGACATCATGCCGAACGACTGGCTGATTTTGCCCTTGTTGGCGATTCCATCCAACGGCGCGCACCTCACTTGGTGGGATGCCGCCTACATTGACGACTGGCCAGACAACAGCTACGACGTTTTGGTTTCCACCACAACGCTGGAGCCGTCGGCATTCACGCCCATCTACCACGGGACTTTGACGACCGCCATGTTTTATGAGAGAACGGTCGATCTGATGGACTACGCCGGCCAGAACATCCACATCGCCTTTGCGCACAACACCAACACACAGCAGACCGAAGATTCATACGGGCTTCTCATTGATGATATCACGGTCGAAGCCGGCGCTGGAATCGAAGATATTGATGTAAACAGTTCTATATCAATTTATCCGAATCCTGCCAGCCAGATTTTGAACATCGAGACCGAAGGATTCAGCTCGTATGAAATCGTAAATATGATGGGCCAGACAATACAGACCGGCATACTTTCAAACGGCGAAACGCAGGTGAATGTCAGCACGTTAAGCAACGGCATTTACATGGTTCGTTTGAGCAACGGAACCGCTATGGAAACGGTGAGAGTGGTGGTAAGATGAGAGATTTTTAATTGAAAATTAAGAGAGCTGAAAGCTGAAAGTGGAAAGTGGAAAGCGTTTTAAATTGAGAATTGGTTGGTAAGGTTCATAAAGTTTATAAAGGGTCGGAGGTCGTGGGGACTGGATACGACCTCTGTTCTTCGTCCTTTGACCTTCCTACTTCCTGCTTCCTACATATTGCTTATCTTCTTCACGTCTTAGTTTCTTAACTTTTATCGGCGGGGTTGACAAAATAATTCCCGCATGCCAAAGGGAGCGTCGCAACAACTGCTAACTGCTAACTGCTAACTTCTAACTATTCGACTTTTTGCCACTTCATGGTACGTCCCAAAGCGGGAACTCCGATATAACCTCTGAGATTCAGCGTTTTGGAATCGGAAAACCACATTTTGCATTTGTAGTATTTCCCGTGGACGGGATCATAGATTTCGCCGTCAACCCATTCTTTCTTGTTGGCGTCATATTTAAAGTGGAAAAGCATCGGGATTTGGTCGGCGGGGGTGTTGCGCTTGGCCGGATCTGGATTTTTGATGTCGCGTTTGGCGGTGCCATCTTTGAATTTCGGATTTTTCACCCACACGGTTTTCC
This sequence comes from Bacteroidales bacterium, assembly GCA_024400775.1. Taxonomy (GTDB): domain Bacteria; phylum Bacteroidota; class Bacteroidia; order Bacteroidales; family WCHB1-69; genus UBA1756. Next base: position 23,064 of record JAKSMF010000008.1, on the reverse strand, counting down.
CCGCATAATGTCCTGATGTTGTGCGATATATTCTGATTTTCGCCTCTTCCGGCGACTGGTCGTCTTTAACGTAATAGGTCCCGACGATTTTGTCGCCGGCGGTAGTTTGCGCCTTCACGATAGGGGTGGAAAGTAAAAAGACGACACTTAAAAGGAAGATGATTTTTCTTTTCATAATCACGAATTAATACATTTTTTCAGAAAATCTTTCAAAAGCGGCTTTTTCAAGTTCTTCTTGCACAGAGGGATGAGAAATTGAAATCAGCAATTGGGCACGTTCTTTCATGGATTTGCCAAAAAGGTTGACTGCGCCAAATTCGGTAATCACCCAATGGACGACGGTACGGGGAGTAACCACGCCGGCGCCGTCGGCAAGCGTGGGGACGATTTTGCTCACGCCTTTAGCGGTGATGGAGGGCATCGCGACAATCGGGATGCCGCCTTCGCTTGCGCCGGCACCAAGCATGAAGTCCAACTGTCCACCCGAACCGCTGAACATTTTCGTTCCGATGGAATCGGCGCACACCTGACCGGTAAGATCGATTTGGATGGCGGAATTGAGCGCCACCACCTTCGGGTTTTGTGCGATAATCATCGGATTGTTGGTATAGGCGACATCGTTCATTAAGACGGCAGGATTCTGATTGACAAAGTCATAGAGTTTTTGCGTGCCTTTCAGGAAGGTGGCGACGTGCTTGCCGACATCGATTTTTTTGCGGCTTCCGTCAATGACACCACTTTCGATAAGCGGCAGCACGCCATCGGAAAACATTTCGGAGTGGATACCGAGATGTCTGTGGTTGGTGAGTTGTGCCAGCACGGCATTCGGGATATTGCCGATACCGATTTGCAGGGTGGCGCCGTCAGGGACGAGTGCGGCGGCATGTTTGCCGATAGCGATGTCTTGTTCTGACAGGGCGGGAAATTCGGCTTCAGCGAGAGGCACATCGTGGCGGACGAAGGCGGTGATTTTAGAAACAGGGATACGTGCATCTCCGTAACAAAATGGCATATAGCGATTTACCTGTGCAACGACGTACTTTGCGCTTTCGATGGCGGCCAGCGTGCAATCAACGGAGGAGCCGAGCGAGACGTAGCCGTCGGCGTCGGGTTCGCTCACCATAAGGAAGACACCGTCGGCGGGCTGGATGCCGTCGCGAATGATGCGTGCCGTATCCGACAGCGAGCACGGGATGTAGTCGGCCCAGCCGTTTTGGGTGGCCTTGCGCACATTTCCACCAATGAAGAAGGAGTCGAGATGAAAACTCTTGGCATACTGCGGGAGAACATAGTCGGCATAACCTTCGGTATAGAGGTGGGTTATATGGACATTTTCGAGTTCGTCGGCGCGAGCGACGAGTGCCTGAATCAAGATTTCGGGAGCAGCAGCCACGCAGGGCCAATGCAGATGATCGCCGGATTTGACCACTTTGACAGCTTCTTCGGCGGTAACAGTTGGCAACGTATTTCCAATCATATCTTTGTTTTACAAATTTTGGGCAAAGATACGACAATTTTTTCAAGAAACAAAATCCGAATGTCAGAAGCTGGCTTTCAGCACTTTCAGAATATCATCCGCCTCCATGCGTTTGTAGCCTCCGCCCGGCATGGCCGAATTGGCAATCAGGGGAAGCATTTCTTCCGTGGCGCCGAGTTCGCGCAACGTGGTCGGGATTTCCAATTCGTGCAGAAAGCCTTCCAACGCGTCAATGCCCGCCAACGCGATTTCCTCCTCGTTTTTACCTTCGGGATTCACATGCCAGACATTTTGGGCAAAACGAACAAACTTGTGAAGTCCATATTTATATATGTAGCGATAATATGCGGGCGAAATGACCGCCAGCCCGACACCGTGCGGACAGTCGGTATAAGCACCCAGCTGATGTTCAATCCAATGCACTTCCCAATCCTGTTTTTTAGAAAGTCCGAGCATACGGTTGAGGCCGAGTGTGGCACACCACATAATGTTGCTGCGGGCTTCATAATCGTATGGGTCACGGAGGGCCTTTCGTGCCGAATGCACCAATGAAAGCATCGTTCCTTCAATGAGATAATCCGTAGTACAATCGTCGTCACCTCCAAAATATTGTTCCATCAGGTGTGACATGATGTCGGCGATGCCGCTGCACATCTGCAATTTCGGAACCGAAAAGGTGACTTCGGGATTCAAAATCGAAAATTTAGGTGCCATTTCCCACAACGGAAAAGTGTGACCGATTTTAAGTTTTTTGTCTTCATGGGTGATGACGGAGGTGGCGTTCATTTCGGAGCCGGTGCCCGCCATCGTCAGGATAGCGGCCACAGGGACGGTGGGATTTGCAATTTTCCCGTTCTCTTCCCAGTAGTGATTCCAAGCGTCGCCTTCGTAATAAGCGGACGCTGAAATTCCTTTGGCGCAATCGATTACGCTCCCGCCGCCGACAGCTAAAATCAAATCCACGTGATGCGTGCGAACCAGTTGGCAGCCGGCCAGCACCTGCGAATAACGCGGATTGGAGTTCACACCCGACAATTCAACAAAATCCTTGTCAGCTTCGCGCAACACACCGGTAATCTGGTCATAGAGTCCGTTTTTCTTAATAGAACTCTTACCATAAACCAGTAAAATATTCTTTCCGTAATGTTTCAATTCTTCGGGCAGGTTTGCCAAAGCGTTTTTCCCAAAATATATTTTTGTAGGGTTACAATAGGTGAAATCGTAAATCATTTTTTACTCAAAAAAAGAAAGTTATTTACTCAGTTCGTGCAACAAAGCGATTTCGTCCTTCCACAGTGACTCGTCGGGTGTTTCAAGAATAAAAGGGATATGGTCGAAGCGGCGGTCTTTCATGATTCGTTCAAAAAACTCCATTCCGAGGAAACCCTTTCCGATGCTGTCGTGGCGATCGACACGGCTGGCGAGTTCTTTTTTCGTATCATTTAAGTGAATTGCCTTCAAATAATCAAGACCGATTACCTCATCGAATTCCTTCCATGTGGCGTGATACCCGTCTTCTGTTTTCAGGTCGTAGCCGGCGGAGTAGGTGTGACAAGTGTCGATGCAGACGCCGACGCGCGATTTGTCTTCCACTTTATCGATGATGTGGGCGATGTGGGCAAAGCTGAAGCCCACATTGGAGCCTTGTCCAGCGGTATTTTCGATAACCGCGATGACACCATGGGTTTGATCCAACGTCATATTGATGCTTTCGGCGATACGGTCGAGGCACTGGTCAACGGTGATGAGTTTGAGGTGGCTCCCGGGATGGAAGTTGAGCATTTTGAGTCCGAGTTGTTCGCAACGGCGCATTTCATCAAGGAAGGCGGCGCGGGACTGCGGGAGTTTCCCGTCGTCAGGCTGACCGAGGTTGATAAGATAGCTATCGTGCGGCAGGATGTAGTCGGGCGAGAGCCGGAACTCCTGGCAGCGCTGTTTGAACAGGTCAATGCTTTTTTCGGACAGCGGAGCGGACGTCCACTGACGCTGGTTTTTGGTAAAAAGTGCGAATGCGGTGGCGCCGAGCTCGTGAGCGGCGAGCGGAGCATTTTCCACACCACCGCTGGCACTGACATGTGGTCCGATATGCTTCATAGTGGTAAATTTTCGGGGTGCAAAGATACAACAATAACCGCGAACCGCGAATTACGCAGATTACGCGAATTACGCAGAGAATGGAGAATGGAGAATGGAGAATGGAGAATAAAGTATGGAGAATGATGAATAATGAATGGAGAATAGATGTGGAGGGATTCGGTTATAAATAATTCGATTTTTTGCGTTCCAATTGGTTATTAAATCGTATTTTTGCAACCGTTTTTGTGACAAATCAAACATTAAATATATTATGAAACAATTAATCGAATGTGTTCCCAATTTTAGTGAGGGGAGAAATCTTGACATCATCAAACAGATTACGGATGAAATCGAAACCGTAGAAGGCATCAGCTTGTTGGATGTAGATCCGGGAGCGAGCACCAACCGTACGGTGGTAACCTTCGTTGGCGAGCCGGCCGACGTGATGGAAGCCGCCTTCCGTGGCATCCGAAAAGCTCAGGAGCTCATCGACATGCGCGGTCATCACGGTGACCACCCGCGTTTCGGCGCCACCGACGTTTGTCCGTTTGTGCCCGTCGCCAACATCAGCATGGAAGAGACTGCCGAATTTGCTCGTCAGCTGGCGAAACGAGTCGGCACCGAACTCGGCATTCCCGTATTCTGTTACGAAAATTCCGCTTTCAAGGAAGAACGCCGCAATCTGGCCAACTGTCGTCAGGGCGAGTACGAAGCGTTGAAAGAGCGCATCTGCACCAAAGAGTGGAAACCGGATTTTGGTCCGAACAAGTTCACGGAAAGCGTGGCCAAGAGTGGTGCTTCTGCCATCGGTGCCCGCGACTTCCTCATCGCCGTCAACTACAATCTCAACACCACCTCCACCCGTCGCGCCAACGCCATCGCATTTGACGTTCGCGAAAAGGGTCGCAAAAAACGCGAAGGCAACCCCATTACGGGCAAAATCGTGAAGGACGAAAACGGCAATCCCGTTATGATTCCGGGCACGCTGAAAGGCACCAAAGCCATCGGTTGGTACATCAAGGAATACGGTGTGGCACAGGTTTCAATGAACATCACGAACACGCGCCTCACCCCGCTGCACGTTGCTTTTGAAGAGGTCTGCAAGAAGGCCGCCGCCCGTGGCATCCGCGTTACCGGCACCGAAATCGTCGGTCTGGTTCCCAAGGCTGCACTCATCGATGCCGCCGACTACTTCTTGGCCAAGCAGCAGCGTTCACTCGGTATCGACGAACCCGAAAAGATGAAAATCGCCATCAAATCGCTCGGCTTGGACGACCTTAAACCGTTCAATCCGGAAGAAAAGGTGATTGAATACATGATTGCCGACAAGTCGGGCAACCGCTTGGTGGATATGACTTGCGAAGGTTTCGCCAACGAAACGGCCTCCGAAAGTCCGGCTCCCGGCGGTGGTTCCATCTCCGCATACATGGGTGCACTCGGTGCGGCCCTCGGCACGATGGTGGCCAACCTCTCTGCTCACAAACCGGGCTGGGACGGCAAATGGAACTACTTCTCCGAAGTGGCGGTTAAAGGCCAGCGGATCAAGGAAGAACTGATTGGTTTAGTAGATGAAGACACCAACGCCTTCAACAAAATCATGAACGCATTTGGCTTGCCGAAAGGCACCGACGAAGAAAAGGCCGCTCGCAAGCAGGCTATCCAAGAGGCCACCAAATATGCCACTGAAGTTCCGTTCCGCACGGTGAAACGTTCGTTTGACGTATTCGAAATCTGCGAGTTGATGATTAAGAAGGGCAATCCGAACTCCGTAACCGACGCCGCCGTTGGCGTTTTGTGCGCCGAAGCCGCCGTTACCGGTGCCTATATGAACGTGAAAATCAACGCTTCATCATTGGAAGACAAAGAATTTGCCAACCAGATTGTAGCTGAGGCCCGCGAATATCTGATGAAGGCCCGCCGCAACAAACAGCGTCTGATTAATCTGGTTGATAAACGGCTGGATTTCTAATCGTAACAACATAATATTTAATAGGAAAGAGACGGTTTTGACAGGAGCCGTCTCTTTTTTCGTGCCCGGAGTGATTCACAGCCGACATTTCAGGATTGTCCATGTGGGAAAAAAACTTATCTTTGCAGCAGATTTTTTTCATAAAAGAATACCATGTTAGAAGTTTCCAACGTACAGGTTTACAATTTGAAAGAGGCCGTAATTGCCGCCCGCAACCCGATGCGCACGGTACCCGCCCAACACAGTGACACCGAATTTGCCGCATCGCTCGAACGCTGCGAAAAGCTGGTCCGTTTCGGCGGTGGAAGCGGTCATACCAACTTCCGCAGCGGCATCCTGGTCGCCTTCGACGTGCGCTATCCGCAATATTGGTCGATGGAGGCACAGCGCTACCATTTTCTGCAAATCGTCTCCTCATCCAGCAAAATGCATTCGCTTGCCAAGATGGATATACGCCAAGCGTGCAACCAGTACGTCACCGAAAACTCCATCCGACAATTAGAGCAACTCGTTGAAAATTACAATAATAACCCATGCGAAGAGAGCTTCATGACATTGATGTCCAACTGTCCGATGGGGTTGGAGCTGTTTATGCATGTAACCACGAACTACGAACAGCTGGCGACGATTTACCGCCAAAGAAGAAATCATCGTCTGCCGGAATGGCATGTTTTTTGCGATTTTATCGAAAAATTACCCTACGCGGACAAACTCATTTGTGCACAAAAAGATAGTGAAAACTGTCAGTAATTTTTATTATTTTTGCGCTTTCAATTTCAAAGATATGAAAACACGTTTTCTCATTTCGGGCGGCGGCACCGGCGGACATATTTTCCCGGCCATCGCCATTGCCAATAGAATCAAGAAAGTTGTTCCCGAAGCGGAAATCCTTTTCATCGGAGCTGCCGATAAAATGGAAATGCGCCGTGTACCCGACGCCGGATACAAAATAGAGGGACTGCACATTTACGGCATTTCCAGAGATCTGTCGGTCAAGGGATTATGGAAAAACATCAAATTGCCTTTTGTCTTGTTGAAAGCTTCAAAGCGCGCGAAGCAGATTATACGCGAGTTCAAGCCGGACGTTGCCATCGGTGTCGGTGGTTTTGCGAGCGGCCCGGCATTGCGAGCGGCCAACAAGTTGGGCATTCCGACACTCATTCAAGAGCAGAACTCCTATCCCGGTGTCACCAACAAGATGCTCGCCGCCGACGTGAAACGCATCTGCGTGGCATACGATGGTTTGGAAAAATATTTTCCGAAAGAGAAAATCGTAAAAACCGGCAACCCCGTGCGTGAAGAGATTCTTCATATTGAAAAGAAAAAAGCTGAAGCTTACGAATTTTTCGAACTTTCGCCCGAAAAGAAGACTTTGTTGGTTGTTGGTGGCAGTCTCGGTGCGAAAACCATCAACAAGACTATGTCCGATAACGTGAACAGACTCAAGGAGATGGGCATTCAGGTGCTTTGGCAGACGGGCGAAGCATACTATAAACAAAATCAGATGGAGCTTTCGATGCTGCAGAGCAACGAAATCCACATCGTGCCGTTCATCAAGAACATGAACGATGCGTACAGCGTGGCCGACTACATCGTTTCCCGCGCCGGCGCACTGGCCATCGCAGAACTGAGCATTCTCGGCACGCCCACCATTTTGGTCCCCTTCCCTTACGCCGCCGAAGACCACCAGACCAAAAACGCGATGGCACTGGTAGAAAAAGGCGCCGCGCTGATTGTAAAGGACAGCGAAGCGGGTGAAAAACTCATCCCCACTGTGGAAGCATTAATCCAGGATGACCAAAAATGTGCAGAAATGTCGCAGAATCTCACACAATTTGCTTTGCCTCAGGCAGTTGACAATATCGTTGACAACATTTTAGCTCTCTAATTCACATGGCAGAAAACAAGAAACCCACTTATACCGAAGCTTACGATGAATTACAGGAAATCGTACGTAAAATGGAAAACGCCGACATCTCCGTCGATGAGCTCACGAAAAACATCGAACGCGCCTCTTTTCTAATTCAGATTTGTAAAGAAAAATTAGGCAAAACCGAAGAAGAGGTCAACAAGATTATCGCCGACAGCACCCGAGTGGGATAAGAATGTTGTCAGAGTTGTGTTGAGATGATAGCGGGGAATAATTATTTGTCGCCATTGTTGCCCGTTACATTTTGATTTTATAAGAATTAAAAGAACATGCACACGGATTTCACGCAGGAGATTGAAGAGTATTGCGAGGAGCATTCCACGCCGCAGTCGGAGTTGCTGTACCGCCTTACACGAGAAACCAACCTGAAGGTGATGAATCCGCGCATGCTGTCGGGGCACTTACAGGGGATGCTGCTGACGACATTGGTGCGAATGATGCAGGCGCAAAATGTGTTGGAAATCGGTACATACACTGGTTATTCTGCACTTTGTTTGGCCGAAGGACTGTCTGAAAACGGTCAGCTTCATACTATCGAAGTGGATGAAGAACGCGAAGAGATGATTCGCAAATATTTTGCGGAATCACCGTACGGGAAGCACATCACCCTCCACATCGGCGATGCTTTGCAAGTCATTCCGACACTCACCAACCGTTGGGACCTCGTTTTCATTGATGCCGACAAAGAGGACTACATCGCTTACTACGAAGCCATTTTACCACAAGTCAGAAAAGGCGGTATCATTTTGGCAGACAATGTATTATGGAGTGGGAAAGTGCTTGGCGAGATTAAAAGTGGCGACAAGGACACCCGTGCTTTGTGCCAGTTCAACGACTACATACTTCACGATGAACGGGTAACTAACTTTCTGATGCCGTTTCGCGATGGCATTATGTTTATTGAAAAACGATAACGATGAGAATTGACATACTCACCCTATTTCCTGAAATGTTCGAAGGCGTTTTTTCGCAGTCGATTTTGAAACGTGCGGTCAACAAAGAGTTGCTTGAGCTGCACACGCACGACATTCGCGACTACACGAAGGACAAGCACCGCAAGGTGGATGACTATCCGTTCGGCGGTGGTGCCGGCATGGTGATGATGATCCAGCCGATAGCCGACTGTATTGCCGCATTGAAGGCGGAGCGCGACTACGATGCCGTACTTTTCATGGCACCCGACGGACAGACTTTCAACCAATCGAAAGCCAATCAGATTTCGATGTACGAAAACGTCATCATTCTCTGCGGCCACTACAAAGGAGTGGATGAGCGTGTGCGGGAAATGTTCGTCACCGAAGAAATCAGCATTGGCGACTACGTGTTGTCGGGCGGTGAGATTGCCGCCATGGCCATTGTTGATGCCGTTGCCCGCCTGATTCCTGGCGTGCTGGGTGATGAGACTTCCGCTCTGTCCGACTCTTTCCAAGACGGTCTGCTTTCTCCACCAGTCTATACGCGTCCCGCCGACTACGAAGGGCACAAAGTGCCGGAGATTCTGCTGTCGGGCAACCAGCGTCTTATCGACGATTGGAAGTTGGAGCAGCAGTTGGCCCGCACCAAGGCCCGCCGTCCCGACCTGTTGGAAGATTAGTAGCCGAATTTTTCAGTATGTGAATTTCCCAAGTCACTCTTTCATCACCTCCCTTCTCACGAGGCGACCGGCGGCGCTGTTCAGGCATCGGGTGATAACGTGTTGTTCGCTCACCGCCAATGCATCATAACGGGGACCAAACAGATTAAGGAAATCGTCGAGCGCATCGCGGCACAATCTACTGATTAGCTTTCCCTTATCCCGCGGAAACCACACTTCACCCAATTTGCTCCGAATGGCAGCGAACCGACGCGGTGTGACCAACTGTTCCACCGCCGACATCAGTTCCAAACACTCTGGCGTTAACGGCAAGAGCTCCGGTCCTCCCAACGAGCACTTTTTCCCTGCGCTTTTTCCTGTAAACCGGGCATTCTCACTCTTCAACAAAATACGTTCGCCTTGGTAGGTGAAAATCGGGGCCAGCGGTCGGATGACGATTCCCTCACACACATTGTTTCGCAATGCCGGCAATCCCAGCCAGTTAGGCAGTCTGCTTTGAAAAGCGTTCGGATATGCCAGGCAAGCCTCAAAACTTCCCTGAAACAACGTCCGTGCAAAGAAGAAGTCTTCGCTTTCCAAAAGATGGTTACAGACAGGCACCGACAGGTAGCGGCCGCCACAAGCCGTCGCCAAATAGATATCGAACACATAAAAATCCAAGTTAGGAGAATAAGCCACCCCTCTCTGTATGGTCCCACCCTCACGATTGTTCGATACATCCGCATGCGGGTAGTTGCCGCCGAACAGTTCGCCATAAAGAATAATGTATTGGACATTGGCATACACATGCCGTACATGCTCAAACAGGGTGAAAACGCGCCGCCGATAACGCTCCACCAATTCGCCATACCGGGAGCAAAACGTTTCCGCATCCGTCAGAGAATCTCGATTCCCGACCGCGAGTTCTCTACCATCACACAAAAAGCACGCATGGCTTCCCCGCACTTTCTCTTGTACCACAAACTGCATTCCTTCTGCCAACACATCCCGTACCCGCTGGACAAAACCTTTATCATTCGCATTGTTAACATCCGAATACCTATTAAAGTCGAACATAGATTTATCAAATAGATTTAATATTTATTGTTTGAGTTATCCGCTGCAAAGATATTTCAATGAGAATCGTTTTCATTAATTGTTAAAAAATATTTTCCACACTTAATATCAACGATTTGTCTGGTCATTTTATCAACTGTGCAAATTATTTTCTCATTTAAATCCCAAAAGATTGAAACATTTCGAGCTTCTGACAGAGATTCACATTTCCACAACGGATTGTTCACGGAAAACGCAGACGGCAAAACTGCATTTTATAAAATTCATGTATGTTTGCCAAAACATTTTATTCTTTAAAATTTCCACAAATGAAAAGACTGATTTTCCCCGCGACAATCCTGTTAGCGCTTTTATTGTCAGCGTGCACCAACTATTTCCAAGTTCTTCACGTTGCCAGCGATGCACCTTGCGTCACCACAAATCACGACGTACAATACAAAAGCGATGACTGCACTATCTCATACAATTTCTGGGGCAATCACGGAACGTTATCTTTTGATTTACAGAATAATACGAATCAAACTCTACACGTCAACCTTGATGAATGCTTCGTCGTCATCAACAATCATGCATTTGATTTTTCACAACTAAAGGTCAAAGATGGCGACAAGGAATTCAGCAACAATACCGTTTCCATTCCAGCCGGTGCATATCGTCATTTCACCTGTCCAACCATCCGACGCGATATTTTCGAACTTTGCAATGTCGAAGTCTGCCCTGACCCGCAGACCATTCAATCCACCACCTTCAAAAATGAGGAGTCCCCGCTGCATTTTGGAATGAGTGTCACCTACACAATCGGGCAAAACACCACCCCAAAAATCGTGGCCAACAACTTCTTTGTGGATGAAATCATCAACTACCACAAACGCAACTTCGAACAGACACACGACGACACCTTGCGCATCTGCAACGAAGAAGAGGTGATTGAAATTCAGGACGTACGCTCTGCTGACAAATTCTTCATTGAATATTAGAACTATAGAAAACCATGACGTGCAACGGCGTTGCAACACGTCATTGGAAAAACTTCGCCCACTTGCATATTTACAACTGATTTTCAGTTCTAAATATAGTCATTTTTTTATTTATAAAACCCCCTTATACAGACTTCGACTGGTACGAGACCGTCTTTTGTCATTTTTGCGTTCCTACAAATAATTTTCACATTCATATCTAACTATATTATTATGAGCAATATAGAAAGACAAAAAACGGTCACATTTTTTGAGAAAAGACGGTCGCAATTTTGGACCAAAAAACGCCAGAATTTACCCAATCGGCAGTAACGGCGAGGTGTGGTGCGACCTTGCAGAACAATCGGCGGAATCACTTTGCGGGATTGTGATTATCGTGTAATAATCAATGCTTTACGACTTTCATTTCACTTTCCGAAAGAGGTTCGGAGAACAAAAAAACTCAATGATTTCTCATTGAGTTTTTTCGTCTTGGCGGAAAGTGAGGGATTCGAACCCCCGGAACCCCGAAGGGTTCAACAGATTTCGAGTCTGCCCCGTTCGACCACTCCGGCAACTTTCCGCGGCAAAAATACGATTTTTTTCCCAACCAAAGCCACCGTTTTTGCTTTTCCTAAAAATTTAGATAGAACTCTTTCGTAAAGTCTATATAATCTTTTGTAAAACAATTATTTATATCTCGAATAACAAATTTTGAATAACGGACTTCGTCAACATTGCCATTTGTAAAACCCAATATCGCGCGGTTCTCAGGCTTCCCCTCTTTCGGAAAAACATCCATTCGGAATGACAATTGCAGCTTTGCACGGGCCATCTCAACGAACTCACCCGCCGCCGATGACGGCAAAATCAGAAAGAGTTGTCCGCCGGGCGCGAGCAGCCGTGCGGAGCAATCCACCAAATCACTGAATGAAAGCGTGTTATCGGTATGTCGAGCCACATTCCGACGGACATCGTCCGACTTCAACGAATGCTGGAAATAGGGTGGATTGCTAACTATCAGGTCGTAACGTCCGCCAACTGTCGTCGGCGCGGCGCAAAAATCCTGTATCGATATTTCCCGAAAATCGAAGTCAGCAAGGCCGGCGGCTGGAAACTCCGCTGCATTGCGCCGCGCCTCCCCTACCGATGCCGCATCAATATCCACACCCGTCACTTTCAACGATGTCTGTCCCGCACGTAACAGCCGATCTGCCAAGCAGAAACCGATGACGCCGCAACCACAGCCGACATCCAGCACACGCCTTGGCGAACAGAGTGGAATCGCTGCCGCCAGCAATACGCTATCCGTCCCGATTTTTTGCGCACAATCGTCATGATGCAATGCGAAGTTCTTGAAATAGAAAGGTTTATCTGGCATATTCATATTATGCAAACATACAAAAAACTTTTTTTCAAAAAAACTCATTTTTCGTGAACAAAAAAAACGCACAATTGTTTTATTAGTCCACGCGCCTGAAAAAGAGTATTGAAAAATTGACTCTTAATTAATTTTTTGCCAATCGGGATTCTCCCGTTCCGCTTGTTTGGAAGTTGGCGGCTCTTTTTCCACGTCATAAACATTGATAGTTCACCATATATTAATATAAAAATAGCCGCTATGAAAAAAGATGATTCCTTATTGTTTGATCTTTCAGAAATTCCTATCCAACCGGAAAAATCAAAAAAGAAGAAAAAACAGTTGTCGATGCTCAGTGCTGCCGACATCATACTGAAAAAAGCTCATAACAGCGAATTGTCGAGAGAGTTTTTTAGCCAAGAGATCCACAATATCAGATTGATTGGCGACCACATGCACACCGACCCGATGGAAACGGTTTTGCTGCTTGCCATCCTTGAAATCGGCAACAACGGCAACGCCGACTTCAACGACCTTTCCCGTTTCTTCAGCATCTCGAACGTAAATATGCTTTCGCACCACACTGAAATCGACAGTCTGTTGAAAAAAAAGCTCATCCACAGATGCTACAACAACTCATTCGACAGGCACGGCTCCGCCGGCTACTTTGTTTCCAAAGCCGTAGTGGATGCGATGAAAAACAACACGGAATACGTTGCTCCTAACAGCCATTGCGAGACGTGGGAAGATTTCTTCTGTAACTTGGATGAACTCTACGGCTTACTTGATGAAGATGACAGCACCCACGAAGACCACGAACGTGAAATTGCGACACTCTTTGAAGAAAATCAGCATCTTCGCTTTGTAAAAGATTTTCAAAAAGTCACTAAGGACCTTAACGACAACGACAAAGCCTTGCTGTTGCTGTTCTGTATGCTCTACATCAAATCGGAGGATAACGAAGTATGTCCCCAACAATGGAATTTCATCTTCAAGCACCGCATGCAATCACGTCGCATTGCCAACGCGCTTTCCGACGGTTCCTCCGCACTGATCAAGCGGAACCTCATCGAATTTGCGAACAACGAAGGCCGCGCCATGCGCAACACCTTCCGCCTGAGTAATTCGGCCAAGATGGAACTCATTCCAGAGGCTTACAAGCCCAACAACATGAAATCAAAATATCTGCGTATCAGCAGTGATATTCCCGAAAAGGAACTCTTCTACAATAAGGAGGAGCAACGGCAAATTGATGAACTTGCCAAGATTTTGGAACCGGAGAAATTCAAGAAAGTACAGCAGAAGTTAACAGCCAAAGGATTGCGCACAGGCATTTGCTGTCTGCTCCATGGTGGGCCCGGCACCGGGAAAACCGAAACCACCTACCAGCTGGCACGCGCCACCGGCCGCGACATCTTTCAGGTGGATATGACGCAGCTCCGTTCCAAGTGGGTGGGCGACTCCGAGAAGGAGGTACAGGCCATGTTCAACGAATACGCCAAGCGCGTGCGCCAAAGCGAAAAAGCGCCCATCCTGCTCATCAACGAAGCCGACGGCATCCTCACCACCCGTATGCGTGGCGCCGAACGCTCCGTTGACAAGATGGAAAACGCCATCCAAAACATCATCCTCCAAAATATGGAAGATCTTGAAGGCATCCTCATCGCCACCACCAACCTTGCCGACAACCTCGACCCCGCCTTCGAGCGCCGATTCCTCTTCAAAATCCACTTCGACAAGCCCTGCTTCGAAGCCAAGAAAAGCATCTGGAAGTCCATGCTCCCAGAAATCAGCGATAACGAAGCCGCCCGCCTCGCCAGCGAATTCGACTTCTCCGGCGGACAAATCGAGAACATCTGCCGCAAAAAATCCATCAACGACCTCCTCGCCGACAATGATACCGACTTCAACCAACTCCATCAGTACTGCAAAGACGAACTTATCAAGAAGGACGGCAACGGCAAACCCATCGGTTTCGGCAAGTAAGGATTCCCGTTAAAAGAAAAGGTCGGAAAACGAAGTTCGTTTTCCGACCTTTTCTTTATTGAATAACAATCAGTTATTGCTTGATAAAGCCTTCAACCTTGATGGTCTGAATCGGATTTGACGGGCAGTTAGTGATAATGTCGAAGCTGGCGTTTTGTCTGCCGCGACGGCTCTGTGCCTTGAAAGTCAATTCCAAATCAGCAGACTGATTGGGTTCGATAGTCATTGTAGAGGCCTTGTATGAGAGGGCCGGCACACCGGAAGTCTCGATTTTACGAATAATCAACGGGGTTTTACCGGTGTTCTTGATGGTGATGACATCCGTGGCGAGGGTTTGCTGAGCGATGGTGTCGAATTTGAAAACCACCTTGCTAAATTCGGCCTTCGGAGCTTTTTCCATATCCTTCTGGCTCATCTGTGAGAAGTCTTCTCTGATGTTGACATCGTAATAGATGTATTTTTTTGGTTCGATGGTGTCGTTGGTATTGAGGATGATTTTGTCGCGGGTTCTGCCCCAGGTGTTGCGGGCGGTACCATCATATTTGAAAACGATGTAACCTTCTTCGCCAGCGCGGAGTTCCTGACCGAAGCTGCGGCCTGCTTCCTGAATGTAGGCAGGAAGTTCGGTCTGGATAGACATCGCACGACCATCTTCCCAGAAGTTTCTCAAACGAATGGTGTCATAATGAGCAGACTTGTTGGTGACTTCGATGCGGACATTGTATTCTTTGGCGCGAAGTTCACCTTTACCTGCCTTATAACCAGCGAGTTCGTATTTTGTCGGGGGGCGTTTGATAACATTACCTTTGATAAAGATAATGTAGGGAGCAGTCTGATCGGGTTCGTTGGTAGAAACCTTGATGTTTTTGTTGAAGTTACCCGGACGGCCCCACGGATCGTAGGTAGCGTCGATATAGCCAGTTGCACCGGGAGCGATGGCCTCACGAGTGTAATTGGCTGCGGTACAACCACAACCCGGCTTTACATTCGTCAAAATCAAATCTTCGGTACCAATGTTTTTGAAAGTGAAACGAGCGGTGATTTTGCCGCCTTCTTCATGAACATCACCAAATTCGTGCGTCTTTTTTTCAAACTCGATCTTCGGTTGGGCCATTGCGCACAATACAGCCACAATCATCGTTAATGATAAAACTAACTTTTTCATTGTTCGATATTTTATTGTTTTATTTATTACATAATATGCGGGTGCAAAAATACTACTTTATTTTTTATGATTATCCCGTTTATGTTTTTTTATGAAATAAAAATGAAAGAAGTGGGAAGTAGGAAGCAGTAAGGTAGAAGGTAGAGTATCGATTGTGAAGTTTTTATTGAGCAGCGCAAGCAATTCGCAGTTAGGGTCGAACGAAGCGGCAAAAAATATTCCTGACAAAATTCGCAGTGCCAGAATAAATCGTAAATTTGCAAAGTTTTTTTCAAGAAAAGGACTCTCACACCAAATTGTTCTTTTTTGAATCATATTTTTTTGATAATCAATTTGATATAAATATTATGATGGATTTTGGCAAGGTTGAAAAAATCATTTTTGGAAACGGGAAATTAAAGATTACAGCCAAAGAGCGCAAACAGATTGAAGACAGTTACGCCTTTTTGGAATCGTTTTGCAAAGACAAAGTGATTTACGGTATCAACACCGGTTTCGGTCCGATGGCGCAATACCGCGTATCGGACGCCGACCGTCAAAGTCTGCAATACAACATCATCCGCAGCCACTCCACGGGTGCGGGCGAACCGTTTGAGCCGGCATGTGTGAAAGCCGCCATGGTTTCGCGCTACCTGACCTTCGCGAAGGGCAAGTCGGGGGTCCACATCGACGCGCTGGAACTGCTCGCCGAATTCATCAACCACGACGTTATCCCGTTCATTCCGCAACACGGCAGCGTAGGCGCCAGTGGCGACCTCGTGCAGCTTGCCCACATGGCCCTCACCCTCATCGGTGAAGGACTGGTGTTTTACCGCGGCAACCTTCGCCCCACCGCCGACGTGCTGCAAGAACTCCACCTCAAGCCCATCGAACCGCACATCCGCGAAGGCCTCGCCCTCGTCAACGGCACCGCCATGATGACCGGCGTCGGACTGGTGAACCTCCACTACGCCCGTCTGCTCCTTGATTACGCCGTGCGCGCTTCCGTCATGGTGAACGAAATCGTCGCTTCTTACGACGACTTTCTCGCACCGGAACTCAACCACCTGAAAAACCATAGTGGACAAACACGTATCGCACAGTGGATGACTGAGTTAGCTGAATCTTCGCAACGCATGCTCAAACGCGAAGTGGAGATGTACCACCCCCACAAAGAAAAAGTCTTCAAACATAAGGTACAGCCTTTCTACTCACTGCGCTGCATCCCGCAAATCCTCGGGCCCATCATGGACACACTCGACTACACACAGCAGGTACTGGAAGAAGAACTCAATGCGGTGGATGACAACCCCATCGTCGATATCACCACCAAAACCGTTTATCACGGGGGCAACTTCCACGGTGACTACGTCAGCTTTGAAATGGACAAGCTCAAAATCGCCATCACGAAGCTGACCATGCTGATGGAACGCCAGTTCAACTATCTGTGTCACGACAAAATCAATGAATTGCTGCCGCCATTCCTCAACCTCGGACAATTGGGGCTAAACTACGGCGTGCAGGCGATGCAGTTCACCGCCACCTCCACGACGGCCGAATGCCAGACGCTTTCCAATCCGATGTACGTTCACAGCATTCCCAACAACAACGACAATCAAGACGTGGTGAGCATGGGCACCAACTCCGCCATCCTCGCACGTCGCGTCATCGACAACGCCTTCCAGGTAATGGCCATCCACTATATCGGTTTGGTGCAGGCCGTTGACTGCCTCAAAATCAAGGACGAACTTTGCGAAAGCAGTCGGTGCATATACAATGAAATCCGCGAACTCGTACCTGTCTTCATCGACGATACGCCCAAGTACGAAGAGGTTGCCAGCGTCATCGAGAAGCTGAAGGCTGGGAAATAAAATAGCAGAAAGCCGAGAGTTAATTCGTTTTTGTTGCTGTCAGACAAAAATTGGGAAGGGGGGGGGGAAATGTCTTCCGCAAGGTTTGATAAATAAGATGTGCGGAAGAGGTTTTCAAAATCCAAGCATCCTTCGTCTTGTAGATCTAATTTCCGATAATAGCGATTATACGTATAGAAAACCATCCGCGCCAAACAGATGGTAATTCACAAGTTACCAGATAATTAGCCGACAAGACAAACAAAAAAAGAAAAAAATTTCCTTTTAATTTCCTCAAAATTTCCTGCGCATTTCTTGTTTCACGCCAAAGGCGGAAAATAATTTTCAATTTTCAACGGACGGTAAATATTCCTTCCGCACCGCACTTACGGCAGCGCAACTTCTAACTCCTAACGAAAAAACTGTAAACTAAAACAAGAACCCCCGCCTCGAGTGAAGCAGGGGTTCAACGGTCATTATGAAAACAAAATTACAGGTTGTTGATTTTTTTCATCAACCCTGATTTAAGGTTAGCGGCTTTGTTTTTGTGGATGATACCCTTCTTTGCCAACTTATCGATCAAGGAAACTACCTTGGGAAGTTGCTGCTGGGCTTCGCTCTTGTTTTCAACCATCTTAATGTCTCTTAATGCGTTGCGCATCGTTTTAGCATAATAACGGTTGGCTAATCTTTTGCTATTGTTTGCTCTGATTCTCTTAATTGATGACTTGTGATTTGCCATTTCTTCTTTATTTTTTTTCTTTATTATTTCTCAAAAATCGGACTGCAAAAATACTACTTTTTTTCAATACTACATCCACTTTGAAAAAAAATTGAAAAAAAATTCGGGAAGCCGCTATTTTCAAGGCAAAAATACGTATTTTTGCGCTCGTTTGATTTGTAAGGATGGACCACCGAAACGTTCGGAATTTACTTCGAAAAAGAAATGTAAGTGATTAGATTTTACAAACATAGCGAGATAGACAAAGAGAAATGGAATCGTTGCGTAACGAGCTCCAGTCTCTCTACTTTTTTCGTTGATTTTGATTTTTTAACACTCGCAAATCCGCAATGGGACGCCCTTATCGAAGATGACTACACCAGCGTTATGCCGTTGCCGTGGCGCCAAAAACACGGCTTCAAATACATTTACAATCCTTTTTACTTCTTCCGTTTGGGAATTTTTTCATCGAAAAATGTCACAGCCGAACTCGTAACCGCATTTGTGACAGCCATCCCGCACAACTTCGTCTCCGTGGAAGTCAACCTCAACGAAGGATGCCCGGAAGAAGGGATTTCCGACAAATGTTACGAGCAGGTGGCGCACAACCTATCTTTAGAGCTTCCATATAACACTCTGTTTCAAAACTATACAGGCAACAACCGTCGCAATGTGAAGCTTGCCCGCCGCAATCCGCCGGCGCTTGACACCAACGTGCCCGCTGCCGCCGTCGTTGACCTTTTCCGCACCAGTCACTGGGGCACCGACCGCAGCGTCAAAATCAAGGATGCCGACTACGACTGTTTTTTGCGGATGTGCGATTTTGCGATGAAGCGCGGACTGGTTGAGTCGTGGGGGGCGCGCGACGAAGCGGGCGAACTGCTCGCCGGCGCAATCTTCCTGCACGACGGCAACCGTGTGTGGTTCTGGACCTCCGGCCGCGATGAGAAATGCGCCGAACGCAGAGCCATGTACTTTCTTCTTGACGAATACTTCCAACGAAACGCCGAAACTCCACTCACCTTCACCTTCAACGGCTCCCGCAGCGACAACGTTTCCAATTTCTACGCCGGCTTCGGCGCCGAACGTTTCACCTACCCCGCGTTGGCATTCGTCAACAACCGCGCGGCAAAACCGGTTGTGTGGTTGGCAAAAACGCTCCGCGGGAAATGATTTTTTTGAATAAATTATACAATATAAATAATAAACTATGAAACAAGTCAGAAATTTAGGGTTGGAAAACACCATTTTCAACCAGTACATCGCAGAACTGCGCGATGAGAAAATCCAGAAAGACCCGATGCGCTTCCGCAGAAACCTGGAACGTCTGGGGGAAATCTTTGCTTACGAAATCAGCAAGACTTTCAAGTACAAACCCGTTGACGTAGTGACCCCGCTGGGCGTCAAAACCATCAACCTGATGGAAGAGCAGCCCATCCTCGCTACCATTCTGCGTGCCGGTCTGCCGTTGCACCAGGGTATGCTGAATGTGTTTGACCATGCCGACAACGCATTCATCTCCGCCTTCCGCAAACATTACGAAGACGGCAGCTTCGACATCCAGATCGGCTACATGTCGTCTCCCGAAATGGAAGACCGCATCCTCATCATCGCCGACCCGATGCTCGCCAGCGGCCAGTCAATGGTATGCGCCTACAACGAAATTCTCGCACAAGGCAAACCGAAATACATCCACATCGTTTCCGTCATCGCCAGCACTTTTGGGGTACAGTATTTGCAGGACAACCTGCCCGACACCGACTGCACCATCTGGCTCGGCGCCGTTGACGACGAACTGACCGCACAGTCTTACATCGTTCCCGGTCTCGGTGATGCCGGCGACCTCGCCTTTGGCTGCAAAACCGACTCCGTGCTGTAAACTTTTTTAATTGAAAGTTGAAAATTGAAAATTATTTGATGCCCTGCGGAAATTTTCTGTAACAGCGCTATGAATCTTCAATTTCTCATCTCTCATCATCTCATCTCTCATCATCTCATCTCTCATCATCTCATCTCTCATAACCTCTCATAACCTCATCTCTTATCTCTCATAATCTTAATAAAAAATTGTATTTTTGCAGCCCGAAAAAAACATCGGAAAAAAATCATCATTTTATAATAAACAACTAAAAAACAATTAATTATGGCATTTAATCTGAGAAACAGAAACTTTTTGAAATTATTAGACTTCACTCCGGAAGAGATCAAATTCTTATTGGATTTGGCCGGTGACCTGAAGAAAGCAAAATATGCCGGCACGGAGCAGCCGCGTTTGAAAGGTAAAAACATTGCCTTGATTTTCGAAAAGACCTCCACCCGTACACGTTGTGCATTCGAAGTTGCTGCTTACGACCAGGGCGCGCACGTTACCTACCTCGGCCCCACCGGCTCACAAATCGGTATTAAGGAATCCATGGCTGACACCGCCCGCGTGCTCGGTCGCATGTTCGACGGTATCGAATATCGTGGCTTCACTCAGGCTACCGTTGAAGAACTCGCCAAATTCGCCGGCGTACCCGTTTGGAACGGTCTGACCAACGAATTCCACCCGACTCAGATTCTGGCTGACTTCCTCACCATGCGCGAACATGTTGACAAACCCCTCAACCAGGTTACCTACGCATACCTCGGCGATGCCCGCTTCAACATGGGTAACTCCCTGATGGTCGGCGGTGCCAAGATGGGCATGGACGTTCGCATCGTTGCTCCGAAGGCTCTCCAACCGAGCAAGGAACTCATCGACACCTGCAAAAAAATCGCCAAAGAAACCGGTGCCAAAGTTACCGTTACCGACGATGTGAAGAAGGGCGTCAAAGGTTGCGACTTCCTTTACACCGACGTTTGGGTATCCATGGGCGAACCCGTCGAAGTTTGGAAAGAACGTATCGGTATGTTGAAACCGTATCAGGTAAATAAAGAAACCATGGAACTCACCGGCAACCCGAACTGCAAATTCATGCACTGTCTGCCGGCTTACCACAATCTCGAAACCCAGGTCGGCCGCGACGTCAACAAACAGTTTGGTCTGGACGGTATCGAAGTTACCGAAGAAGTTTTCGAATCCAAAAACTCCATCGTTTTCGACGAAGCCGAAAACCGTATGCACACCATCAAGGCCGTCATGGTGGCTACCTTGGGTGACTAATGATAAAAAGTTTATTGGGAAAATAAACTTTTACCTACTCTAAGTATCTGAAACACTCGTGTTTTTGAAATCCGAGAAATTTTAAACGATATTTTCATGAAAAGAATTGTTGTTTTGTTGATGGCTGTTTTTTTGGGCGGAATGGCGTTTGAAGCCAACGCTCAAAGCAAAGCCGACGCCGTTTGCGGGTATTTTTATGCCAAAGACCCTTTCACTAAAGAAGGCAGTCAGGTGAAAATATACAAAGCCAAGGACGGCACCTACGAAGGCATTGTCTGTTGGGTGGAAAATCCAGCCAAGAAAAACTACCTCAACTACAAGTTTCTCAAAGGATTCAAGTACAATTCCAAGGATGACGAGTGGCAGGGCGGAACCATCCACCACCCGGGCAACGGCAACACCTACAAAAGCTATATGAAGTTTGACAAAGACGGCAAACTGAAAGTGCGTGGCTATGTGGGGTTTTCGCTACTCGGCGCCACAGTGACCTGGACACGAGAGTCAAAACAAAGAGTTCAAAAATAAAGGTAACGGGAAGGAGTGATTCTTCCCGTTCTTTTTTATTCATAAAAATTTATATTGCTGCCCGGTAAACATTATTCCAACCACAAAAGACAAGATTTCCGGTTTAGTCTCATTTGTTTTAGGTTTATTATATTATATGTCATTGACGGAGCATGTTCCGAAAATAGCAATTATTGAGTTGAGAGCTGAAAGCTCTTTTAATTGAAAATTGAAAGGTGAAAATTGAAAATTATTTTCCGCCTTTGGCGTGAAACAAGAAATGCGCAGGAAATTTTGAGGAAATTAAAAGGAAATTTTTTCTTTTTTTGTTTGTCGCATCGCTTAATTATTTAATAATATGCAATTTACACACTGCTGAAAGCAGACAATCTGTCAGTTACGCTGTTTGGCGCGCATAGTTTTCTATACGTATAATCGCTATTATCGGAAATTAAATCTACAAGACGAAGGATGCTTGGATTTTGGAAACCTCTTCCTCACACCTTATTTATCAAACCTTGCGGAAGACATTTCCCTTTTTTTCAAATTTTACCGGACAGCGATAAAAGCTTTAAGGGCAAGAGGTCGGAGGCGGTGGGGGACCTGAACTTTTGGCCTTCATGTTTCCTTCTCACGACTTACAGCTTCCGTTTTTTTTCGTATATTTGCAAACTGTATTTTTATAGAAAATATAATATAAAATATTGATATTCAATCATTTATTAATAATTCTAAAAAAATTTTTACGATGAAAAGATTCATTCTTATCCTAATTGCCGCCGTCACGGTATTTGCATTTATGCCGTCGGCGATGGCGCAGAATCTTGACAGCAAGATCGGCAACGATCCGAATGTGAAGATTGGCAAGTTGGACAACGGCATGACCTACTACATTCGTCACAATGCGAAGCCGGAAGGTCGTGTGGAGTTCCGTTTGGCCGTCAATGCCGGTTCATGTCAGGAAGATGAAGACCAGCGCGGTCTGGCCCACTTCACCGAACACATGGCTTTCAACGGCATCGAAGGCTATCCCCACAACGAAATGATCGACCAGCTGCAGAAAATCGGCGTCATCTTCGGCTTGGGCATCAACGCCTACACCTCTTTTGACGAAACGGTTTATGAAATCACCATGCCGACCGATGACCAGAAATACATCGATATGGGATTGAACATTCTGCGTGGATGGGCGCACGGTTTGTTGTACGATCCGAAGGAAATCGACGACGAACGCGGCGTTATTTCCGAGGAATGGCGTATGGGCAACAGCGCCGACGACCGCATGCAGAAAAAGTG
>JAKSMF010000079.1 GCA_024400775.1 Bacteroidales bacterium | reverse complement strand
CATGATGGGCTGCGTGCAGTGGTGCCCTGTGCGTACCGCAATCCCCATCTGGTCAATCAGCGTGCCAACGTCAAAATGGTGCAAACCATTGATGTTGAATGAGATAATGGCCGACTTTTCGGGCGCTGTGCCGACGATTTGCAGCCCGTCAATGGTGGCCAGCCGCTCCGTCGCATAATGCAGCAGTTCGTGCTCGCGTGCCGCAATGACATCAATACCGATGCTGTTGACGTAGTCGATGGCGGTTTTGAGCCCGATGACGTCGCCGACAGCGGGCGTACCAGCTTCGAATTTGAAAGGTAGTTCATTGTAGGTCGTCTTGGCAAAGGTGACCGTTTTGATCATTTCGCCGCCACCTTGGTACGGAGGCATCTCGTTGAGCCACTGCTCTTTACCATACATCACTCCGACACCCATCGGGGCAAACATCTTGTGCCCGGAGAAACAGTAGAAGTCGCAGTCGAGGGCTTGTACATCTACCACAAGGTGTGAGGCGGCCTGAGCGCCATCAACCAGCACCGGAATGTTGCGTGCGTGCGCGCGCTCGATGATTTCTCTAACCGGATTTATCGTGCCGAGCGAGTTGGAAACGTGCGCCACGGCAACAATTTTTGTTCTGTCAGTCAGTAGGTTGTCCAACTCTTCCAGACGAAGTACGCCGCGGTCGTCGAACGGCAGCACGCGCAAGATGGCACCGCGTTGTTCGCAAATCATCTGCCACGGTACGATGTCGGCGTGGTGTTCCATTTCCGAAATCACCACCTCATCGCCGGCTTGCAGAAAGCGCCGCCCGAAGGAGGAGGCAATCAGGTTGATGGATTCGGTGGTGCCGCGCGTAAAAACGATTTCGTGTGCGTGCGGCGCATTGATGAACGCCTGCACCGTGCGTCGCGCCACCTCAAACTGGTCGGTCGCCAACTGGCTGAGATGATGCACCCCGCGGTGGATGTTGCTGTTGATGGTCTGATAATAGTTCGTCAACGCATCAATCACTACCTGTGGCTTTTGCGATGTCGCAGCGTTGTCGAAATATACCAACGGATAGCCGTTGACTTTTTGTTCCAAAATGGGAAAATCTTTGCGATAGTTTTGCATGTTTGGCAATATTTTTTACCAAGTGTAAAAATTGGCATCTCCGTAACTCAAAAAGCGGTACTCGTGCGTCAGTGCGTGCGCGTAAATTTTGCGCCATTCATCGCCTAAATAGGCGGAAATGAGCAGCAGCAGCGTGCTTTTGGGCTGGTGAAAGTTGGTGATGATGGCACGCATCATTTTGAATTGGTAGGATGGTACAATCATCAGTTGCGTGGATGCTGTAATGTATTCTAAATCGTTTTCTTTCAAATAGTTGAGAATCGCCGTTAACGCTTCTTCACGGGAAGTCGCGCGGATGTCGGCATTTTCGTAATATTCCCACTGACCGACGTGAAGCGGGGAGGGGAGCTCCAACTTGAGTTTCGCTCCGATGATGAAGATGGATTCCAGGCTGCGGGTGACGGTGGTGCCGACGGCGACGATTTTCTTGTCGGGATTTTGCAGAAGATGCTCCACAAACTCACGACGAATTACGATTTGTTCGTCGTGCATGAAGTGGTCGCCAATCTGGTCAGCGGTGACGGGCTTGAAGGTGCCAGCGCCGACGTGAAGCGTAACGTATTCTGTATCAACCTGCTGCTCCGAAATCTGCTGGATGAGTTCCTTGCTGAAGTGAAGTCCCGCGGTTGGTGCGGCGACGGAGCCGTCGTAGTGTGCGTAAACCGTCTGGTAGCGATTTTCGTCGGCCTTTTCCGCCGTACGCTTGATGTAGGGCGGCAGGGGCATTTTCCCGTAGGCTTCCACCCATTCGGCAAAAGTGACGTCGGCATCGTTCCAACGGAAAGTCACTTCAAACGCATTTTCAATCTGCTCTCCTTTGACGGCGGTCACAACCATTGTTTTTTTACCCATATCAACTTGGAAATCAATGGGATGTTTCCAACGTTTGGCGTTGCCGACGAAGCATTTCCAAGTGACGGTGCCGCTTTGTGCCAGTGCCTGCGTCAGCTCCGTCGTCGGCGTCAGCGGTTCCAGACAGAAGATTTCGATGGATGCGCCGGTGGCGTTTTGAACGAGCAACCGCGCGTGAATCACCTTCGAATCGTTGAAAACCAACATCATGTCTGGGGTGAGAAATTGCGGCAGATTCTGAAATTCGCTGTCGGTAATAGATTGTGTGTCACGATGATATACTAATAGCTTCGACGTCGCGCGCGCCTCCTTGGGATAGTAGGCGATGCGTTCGTTCGGCAACTCGTAGTCGAAATCATCGATTCGGATGTTTTTTTGCTCAATCATGTGGCAGTTGACGGGTTAAAAATCAAACTGCAAAAATACGATATTTTCGGACAACATTTTTCAATAATTTTATCAGCCGTTTTCAATCGTGCGGGCGATTTTCTCAATGTTGAGCGAGCGTGCCGATGCGTCGATGATGTCCTTATAGATGCCGCCTTTGGTATATACTTCGTCGGGGTCGCCGGATTGCGCGACGTGCCCGTCCTTGAGTGCATAGACTACGTCTGCATCAATGATTTGCGATATGCTGTGCGAAATGATGATGACCGTTCGATTCTGCTTGATGGCATCAATGCTGTTCTTGATTTGCTCAGTTGCAATCGCGTCCAGACTGGCGGTCGGCTCATCCAGGAAGATGATCGGCGGGTTTTTGAGGAACATTCTGGCGATGGCGATGCGTTGCTGCTGGCCGCCCGAAAGTTCTTCCGCTTTGCTGTCGAACTGCTTCGGCAATTCCATAATCTGATCGTAGATGTATGCCTTTTTTGCCGCATCCACCACCTGTTCATGTGTGGCGGTCGGGTTGCCGTAAAGGATGTTTTCTTCAATAGAACCATCAAAAATGTGGTTTTTCTGCAAAACAATACCGATGTTTTCGCGCAGAAAATGCGTGTTATAATCCTTTAATTCAACACCATCCAGCGTGATGGAACCACAATCGGGGTCGTAAAACTTGTCCAATAGGTTGACGATGGTGCTTTTGCCCGCGCCCGACAGCCCGACGAAGGCGGTGATTTTGCCGCTTTCGATTTCCATATTGATGTCGTGCAATGCTTTTTTGCCATTCGGATAGGTGAAATCGACGTGCGAAAGTTTGAAATTGCCGACCACCTTTTCGCTTTTGTATTCGCCCGACGGCTCAATGTCTTTGTCGGAATTGAGAATGCTGAAGAAGCCCTCGGCGTAGATGAGCGCGTCGTTCATATCGTCGAAAATGCGCTGCAACTGCGTAATCGGCGCGACCACGTTGCTGAACAGCATCACATGGTACATGATTTTACCGATGGTCATTCCGGGATATTCGATAAGCACAAGGTAGGCGGTCAGAATGATGACCAGCACTGTGCCCACCTGCTTTACAAAGCTTTTCAAACCATTGTAGTAAAAACTGACTTTTCTCGTTTTCATCTGATTGTCAGTTACTTGGTTTTGAATTTCCAGCTGTTTGTCGCCTTCGATTCGTTCTCTGTTGAACGACTTGATGACGTTGATGGATTCAATGATGCTCATGATGCCGTGGCTTTTGGCCTCGCGGTAATTGCGCATGTCGCGGCGCCATCCTTTCAGTCGGAGTGCTTGGCGATAGGTGATGAAGAAATAGACGGGCACAATGCAGAGGGCGACCAAGCCGACATAAACGTTGGCGGCGAACATCAGAATCAACGCCAGGATAGCGCTGGTGAACAGCGGCAACATATCGATGAAAAAGTTCTGCACGGTGCGCGACAGACTGCTTACGCCTTGGTCGATACGGGTTTGAAGTTTGCCGGTTTCGTTGTCGCCGGCGGAGAAAAAGGCCATCTTGAATGTCAACACCTTTTCAATGACCGACTGTGCGAGGTCTTTGGAAACGAAGATGCGCATGCGTTCACCGAAATAGTTCTGTGCGAAGGTGATGAGGGCGGAAAGCAGTTCCTTGCCCAACAGCACGATGGAGATGATGGTGAGGATTTTGGCGGCCTTGCTCCAGGCAAAGTCGGGCACACCAACCAGTGCGTTGACAGCATCTACGGTGCGGTCGAGCACGATGGCGTTCACCTGCGCCATAAAAGACCCAATCAATGTTAATGTTAATGTAATGAACACCAGCCACTTATATGGCTTGACGAATGGTCTGATATTCTTAAAAAGTTGGAAAAGATTCATTTATAGAAAATGTTCTTGGTCTTTTGTGGTAAGAAGTTTATATGAAAAAGCGGCAAAATGGTTGTTTTATTCCACAATCTTCAATTCTTGCATCAGATTCTGGGCGTTGGCCATTTTGTCGATGATGAAGAGCAGGTAGCGCATATCCATGCAGATGGTGCGTTGCACTTTGTTCTCGAAGGAGAGGTCGCCGCTCATAGCTTCCCAGTTGCCGTCGAAGGCCAGGCCGATGAGGTTCCCTTCCGCGTCGATTACGGGGCTGCCGGAGTTGCCGCCGGTGATGTCATTGGTAGTGATGAAGTTAACCACGAGGTCTCCGTTCTTGTCGGCATAGCGGCCATAGTCTTTCTTTTCCCATAGGCGGATGAGTTCTTGCGGCACGTCGAATTCCCAGTTGCCGGGGATGTATTTCTCCATCACGCCGTCGAGTGTGGTGATGTAGTCGTATCTGACACCGTTTTTGGGCTCGCAGTCTTGCACGCTGCCGTAAGTGAGTCGCATGGTGAAGTTGGCATCCGGGTAGAAGTTGCGGTCTTTCTGCATTTCCATCAGTCCTTTCATATACAAGCGTTCGGAGCGGCTGTTGGTCACTTGTTCGGCTTGTTCGCTTAATGTCAGATAGGCATTGACGATTTCGCTCATCAGTGCGAAAATCGGGTCTTTGTCAAGCGACTTCGGTGCCTTGAGCCAGGCATTCATTTTGTCGGCATCCACGAAAATGGATTTGGCGAAGGCGTTGCGGATGTATTGGGAGAAGTCGCCGCCATTTTTGTCGCCTGCTTTTTTTATAATGAGAGGAAGTTGGTCTGGGGTGATGTCCTTATAGAAAAGGTTGAGTAGTGCGATGGTGACGTCGAGGTCGGTGGCCTTGTCGTAATCTTTGAAATAGTCGTCAACGATTTCTTGCATACTTTGGGTGTAGTCAACGAGTTCGTGGTAGGGGAGTGACTTATTGTTGATGGCGTTGTTAACCGCGCGGAATCTCACGGCGAAGGAGACGGCCTCACCGCCGCGCCAGCCGGCTTCACGGTAATATATCAGCGCTTTGGTGAATTGCGACTGATAATTCCAATATTTGTCGATTTCGTCGAAGAGGCCGCTGTACGCCGTTGCTCTCGCCTTATCTTGTTGTACCCACTGTTTGAAAGCCGTTTCTTGTTCGGTTCTTTTTTCAAAAACCTTGTTGTTTTTCAGCTGTTTCACTTGACCGATGTAGTATTTCCAGTAGTTGCTCACGCTGGCCTGTTTGGAGGCGTATTTGATGAATACGGCTTGATCGGCGTCCATGTGCTTGCGATATTGTTCGAGTTTGGTGGTGCGGCAGGCGATGATGGCGGGGCCTTCCAGTTCGATGACGTTCTTGACGGCGCCGGAGGTTGAGTAGCGGTCGGTGGAGCCGGGATAGCCCATAATCATTGTGTAATCTCCTGGCTCAACGCCTTTTAAGGAAATCGGAAGGAAGTGTTTGGACTTCATCGGGACGTTGTCTTTGCTGTATTCTGCCGGTGAGCCGTCGGGAGCGGTATAGACGCGGAAGATGCAGAAGTCGCCTTTGTGGCGCGGCCAGGTCCAGTTGTCGGTGTCGGCGCCGAACTTGCCGATGCCCCACGGCGGACAGGCCACCAAGCGGACATCTTTGTAAACGTCATAGACGAAAAGGATGTACTGGTTGTTGTGGTAGAAGGGAACGATTTCCACTTCCACGTTGCGGTTGCCCTTTTTCTCCTTGACCAGCTGTTTGCGGTTTTCGGCGATGAGTTTGGCGCGGTCGGCTTCGGATATGTTGTCGGTAACGCCTTTGAGCATGGCTGCGGTCACATCCTCAATATAGTTAAGGAAGGAGACGGTAAGTCCTTCGTTGGGGAGCTCTTCAGCTTTGCTTCTGGCCCAAAAGCCGTCTTGCAGGTAGTCGTGTTCGACGGAGGAGTGCGCCTGCACCTGACCGAGGCCGCAGTGGTGGTTGGTGAGCAGCAGTCCTTCGGCGGAGATGAGTTCGCCGGTGCAGCCGCCGCCGAATTGCACGACGGCATCCTTCAGACTGGGCTGGTTGAAGCTGAAAATCTGTTCGGCGGTGAGTTTGCAGCCGAGGCGTTGCATTTCCGCAAGACTCTGTCCGTTAATGGAATAGGGGAGCCACATGCCTTCGTCGGCGCGGACACCCATCATAATCATCATCAATGCGATGAAGAGGAAGTTGAATTTTTTAATCATGATTTTAACTTTATTTAATATTGATATTTTATCATAAATTTAGCGGTGCAAATTTACGACAAAAATCGGGATGTGGGAGAGAAAAATCTCCCGCGAAGCCCAAAGGAAATTTCGTATAGTAGAGACGGTGTGTACGCCGTCTCCAAGCGCACACCGTCTCCGTGTGATGTAAACCGTTGGTACGGAATAAACGAAAGGTGTCGTGAATTAAAAAGGCAGCTTATTCCCTGAAATTCCCTATTCTGATGGCGGTGATGCCGTCTTTGGCTTTCCACATCTCTGTAATAACGGTTCCAGAGTAGGCACCGACATTTGAAGTAGGAGAGAACGAACCGCTTCTATTATATTCTAACGCGCTGTCGTATTGCAGATATTTGGTGGCTGAGTTGCTTTTGAAGATTAGCACCACATCCAAATCGCTATCTTCCTTGTCGCAATAGTCGGCATAGCAAAAATATCCCTGAATGATGTTGGGCTGTAAATCGTCGAATTTTTGTTCTTCATCCCAGCACAACGTATCTGTATATTTCTGTATGTCAATTAATTTTAATTTATAGCTTCCTTTTTTATCTTCGACAAGTTCCAATGTGAATTGCGAGTTGAGGGGAATGGTCACTTCGGATTGGGGTTCATCCGAAGCGATTCCCTCATCCGAAAATACTTTGTCCAAGTATTTAATGCAGGGGGTTACATTAAAATAGAGTTCGTCAATTTCTGCCTCATTTTCTTCCAATGGAAAAACGTCGTACATCTGGCCTTCATGTTCGTGCAAAGCTTGTTCCGTGGGGGAGAACCCCAATATAGCCATCAGCGTGTAGGATTGGTCGGTGGCTACGATGTGAAATGCTTTTTCATAGTCGCTTCCGTCACCGGTGCTCATAATCGCATCGCACAACATATATAATTGGTTGAAAGCCTTGGCTTTCTCGGCAGAATATTCGCCATATAACTCTAATGAGGCAATGGCTTTGTAAAAGTAGATTCGCAGATTGGTTGGGTACTTCGCCTCCAGTTTTTTCAAACTCGTTAGCGCGCGTTTCAAGTCTTTTTTGCTCGGTTGACCCTCTTGAAGCAGATTAAGAACCTTTTCCAGTTCGTCGCACCTGCCGTATGGATTGTAGTCGGACTGAAAAACGGTGCCGTAATAGAGAGCGCGCAGTTGCTCCATTGTCATAGTCGTGTCGCTTTGGTGCAAGCGTTCCACGAGCGTGGGGTAATAAAAATTACCGTCTTTTTGTGCGATATCTTGCTTAATCTGTTCATAATTTGGCGCTTGATATTCATCTTCTTGTGCTTTTAATGAGCATAAGCAAAATGAAAAGACGAAAAATAAACATAAAACGGGGAAAATTTTTGTTCTCATGATTTAGGAATAAGTTATGAAAAATGTTTGTGGTGGCAAAAATACAAATTATTTTCCACAAAAGAAATCCCCACCTCATCGGCGGGGATTTTCGTATGGGTTATGGCGACGTGGTGTCCCGCGTCGCTACGGGAAATTGATCGAATTATTTCTCTTCGCTCAGTTTCTTGTAACCTTCGTAACGAAGTTTGGCAAATTGTTCGGTCTTGGCGAACAGTTCCTTGGCTTCTTCCGGGAAGGTCTTGAGCAGTGAGTTGTAACGAACTTCGCCCATAATGAATTCCTGGAACTTGCTCCAATCGGGTTCCTTGCTGTCGAGGTGGAAACCGTTCTTGCCGGCTTCTTCCTCTTCCGGATTGAAGTGCCAGAGGTGCCAGTAACCGCAATCAACGGCCATCTTCTCTTCGTGTTGCGTGCGGCCCATACCGACCTTGATGCCGTGGTTGATACACGGAGCGTAGCAAATGATCAATGAAGGTCCGTTGTAAGCTTCGGCTTCCTTGATTACTTTGAAGTATTGCTGCTGGCTTGCGCCCATAGCAACCTGTGCAACGTAAACATAACCGTAGCTCTTGGCAATCATACCGAGGTCTTTTTTGCGTACTTTCTTACCGGAAGCAGCGAATTTGGCTACTGCGCCGGCCGGAGTTGCCTTGGATGACTGACCACCGGTGTTGGAATAAACTTCGGTATCGAGAACCAATACGTTTACATTTTCGCCGGAAGCGAGAACGTGGTCCAAACCACCGAAACCGATGTCGTATGCCCAACCGTCACCACCGAAGATCCACTGTGATTTCTTTACCAAGTGGTCTTTCAGTTCAACGATCTGCTTGCAATAGTCGCAGCCGCATTTTTCTGCCATCGGGAGAATCTTGGCAGCCAGCTCTTCGGTCTTCGCACCGTCTTCGCGGTTGTCGATCCACTGCTGGAAGAGGTCTTTGAGTTTCTTGTCGCAAACCTTGCAGTCGGCGATGGCTTCGCGCATTACGCGTTCCACTCTGTCGCGCATCTTGCGGGTAGCGGTGGCCATACCGAGACCGAATTCAGCGTTGTCTTCGAACAAGCTGTTGGCCCAAGCCACACCCTTGCCGCTTCTGTAGTTCTTGCAATACGGAGTAGCCGGAGCAGAACCACCGTAGATGGATGAACAACCGGTAGCATTGGCAACGATCATTCTTTCACCGAACAACTGGGTGATACATTTAATATAAGGAGTTTCACCGCAACCTGCGCAAGCGCCGGAGAACTCGAACAGCGGCTGTGCGAACTGGCTGTTCTTCACGTTGGCGAACTTGTCGATGAGGTTGTCTTTGTAGGTGACTTTCTTCTGGCCATATTCCCAATTCTTAACTTCACCAAGCTGGCTTTCAAGCGGTTTCATAACCAAAGCCTTTTCCTTGGCGGGACATACGTCGGCGCAGTTGCCGCAACCGGTGCAGTCCAAAGCGGAAACCTGCATACGGAAGTGCATACCGGCGAGTTCCTTCGGCATCTTCACGTCAGCAGTTTCCATACCCTTAGGAGCTTTCTTCAGTTCAGCGTCGGTCATCACTACCGGACGGATGGCAGCGTGAGGACAAATCATAGCGCACTGGTTGCACTGGATACACTTGGTGGGATCCCATTCCGGAACGACGGTAGCAACGCCACGTTTTTCGTAAGCGGTGGTACCAGCCGGGAACGTACCATCAACGATTGCCTTGAATGCGCTGACCGGAAGGTCGTTACCGCACTGGGCAACCATCGGACGCATAACGTTGTTGATGAAGTCGGGATCTTTTTCGTTCTTTTCGAAAACGAAATCAGTGGTGCATTTCAAGTCTGCCCATTCAGCCGGGATTTCAACCTTGGTGATTTCGCCACCGCGGTCAACAGCTGCATAGTTCTTGTTCACAACGTCTTGACCTTTCTTGCCGTAGCTCTTCACGATGAATTTCTTCATCTGTTCAACAGCGAGGTCGTAAGGAATAACGCCGGAGATCTTGAAGAATGCGCTCTGGAGGATGGTGTTGGTACGGTTGCCCAAACCGATTTCAGCAGCAATCTTGGTAGCATCGATGATGTACATCGTGATGTTGTTGATTGCCAAATATTTCTTTACGAAATCGGGAAGGTTCTTCTTGGTTTCGGCAACGCTCCACGGAGAGTTGTACAAGAAGGTGCCGTTTTTCTTCAAACCGCGCAAGCAGTCGTATTTCTTCAAATAGGAAGGAACGTGAACGGCCACGAAGTCGGGAGTACCTACGAGGTAGGGAGCCAAAATCGGCTGGTCGCCGAAGCGGAGGTGTGAGCAGGTGTAACCGCCTGACTTCTTGGAGTCATAGTCGAAGTATGCCTGGCTGTATTTGTTGGTGTTGTCACCAATAATCTTGATGGAGTTCTTGTTTGCACCAACGGTACCGTCAGCGCCGAGGCCGTAGAACTTGGCTTCGAAAGTGCCCTTCGGAAGGATGGAGATTTCTTTACCAACCTTGAGTGATTTGTGGGTGACGTCGTCGTTGATACCAACGGTGAACTGGTTCATCGGTTTCGGAGCAGCGAGGTTTTTGTAAACGGCGAGGATCTGAGCCGGGGTGGTGTCTTTTGAAGACAGACCATAACGGCCACCGATGATCATCGGCTTGTTTTCAGCGGGGATTTCCTTGCAGTTAGCGAAGGCTTCCACTACGTCGAGGTAGCGCGGATCTCCGTTGGCACCGGGTTCTTTCGTTCTGTCGAGAACGCAGATGCGTTTGACGGTTTCCGGCATCACGGCGCCGAAATATTTAACGGAGAACGGACGATACAAGTGTACGCTTACGAGACCGAGTTTCTTGCCGGCTTTGTTTTCTTTGTCGATGACGGTTTTGATAACGTCGGTGATGGAACCGATAGCCACGATGACGTCGGTAGCATCTTCAGCGCCATAATATGTGAAAGGAGCGTAGTCACGACCGGTGATCTTGCTCATTTTCTTCATATATTTAGC
>JAKSMF010000078.1 GCA_024400775.1 Bacteroidales bacterium | reverse complement strand
TGTTATTGTGTCGTTGACGGGTGAGATCACTCTCGGTGGGAAGCTGCTGCCCGTCGGCGGTCTTAACGAAAAGGTGCTTGCCGCGAAACGCTCCGGTATTTACGATATCGCGCTTTCGGCTGATAACCAGAAAGATATCGAAGAAATCGACAAAACATACATCGATAAAATGCAGTTTCATTACTTCTCTTCCATGAAGGAAGCGGTTGATTTTATCGTTGAATAATATTGCTGAAATTATTTTGCCTTACGAATCAGCTGGTATTTCAAGAAAATGCCAGCTGAATTTATTTTGCTGATTATCAATCCGTAACGGCCATCCAAAAAACCGCCTTTGAAAAAATAGTCGCGAATGAATTTCCAGGCGCTATGTGTGTAAGGCGCTAAAAATCCGACTTTTTTGCCGCGTTCAATTGCCTCTTCCGCCGACAAATGGGCGAAGTGTTCGTTCTGTCGTCTGTGTTGTTCTACCGAATAAAAAGAGTAGTGCAGCAGGTCTCCATCCAATTTGATTTCTTCAAAATTTTGCGGTATAGCCAATGTTTCGTGAACTTTTTCACCCTGCCATTGCACAAAACGGCGGTCAAAAATGCGCACTTTGGTGTCGGGGTACCAGCCGCCGTGACGAATCCACTCCCCGCAGTAGTTCATTAGGCGGTTCATGGAAAAAACTTTTCCGTCGGTTGATTGTTTTTTGATGGCTAAAATGGCTTTCTCCAACTTGGGCGAGACCGCTTCATCGGCATCAATGGAAAATATCAAATTGTTGGATGCCAATGAATTGGCGTGGTTTTTGGTCTGAATGTAACCTTGCCACTCGTGTTGCACAAAGTTGACGTTGTATCGTTTGCAGATGTTTTCGGTTTCATCTGTGGAGAAAGAATCCACTACAACGATTTCGTCGGCAATGTTCTCCACCGATTTCAAACAGCGGTCGATGTTGCGTTCTTCGTTTTTGGTGATGATGACAACCGACAGCATGACAATTAGTTAAATAGATCTAACTGTGTTCCGTTGCCGCCTGTGCCGTCATCGTTATCGTCGTCGTTGGCGGGCTCGTCGTTGTTGAAGCGCTCCAACGCGTCGGCCATCTCAATCTCCTCAATACTGCCCGAAACGATTTCGCCGTCGTTTTCTTCACCATCTTCTTCGGGTTCCTCCGGTTCGTCATACGGCAGCGGGTCCAGCCACTTCAAACTCTTAATCGTTCCTAAGTTGAGCTTCTTCCCTTTGGTTTTAATTCCTTGAATCTCAATAAATTCTGCGATATTGATGACTTCGGTGAAAATTGCCTTCGGGTCTTTCTTGTGATACTTGATTTCCAGTTGCGGCAGGTAGTCAATGCTGACCAAAATCAGTTTGATGTCTTTTTCTATCGGAATAAAGTCAATGGTTTTTTCCGTCATTTGGGGTGCAAAACGCTTGATGTAGTATTTGTCCTCTTTTTTGTTGTAATAAACGACGGTGATGACTTTATGGGTATTGAACTTTTGGATAATGTCGAGATTGTCTTCGAAGTGAGTGGTCAGTTCGTAGCCGGTTATTCTGTAATTACCGGATTTATAGATAGATATGATTTTGTCATTTTTTTTGAAATCGCCTAAGAAGTCGCCGCGTTCCTCGTTGTTGAGTCGCATGACGTTGCGGTCGAACCAGACGCCGATGGCGGAGAGGGTGGAGACGCCCTTTTCGCTCATTTCCACTTTAGCGACTGGATTTCTGGACAGGATATTGCCTTTGGAACCGCGTCCTTTGATGGCTAACGTGCTGAAATCGAACTCGTAAGCTTTTTTCTTCAGGTTCTTTTTCGGTTTCAGGGTCACCTTTACCTTTTCGGCTTCTCCGTTTGCGTTAGCGGTGAAATACAAAACTTCGGTGCCGGTTTCGCCGGAGGTCAGGTCGTACTCTTTGTTGCGTGTTACGCCGCCGATGGAGAAACGTTTCACCATGGCGGGACCGTTTTTGCCTTTGGAGTAGATCATGTTGTAAACGGTGCGGTCATCGTTCTTCTTGTGAACGCCGACATACAGAATATTTTTCGCAATAAACTGTTTATTAGTGACTTTTGTAACGGTGAAGGTCCCGTTTTTCATAAATACGGCGATGTCGTCGATGTCGGAACATTCGCAGGCGAGTTCCACGTTGTCGTCTTTTTTCAAGGCGGTGCCGATGAAGCCTTCCGCCTTGTTGACGTATAGTTTTTGGTTGGCGACGGCGGCGCTCACCACGTTGATGGTGTCGAAGTTCTTGATTTCGGTTTTGCGTTCGCGGCCTTTGCCGTATTTTTTCTTCAACTGCTTGAA
Organism: Bacteroidales bacterium; assembly: GCA_024400775.1. Taxonomy (GTDB): domain Bacteria; phylum Bacteroidota; class Bacteroidia; order Bacteroidales; family WCHB1-69; genus UBA1756. Next base: position 8,521 of record JAKSMF010000078.1, on the reverse strand, counting down.
ATAGTTGATGGTATAGTCGATGATGTGGTCGAGGTGGTTCTGTGTTTCCTCAATTTGCATCTCGATGTTCGACAGAGCCTCTTCTGCTTTTTTGATGTCGAATTTGGAGATTTTTCTAACCGGTTTTTCGCACAGTTTGAGGATCTCTTCGCGGGTGATTTCCTGTTTGAAAAGCGGGCGGTAGGGATCGAATGCGCGTTCGATGTTGTCGATTTGCGTTTCCCAGCTGTCGGTTTTTTCGTTTTCCAACTCTTTGTAGATACGCTTCGTGAAGAATATGATTTCCAGTGAAATCCAGTGCCACTGACCTTCCAGTTCGTGCAGGAAGATTTCCAGGTCGCGGCGTAGCATATCGACCGTGTTGTGTGTGTTGATGCGCAGGATTTCGCTCACGGACAGCAGTGCCGGTTTGCCGTTGTAAATCACCCATGGGTTGGGGTTGATATTCAGCTGGCAGTCGGTGAAGGCGTAGAGTGCGTCGATGGTTTGGTCGGGCGACGTGCCGGGTTTCAGGTGAAGCACGATTTCGACGTTTTGTGCCGTGTTGTCATCGATGGACTTAATCTGCAGTTTGTCCTTTTCAATTGCCGGCGTGATGGAGTTCTGGATGAGGTCGGTAGTGTTGGTACCGTAAGGTATTTCGGTGATAACCAGCGTTTTATTGTCCTGTATGGAGATTTTGGCGCGGTTAATGATTTTCCCGCCCAGCGTGCCGTCGGCATATTTGCTCACGTCGATACAGCCACCGGTGGGGAAGTCGGGGAAGAGTTCGAAAGGTTTGTTTTCCAAAACGGCGACGGAGGCGTCGAGTAGTTCGTTGAAGTTGTGCGGCAGGATTTTGGTGGCCATACCCACGGCGATACCTTTTACGCCTTGCGACAACAGCAGCGGGAAGCGAATCGGCAGCTGGATAGGTTCCTTGTTTCTGCCGTCGTACGACATTTTCCATTGTGTGATCTTGGGATTGAAAACGACTTCCAGTGCGAGTTTTGAGAGGCGTGCTTCGATGTAACGGGGGGCGGCCGCGGGGTCGCCGGTGAGGATATTTCCCCAGTTCCCCTGCGTGTCGATGGTCATCTCCTTCTGTCCCAGCTGTACGATAGCATCACCGATGGAGGCGTCGCCGTGAGGGTGGTACTTCATCGTGTTACCCACAATGTTGGCTACCTTGTTGTAGCGACCGTCTTCCAACTCGCTCATGGAGTGTAAAATTCGACGTTGGACGGGCTTCAGGCCGTCGTAAACATCGGGTAAGGCGCGATCGAGAATGGCGTAGGAGGCGTAATCCAAAAACCAGTTCTCAAACATCGTTTGAACGTACTTCACGCTCTGCAAGTGGCCGCTATCTCCCGATTGTCCGTCAGCGGTTGTTTCTTCATTCGTATCATTCACATTATCAGTGCTTTCGTCTTCCAATTCCTTCGTCTTGTCGTCGTCCATAGATCCTATTTTACAAATCAGCTGCAAAGGTACGATTTTTAAATCGGAAATCGTAAATTCTTCCGCCTAATTTATGAAAAGCGATGTGTTGATAGTTAGTGATTTCGGTGTGTAATGCCACTATTCCGCTCATGTAATTGGAAATGACGATATGGTTGATAATGGGAATTTTGAGGGAATTGCTGCCCTGACACAAAAGCGTGGAGTTGTGGAACACCCAAGCGAAACCCTGTCCGTAACAGGGTGCTGTCATGCATCCGTTTGTCCACTAATAAAATTCCTGTTTATTTTTCGAGAATTGTTCGCATTTCTCCTGTAAGCGGTGCAACTACCGATACCATTTCGTGGCGTACGGGATGCTCGAATTCCACCTTGTAGGAGTGCAGCGAAATAGAGCCGTCGCGGTTGGAACGCTTGGCACCGTACTTGAGGTCTCCCTTGATGACTGTGCCGTTCGCCGACAACTGAGCGCGAATCTGATGATGCCGCCCCGTGTATATTTCCACCTCCAACAGGGTGTAGTTCGTGAGCTGGCGTATCGTTTTGTACGACAATTCAGCCACCACGAATCCATCTTTCGGGGTAGGGGAGACTTGCGTTTTGTTGGTCTGCTCGTTTTTGCGTACGTAACCCACCAGCTTCTGCTCCGCAATCAGCGGCGCCTTTTCCACCAAGGCCCAATATATCTTGCTGATTTTGCGCGCTTTCACAATCTCGTTCATTCGTGCTAAAGCCTTCGATGTTTTAGCAAAAATGACGGCACCGCTCACGGGACGGTCTATGCGGTGTACCAATCCGCAAAACACGTTTCCGGGTTTGTCGTATTTCTCTTTCAGATAATTCTTTACCAGTTCGACCAGCGGCGTGTCACCGGTTTTGTCGCCCTGCACGATTTCGCCGGCCAGCTTGTTGACGATAATCAGATGATTGTCTTCGTAAAGAATGCGGTCGGCCAAGGACATTAGTACTGTTCTTTTTCGTTCGGGAAATCCACGTTTTTAACGTCTTCGATGTAATTTCCGACGGAACGGATGATTTCTTCGCTCAGGTTGTGGTATCTTCTCAGGAAGCGCGGTGAAAACTGTTGTGTGATGCCGAGCATATCGTGAAGCACGAGTACTTGTCCGCTGGTGGAGTTGCCGGCGCCGATGCCGATGGTTGGGATGTGGACGGCTTCTGTGACGCGTTTGGCCACGTCAGCGGGGATTTTTTCCAAAACAATGGCAAAACAGCCGTATTTTTCCAGCTGTTGGGCGTCGTGGAGCAGTTTTTCGGCTTCCGCCTCTTCGGTGGCGCGTACGGCGTAAGTACCGAATTTGTTGATGGATTGCGGCGTGAGGCCGAGGTGACCCATCACGGGAATGCCTGCGCAAATGATGCGCTCGATGCTTTCACGAATCTCTTCGCCTCCTTCCATCTTGACTGCGTCTGCGCCGGATTCTTTCATGATTCGGATGGCGGAATGAAGCGCCTCTTTCGAGTTGCCTTGATAGGTGCCGAAAGGCATATCCACCACAACGAAAGCACGTTGCACAGCACGCACGACGGCCGCGGCATGATAAATCATGGCATCCAAAGTGATGGGAAGCGTCGTCTTGTACCCTGCCATCACGTTTGCGGCGGAATCGCCCACCAAAATGACGTCGATTTTGGCCATGTCTAATAATTTGGCCAAGGAATAGTCGTAGGCGGTGAGCATCGCGATTTTTTCATTTTCATCGCGCATGCGCTGTAAGATGTTGGTGGTTACCTTGTTAACATCTCTGTACAAATAGTCTGCCATGATTTGAAATTTTATTTTAAAGTCGTTTCAATCAAATATTTGTCGCGTTTCGGGTCAATGCCGGAAATCAATTCGCCAATGAAACCGGCCAAAAACAGCTGGCAACCGATGACCACCGCCAACAGGGCCAGGTAGAAAAGCGGCTGGTCTGTAACCTGACGGAAGATTTCACCATTGGATTGAAGTACCAGTTTTTTGACTATCAATGCAATAACAATGATGAGGCCGACCAAGAAAGAGAAGCTACCCCATAAACCGAAGAAGTGCATCGGCTGTTTTTTGAATTTTTTGGTGAAGGTCAATGTCATCAGGTCGAGGTAACCGTTGACGAAACGGTTCCAACCGAACTTCGATGTGCCATATTTTCTTTTCTGGTGTTGAACCACCTTTTCACCGATTTTGGTAAATCCCGCCCACTTGGCGATGACCGGAATATAGCGGTGCATTTCGCTGTAAATCTCAATGTTCTTGACCACCTCTTTGCGATATGCCTTCAGCCCGCAATTAAAATCGTGCAACTTGATTTTAGAAATGCGGCGCGTGGTCCAGTTGAATAATTTGGAAGGGATGTTTTTAAGCATTACGTTATCATAACGCTTTTGTTTCCAGCCAGATACAACATCATAGCCATCTTCTGTAATCATGCGGTAGAGTTCCGGAATTTCGTCGGGACTGTCTTGCAGGTCGGCATCCATTGTGATGACCACGTCACCTTCGCAGGCGGCAAATGCGGTATTCAGCGCAGCCGATTTCCCGTAGTTGGTCCTGAACTTGATGCCTTTTACGTTCGGATTTTTGGTATGAAGTTCTTCGATTACCTTCCATGATTTGTCGGTTGAACCGTCATCTACCATAATGATTTCATAGCTGAGGGATTGTTCTGTGGTGACGCGTTCAATCCAGGCTGCCAGTTCAGGCAGTGATTCTTCTTCGTTGTATAAAGGAACAATTACAGAAAGATTCATGATGTCAGTATTTTTGGGACAATGCTTATTGTTGGTTTTTGTCTGTTGTTTCGTCTTCTTCGTTCTTCGTTTCTTCGTCATCGTCTTCATCGGCGCTCATCGGGTCGTTGCCGTTGCGCGAGCATACGGTGTTTTCTTTTCTATACAAAAACAGTGCGACAAAGATGTTGAGCATTAAGCCATAAAGCAGGATGGCCATGGTAGTGATGGTGGCGGCGGCGAAGGTCGTGTGGTATTGCGGAATCTGCTTTTTCATCGAATCCAGCTTCTTTTGCCATAATGGTGTGACGGCCATGCTGTCGCGGGCGGTTTCGATGGCTGCGTGGCTCAGTCCGCTGACTTCGGGCTTGTTCATCTGCACGAACGCCGATGCTTCGCGCATCGCCCTGTCGGCGCAAATGTCGAAGGTGTCGCGACGAAGGATGGTGCTGTCGTCTTTGATACGCAGATTAAGGCTTCTTTCAAAGAGCTTGTAGATAACGACGATGCCGCTGTCGCATTGGGCGTGAAGGGAATCTCCACCCAGACGGTAGGATTCTTCCAATGCGATTTTTTTCATGTCGGCGCAGTACGCTTTCATTTCCGCTTGTGTTACGGTGTCTTTTTTCAACACTTCAGCGGTGTGATTCATGCTTTTGGTGTTGATTTTGGCGACGCCCTCGCGGTCGATGACGTTGAAGTGTAACATCATATAGAGAGAAAGGATGATGTAGCCGAGAAAGACGACGCCGCAGCCCATCAGGAAGGCGCGGGAGAACTTGATGAGTCCGTCTTGCAGGTTGTCGCGAACCTGTTTTACGGCCATATAGATGCACAAAACGATGACGGCCACCATCAGCAGATCGGAGACGGGACCGAAGGCGTACTCTAATTTTTCGGCGCAATAACCGAGTAGCTTAATGAGAGAAAGCCCTGCACCACGCAGGGCTCCCCATTTCGTTATGATAAGTAGTTTTTCTTTTTTCATCTACGATGATTCGAACTATCTTTTGTTGGATTCGGCAGCAGCACCATAGAAGAGGTGTCTGTGGTCGGTCATCTTGATGTCGTTTTCAATGTCGTTGTAAACAAGCTGTTTGATGACGTCAACGGTCGGATAGCCACCGCCGTATTGCTGTGCCTGAGCGTTTTCAGCGAGGACGGTTCTGTATGCGAATTCAGTATATTGCATCTTCACGTATTTCTTAGCTTCAGCGGCAGCGGTCTTGTCGTCAGCCTGCTGGTAAGCCTTGATTTGAGCGGTAATCTGCTGGGTCATTTGGTTCTTTACGTCAGAAGCTTTGTCAACAGATTCTACTTTGACGAGATATACGAAGTTGACGCCACCGGCGACGGCATGTTTGCCTGCGGTGAGTTTGGCAATCTTGCCCATGGCGGCGCTTTCCATACGACCATATTCTGAGAAGGCAACATTCATCGGCTGTGCGGCTGAACCATATTTGCTGGCGAGTTCGGCCATGTTGTTGCCGTTGAATTCTTTCTTCAGGCGTTCAACAACGGCATCTCTCTTCTTTTCAATCTTCATGTCTCTGATAACGCGGTCTTTAACATCTTTGAACGAAGGATCCTTCATTTCTACAGATGATTTGATGCCTGCAACGATGAAGACTTCGCTGTTGGTGATTTCGCCAGTCATCTGGTTGATGTTGGTCAAAGTGCCTCTGAACGGGTTGCTGGCTACGCTACCAACGGTGTTGCCTGCTTTTTTGTCGTTGTTATAGACCCATTTCACAGCTTCGCGGCAGTCGAGCAAACCACCGTTGACTTCAACCGTAGCCTGCATGTTGGTGAGAGGTGCGGTAACCACTTCAGCACCCAATTTCTTAGCTGTGGTTGCTAAGTCGCTGGCTGATTGACATGCAGCAGCTTTAGCAGCGTTGCGCTGGGTGGCTTTGATAGTAGTGGTAGTAGCCATTACCGGAACGGGATACAATACATACTGGCTCTTCAAAACAGGTTCTGATTTGTAGAGAACCATATCAACGAAATATACGCTGTTGGCTGCATTTTCATGCAGATAGCAGTAGTTGACATTGGTGTTGATGAGTTCGTTGAACATGTTGGCGACCATCGTGTCGGCCGGATTGTAAACATAACCCATATTGTCGAATGAAGCACCATCCAACAAAATGAAAGGATGCATGACAGAGTCGGTGCCGTAGTCTTTCAAGAACGGGATCATAGCTGCTGAATCCTGACCGTCCAAAGCAGCTTTGACTTCCATTGCTTTTGCGTAAGCCTGTTCTTTGGTCATGTCTTTAGCTTCTTTCACCGTTTCTTTGTACGGGAAGAACAATCGAGCGATTTTGATGGAGTCGGGACGATTTTGAATGTCTCTTACCTGACCAAAATATATTACATTATTATAAAGTCTCGGAGCGATGACGGAGCTGTCCATCGTTGACGGGTGAACCAGCTTGTCAAGATCAGCGGTCATGGCAGTGGCGTGTGATGAGTAACCGTTGGGGTTGCGGCTCAAAGCGTTACGTTTCTGCATTGCGGTTTCGTTGGCTTTGAGGTAGAGGTTGGTGTCAACCTGAGCGAAAGCGGCAACCAAGCTGGAGTTGGATGAGCTGAAGCTGTAAGGATCGTTGGTGTTTTGTGCGTATTGCAAGTCGATCTTGTCGAATTTGTAAACTTCAGAGGAGAATTCCTTGACGCCGACAGTCTGCATTTTGTTGAAAAGCTCGCCTGCCAGCTTAGCGGCTGCGTTCATATCATCCGGAGTGGAGTTGACAACGAAGTAGGCCAAGTCAACATCCTTTTCGGTCTGACGGAGGGTATAGCGGTCTTTGTGTTCCTTAAAGAAAGCTTTAGCGTCTTTGTCGCTAATTTCAATTTTGATTTTGTCGAAAGCGGGATTGTTGAAGTCGATGGCGCACATCTGACCGTTGAGGCGGTTGTTGTCGTTAGCCATCTGATCCAGCATCTTCTGTGAGAAGTGGATGGAGTTAGCAGCCATGCCGAAGTATGTATTTTCTTTAGCATCAATGATATACATTCTTTCGATAGCTTTGTAGGCTCTGTAGAGACTGCTTTCTTTGTTCAATTGGTTTTCCATATTTTCAGCGCTTTGGAGAGCCTGGCCGATTTGCTGATAAATTGCGTTAGCGGTTTGGTAATCCTGAACGTTTTCGGTATATTCAGCCAAAGCGTATTGAACGATTTTACCCATGGGTGATTCGGGGCTGCCAGCGGTTTTGAGAACTTTGTCGCTGATTTCAGCCTTCATTTCATCGGTAAATTCCAAACCAAGGGAGGCAAGTTGTTTGTCAAGGATGGTCTCGTGCTTGATTTGTTCATAGGTCATCTGGTGAGCGATCTGTTCAAGATAGTTGGTGTTTTCAGCCAAGATGGGGCTGTTGCTGTAGGCAATCTTCAGATACTCATAGTTCTGCTGATAGTATTCGCCGTATGTGTTGTCGTTCTGTCCGGCTTCGAACTTTTTGCCGTCAATCTTTGCGATGGTGTTACGGCCTCTGTTTACGACGTTGGTCAAGTCACCTACGATGAATGCGAGAAGAGCTACGCCAATGATGATCATTAAAAGTACTCCGTGTTTACGGATTCTGCCAATTGCTGCCATTTCTTTCTTCTTTTATGTTAAAATTATTATTTCTTATATTACAAAATTTAGGGCGCAAAATTACGATTTTTTTTTCAGATGATGACAAAAATCTAGTTTTTTTTCAGAGGATGACCCAATAAGAGTTCTGCTTGTCTAAACTCTTTATTTACAATATGTTCCCGTATTTTTGAAGAACGCACCTTGTTTTCTTCCAGGATAAATTCGGGGATTGTTATGATTTCAATGGAATTTTTTGCACAAATTTCCCGCATCGTCGTGCTGTTCCCCTCACCGTTCTTTCCAAAGTTGTGGCGCGGACCCATGACGACGGCCTTTATGCCTATTTTTTCAATCAATAACTTTATGAAATCGTTGGGCGAAAGTTGCGAGAATGTCGTGGTGAACTCGATGAAAATAAGATTGTCAATTTCTTGTTGCTCAATTAGTTCCGCATTTTCTTCCGGTGTATTGATAAGGAAAAAATCGCGTTCGGGATGCAACACCTGCTGCGGATGCGGGTGAAAGGTGAGTACAATGCTTTCGCCGTCGTATCGTTGAGCTGCCTTTTTCAAAAATGCCAATATCTGCTGATGCCCTAAATGCACACCATCGAACGAGCCGACAGCCACCACCGGGTTGCGGAATTTTGGAAGATGCTCGAAATTGTGATAAATACGCATGAAAGTTAGTAGTTAGCAGTTGGAAGTGACCAGTTGGAAGTGACCAGTTGGAAGTGACCAGTTGGAAGTGACCAGTTGGAAGTGA
>JAKSMF010000077.1 GCA_024400775.1 Bacteroidales bacterium | reverse complement strand
ATAGTTATTAATGCCCTTACATTAAATTGTTGTTCATAATGTTGCTGCTGGAAACGATGGAAAGGCATAACCATTTTTTTTGAGATTTTGTATGCAAAAAAGCATCTTACATTTTGTGAATAAATATTTATGCATGTGCATATTTGCTATGGGATTTATCGAAATCTCATCAGCACAAAATGCGTCAACCAAGGGACTGATTTTTGGTTCGCTTTTATGAACAACAATGGGGAAACACCCACACAGACATGCCTCATTTTGTCGGCAGAGAGTGCCTGTGGTGTTACCGTATCCAATCCGAACACGGGCTGGCAGACTACTGTCAGCATTCCGGCTGGCGGACGTGTAGATGTAGATATTCCCCTCAATCAGGGGTACCACTCAAGTGCGACAGACGGTGTTGTCTATAATATTGGTTGTCACGTTGTTGCGACAGACACGATTTCTGCCTATTCCATGAATTTCAAGGATGCCTCATTCGATGGGGGGCACTTGCTGCCCACGAGCACTTTGACGGAGGAATATATGGTGGAGACCATCCCGCCCGGATTGTACGGAAGTTCCATTCTAATTGTAGGGACGGACGACAACACGATCGTGGACATCACGCCCTCTGTCGCCACGTCCAACGGATGGGCTGCCAACACCCAATATCAAATCACGCTTAATGCGGGGCAGGCATATCAAATTACGACAGCGGCAGCGAGCGGCGTGTCGTCAACGTTTTCCGGGACACGGATTCGAGCACAAGACTGCAAGAAAATAGCGGTTTTCGCAGGTGGCAGATGTGCCCAATCCCCTGCTGGCTGCACTTATTGTGACCATATTTACGAGCCGATGATTCCCACCATTTATTGGGGAAACCGCTTTATCGTAACCTCTTCGTGTACCCGTTCCAAAGATGTTGTACGAGTTACCGCTTTAAATGCTGGCACAATAGTAAAAAAAGACGGGGTGACGGTGGCGACCTTAAATGCGGGAGGGACATACGATTACGAACTTTATTCCACCCAAGGGGCGAACTATATTGAAACGTCTGGTCCGGCCGTGTGCTATTTGTACCTTACCGGACAAAGTTGCGGTGGAGGGACAGGAGATCCATCCATGGTGTATATTACTCCGATAGAACAGAATATTAAGAAAATCACATTCGGCACCTACCAATATTCTCCCACCAACCATTACGTCAATATTGTGACAGCGACTTCTAATGTTTCTTCCGTTCAGTTGGACGGAAGTTATATTGGCGGGCAGTTCTATATAGTTCCTGGCAATCCCGCCTATTCGTATGCGCGCCTCGGCATCAGTCATGCCACGCACACCCTCGAATGCGACAGCGGTCTGGTGGCTCACGTATATGGATTGTATAATGTCACTTCCTACGCATATTCCGTAGGGTCCAGCGCCCGAAATCTAACCAATACGATGTTTATCAACGACGTCAACATTGCTGATATTCCAGAAGACCAGTTGTATTGTCCCAATGCCCCCATTGACTTTGAACTGGAATTGAACTACAACTACAATTCCATTTCATGGATTTTCGGTGATAGTACCACGGGGACAGGGAATCCGTGCACGCATAGTTTCCCGAATGCGGGTGCCTATGAAGTGACAGCCATCATCGAACGCACTACATCAAACGAATGCTTTGGTTCCTTATACGACACCATCCGTGCGGTATTAAATCTTCCTCCCCCCGATCCCATCCCCGTTTATGTCTCCATTTGCGAAGGAGATTCGTACAATTTTTATGGAAGAGATCTTGCGCAAACAGGCATCTATATCGATACCCTTGAATCGGCAGGAGACTGTGATTCCATTATAGAACTGCATCTCTCCGTCGTCCCCGCTGCTCCCATACCCACCCATGTTGAAATTTGCAGCGGTTCAACCTATGATTTCAATGGTGAAGAAATCACACAACCAGGAACATATTATGGCACGTTTACAACCAGTGCCAATTGTGATTCCATAGTTGAACTGACTCTTTCATTCAGCCCCTTAGATACCACCGATGCGTATGTCGAGATTTGCCCTGGAGATCACTATTCATTATTTGGAGCCGACTATGACGAGGCCGGTGAATATGTCATCATGACCTCAACGATTGAGGGATGTGACAGCATCATCAAATTGCACATCGCATACGCTGATGTTCCGACCGTCAATTTGGGAGAAGATCAAATATTATGTTCGTATAATGAATTTCCTGTGCATCTGACACCTGTCACCACCAATGATGTAGGGGCTACATACGAATGGAGCACTGGTGATAGCATCCCCACAATTACCGTGGATGTGAACGGCAACTATTCTGTGACAGTGACAAACCAAGCTGGATGCACCGGTACGGATGACATTAACATAACGGCCCAAGAAGAACTTACATTAGAATTGCATGAAGAAGGCGACCTGTGTGCTGACGGATTCACAATGCTAATTGCCACTACTAATGCCCCTCATATTCAATGGAGTACGGGAGAGACGACTTACTTTATCGAAGTGCACACGTATGGTTCATACAGTCTTAGCGCATCCGATGGCCCCTGTCATGTTTCACAAGAGATCAACGTAGAATATTGTCCACCCGATTTGCTATTTCCCAACATCATCACGCCCAATGGAGATGGGGTAAACGACGTTTTCGCCATCAAAAATCTTGACCCCAATATACCCAATACGTTAACCATCTATAACCGATGGGGCAAGAAGGTTTTTGAAATGGAAAACTACCAGACATTCATCAGGAATGATGTCCTCTATAATGCAGAAAGCGGTTTCACCGGAAAAGAACAATCCGACGGAGTTTACTATTTCACATTCCATTACGAGGACCCAATCACTCCGACCGATTTTCACAGCAGCTTGACGATTGTTCGTTAATTTGCTCATTTTTGAGAATGTGTTGGTGGTATTACATATTTTTTTGTATTTTTGCAGTGCGAAAAAGTGGAGAGATTTATTATGATTGCAACCACGTAAAAAAATGCTAAACCATTGATCTCCACCCTTTTTCGTTAAACTAATTATTAATCAATAATATTTTTATTATGAGCTATCTGTTTACATCTGAATCAGTATCTGAAGGGCATCCTGACAAAGTCAGCGACCAAATTTCAGACGCTCTGCTTGATGCGTTCCTTGCACAGGATCCCCGCTCCAGAGTGGCTTGCGAAACATTAGTTACCACAGGTTTGGTAGTCTGCGCCGGCGAGGTCGGCACGCAGGGCTACGTCTCCATTGATGATGTCGCAAGAAGAGTTATCGAAAAAATCGGTTACAACAAAAGTGACTACCAGTTCGACAGCAAGTCGTGTGCTGTTGTCACCACTATTCACCGCCAGTCGTGTGACATCAATCAAGGGGTTGACCGTAAGGAAGAAACCGAGCAAGGTGCTGGTGACCAGGGTATTATGTTTGGTTACGCCTGTCGTGAAACCAAGGATTTGATGCCGCTGACCATCGAGTTGGCGCACCGCATTATGTTCGAGCTGGCGGAAATCCGTCGTGAAGGCAAGGTGATGACCTACCTCCGTCCCGACTCCAAATCGCAGGTCACCATCCAGTACGCCGACGACGGCGCGCCCGAACGCATCGATGCCATCGTTATTTCCACGCAACACGATGAGTTCGACAAGGAAAAAGCCATGTTGAAGCAGATCCGCAAAGACGTGCAGGAGATTCTTCTGCCCCGCGTCATTGCGAAGTTGGAACCGGAAGTGCAGGCACTTTTCAAAGGCAACTACAAACTCCACGTCAACCCGACCGGCAAATTCGTCATTGGCGGTCCTCACGGCGATACCGGCCTCACTGGCCGCAAAATCATCGTTGATACCTACGGCGGGCATGGTGCCCACGGCGGTGGCGCATTCTCCGGCAAAGACCCGTCGAAAGTTGACCGTTCTGCCGCCTACGCCGCACGTCATATCGCCAAAAACATGGTCGCCGCCGGCCTTTGCGACAAGGTACTGGTGCAGATTGCCTACGCCATCGGTGTCGCTGAACCGGTTGGTTTCTACGTAAATACATACGGTACCGCCAAAGTCGATATGCCCGACGGCGCTATTGCAAAGAAACTCCAAAACATTTTCTCCCTTACGCCTTACGAAATCATCAAGCGTTTCCAACTCACCAATCCGATTTACGAGGTTACGGCTTCTTACGGACATTTTGGCCGCAGCAGCTACCAAAAAGAGGTGGAGGTGTTTTATGAAGATGAGGATACTTACAGGAAGAAAGATGGCAGAATCTTCAAAAAAGTCACCTTCTACGGTTGGGAAAAGACCGATATGGTGAAGGAAATCAAGAAGGCCTTTTTTAATTAGAAATTAGGAATTTATAATTAGAAATCAAACGGGGAGGCGGGCGTTTGCGCGTTTCCCCGTTTTTGATGATGAGGAGAAGGGAAGAAGGAAAAGATGAGGGAAAATAGTGCTCAAGGCAGATTATTTATTAGAGAAAATCTTTGTATATTTGCACGCTTTTTCTAAAAATACAATAACTAAAAGTGCTGTAATGAAGAGGTTTTTTGCAGTTTTTCTACTTGCCTTATCTCTGTGCTTTCATGTGAAGGCTCAGGTGCCGGCAGGATATTATAATGATGCTATTGGCTTGAGTGGCAGAGCTTTACATGAAGCTCTCGCCCGTATCATCACCGAAGGCCATCAGGTCGTCGGCTATGATGAGTTGTGGGATTATTTCCCGCTGACTGACCCGGCGGCCGAAGACAGCTCGCTCATCAACGATATGTACTCGCTATGTCGCTTTCAGCCCGACCAGTATGGCGATGGCGAAGGCTGTTTTGCGGATTCCTGTATCTGCTTCCAGCGCGAACACACCTTCTGCCAAAGCTGGTTCGGCTATCGTGCAGATGCCCCGTTTTCCGATATTCACCATATCCATCCGGTTGACGGCGGCATTAACGGCTCCCGCAGCAACTACCCGTACGGCGAAGTCGATATCAGTCAGCCCTTCCGCCGATTCAATAACACCTCCCTGCGCGGCTACAACGCTACTTCTTCCGATTATACCGGCATCGTTTATGAGCCGATTGACGAGTATAAAGGCGACATCGCCCGTATGCTGTTCTATATGACCACGCGCTATCTACTTGATGATGACGGCTTTAGTCATGAATATGAGATGACCGACGGCTCGCAGCTTCGTCCGTGGGCGTTGCAGATGTTGCTGCGTTGGAACGTGCTCGACCCTGTGAGCGAAAAGGAAATCCGTCGTAATAACGTGATTTATGACCAAATCCAACACAATCGAAATCCCTTCATCGACCATCCCGAATTGGCAGACCTGATTTGGACCAGCGATTCGTTAACTTCTGCGTTTTCAGAAAATTACGTTCCCGTCGTGCGCCCGCATCTGGCAAGTTACGAGGTGAACAGCGCCAATAGCATCACTTTTGTTTTTGATAGTGAGATGGTGCAGACGACGTTGGCGCAAACAGCCAACTACACCTTCAATCGTAATATTCAGACTGAAAGCGTGGTGGTGGATGCTCCAAACCAAGTGACGGTGACGCTGGCATCGGATTTGGCCGCCGGCCTCAGTTACTATTGCTATATCAGCAATTTACAGGCGTTGGGCGGACAGTTTATTCGCGATACCGCGGTGACATTCACCTACGGTTTTTCTGCCAACCACACTGTTTTGGCGGGGTGGACTTTTGATGAACTTACAGAAAACACGCTCGGCGTTGAACGCAGTATGCCAGCCAATGTCGGTCTGTTGAGCGATGAAGCCATGCTCTATTGGAATGGTCAATATGGCTCATCTATAATTAGTTACAATTCAGATGAAGATTATTCCGACATTCGTGCTTATGCCGGTACGCCTATCGGGGATCCGCGGGCAGTGCCGTATTCTGGCAGAGCATTGGCGTTTCAGCATCGCGCTAACGGTAAGGCCTTTGTGTTGGCCGTGCCGACGCAGCTTTATCGCAACTTACTCCTTACATTCGCCTTGTGGCGCACCAGCACCGGGGCGACCGAGGTGTTTTACGAATGGAGTGCCGATGGCGAAAACTATACTGCCCTTGGCGACACCGTCTCCCTTTTGGATGTCCTCGACCCTCAAATATTCGTCTTTCAAAATATTGATTTACAAGAAATTGATGAGTTAGAAGATCAACCGATGATCTATTTGCGTGTCTCCGTGGATGGCGCTAATTCTTCATTTTCATCTGGTAATATCCGCTTCGACAATTTGTGCGTGCGTGGTGAAAAGTGCGTGACCAACACCTTCATTTTTGACACAATCGCGCAAGGTGCTTATTACAGCCGTCACGGTTTCCATTTTCAAGTGGATGCCAACCAAACGCCTGGCACTATGCAATATACGCGCCAACAGGAAGTCGATGGTGTCTGCGATAGCTTGTTTACCCTGTTGCTGACCATCACCGTCGGCGTGAACGATATGAACGAGCCGCAATTCCAAATCTATCCCAATCCGGCGCACGAAACCATCGTCGTCGAGGGTTCTGGTTTGATGGAAGCCCGCATTTATAACGAGTTCGGCCAGGAAGTCGGCAATTATCTTTTGAACGGATTACAGAAAAATGTGCTTTCGGTAAACTCCCTCCCGGCAGGCATCTATTTCGTTAAAGTTATTGCTGCCGACGGACGTAAAGCAACACGGAAAGTGGTAGTGCATTAGAGCTGAAAGCCTTTTCAAATTGAAAATGATTAAGCTGAAAACTGAAAGTGGAAAGTTTTTTTAATTGAAAGTTAAAGTTGAAAATAAAAATTAAGGGAGTAGGAACCTTACTGCTTCCAAATCTTCACTTCTTATCTTCTTCACCTTTTTAGGCGTACCTGTCAGCTTCCTTCCGTTTCACAATTCCCTACGTCGCAATCAGTCCACCGCTCTCGATTTACTCCATCACATACACTCGTTGTACGCGTTTGGAGATGGAGGTGAGCAGATGGTACGGAATTTTACCGATTTTGGCTGCGATGTCGTCAATGCGATTTTCTTCCCCATAGACGATGACCTCGTCGCCTTCGCACGCGCGGGTGCCAGTGAGGTCGATCATGGTCATGTCCATACAGATTTTCCCGATGATGGGTACATGTCTTCCGTTGACGACGACGCTGCCGACGCCGCGGCCAAGTTCCGGTGGAAAGCCGTCGGCATAACCGATGGGAATGATGCCCACGCGTGTCGCCCCTGTCGCTTCAAACGTGCGGTTGTAACCGACGGTGTCGCCAGCGCCAATTTCTTCTACATGCGTGATGATGGTTTTGAGGGTGGCGACGTGCTGCAGATGCGGGCGGTCTTCGGCTACGGAGGAGAAACCGTACAAGCCGATGCCGAGTCGCACCATGTCGAAATGAGCCTGTGGAAAACGTGTGATGCCCGCCGAGTTGTCGATGTGCCGTAAGAACGGATAACTTAACTGTTTCTGTAGCTCATCGGTAACATCTTGAAAATAAGAAATTTGCGATTTAGTAAAGCGGTCTTCAGCAGCATCTTCGGCGGCAGCCAGATGTGAAAACACCGAGGCGACATGTAATCGCGGAAATGCCTGTAATTCATCAACTAAAGTGGGAATGTCCTCTTTGCGGAATCCCAGCCGATGCATGCCGGTATCAACCTTTAAATGTATCTTAAATGATTCTATTTCAGGATGTTTGCCTAATGCTTTGGCAAATTCGTGCAGTGAATAGAAGTTGAAGATTTCGGGTTCGAGCCCGTAATCGATCATCATATCGAAACTTTCGCCTTCTGCTCCCAAAACGATGATGGGCAACTTGATGTTTTTCTTACGAAGATTGACCCCTTCGTCGGTATATGCAACCGCCAGATAATCAATGTGGTGGTATTGTAGTTCGTTGATGAGCTCCACGTCGCCCAGCCCGTAGCACTGCGCTTTGACCATGGCGGTCATCCGCGTTTGTGGACGGAGTTTCGACTTGTAGTAGGCGAGGTTGTTGACGATGGCGGGGAGGCTGACGTTGAGTACGGTGCGGTGCGTGCGGAGACGCAAGGCATCCACCACGCGCTCAAAACGGAACGCACGCGCGCCTTTCACCAAGACCGCTTCCTGACGGAATTCCATGCCGTTCAGCGCTTTCAGAAGTGCTGCCGTGTCGGCAAAAAAGTGGTTTTCGGTAATGTCAAACAAGTGACTGTGCGCGCAGATGTCAGGACCGACAGCCAGCAGTCGTGAAATACCGTTGCTTTGGAGCAATTGGTTGATTTCCAGATAGTCGGCATCGTCCAATTTCCCCATTTGCGCAAAATCGGAAAGAATGACCGTCTTTTTGTCGTAACGGATTTGCGATTTGAGAAAGTCGATGGCGACGCGTAGCGAATTGAAGTCGAGACTGTATGTGTCGTTGATGACAACCGATTGGTTGACAGCTTCTTTGACTTCCATACGGCGTTCCACCGGCGTGAGGTCGGCGAGTTTTTCGTTAATTTGTTCCGGTGTGAAGTTGAGGTGGAGCAGAAGCACCACGGCGTGAAGCGCATTCTCAACGGAGGCGGCGTCGGCAAACGGAATCACAAAGTCGCGATCGTTGATGGTGATAATCGTTTGGTGGTCGCGCAGTTCCTCATGCGTGATGCAAAACGTGGATTCGGGACGATGCCCCCACGAAAGAAGTTGCTTGTTTGCGTACTCTTTCTTTAGGAAAGCATTGTGTATAAGTTCGTTATCGTTGCAGTAGATGATGGTGGAACAGTGCTTGAAGAGTTTGAGCTTTTCGGACAGTTTTTGTCGCTCATCGGTGAAGAATTGCGCGTGGGCGCTGCCGATGTTGGTGAGAATGCCGATGTTGGGGTGGATGATTTTCTCCAGACGCACCATCTCATCAGGTTGCGAGATGCCGGCCTCAAAGATTGCGAAGTCGTGGTGCGGTCGCATCTGCCACACGGAGAAGGCAACGCCGATTTGCGAGTTGTAGCTGTTCGGACTGGCAATCAGGTGGAAATCGTCTGACAGCATTTGCGTAAGCCACTCTTTCACAATGGTTTTCCCGTTGCTTCCCGTAATGCCGACCACGGGAATAGTGAACTGCTGGCGGTGGCTGGCGGCTATCTGCTGCAGTGCCGTAACACCGTCGCGTACGCGAATGAAGTTGCAGTCGTCGAAGACTTTCCACCGGCTGACATCTTCCGTAATCACAAAATTGCGTACTCCTTGGTTGATGAGTTCCAGAATGTAGTCGTGGCCGTCGTGTTTTTCGGTTTTGATGGCGAAAAAAATCGTCTTCTCCGGACGCAGCAGTCGGCGACTGTCGAACAGAAGTTCGGAGATGGGAAGGTTAGGGTAGGGAAGCCAGCGCGAAACTGCTGTGAGTGAATGTGATATCTCTTGAATTGTCGGCATAATGAGCAAAATGCAATTTACAGTTTTGGGTTGCAAAGATACTTTAATAATTCAAAATAACCTCACTGCGGGCGTGAAAAAGTTCTGCCCTTTCTCGATTTACACAGATTAACGCGAAGAGCTCGCCCCACCGATTTCCAGCTTTCCGCTGTTCTTGCTGTGGGCGCTGAACTCCGGCGCATACATGCACTGAATGCTGGCGTAACCGCTGGAGAAGGTGCCGCTTTGTGTGACAAACAGCGTGTATTCGAAAACGTATGTCCCTTTGTTGATGCGGTCGAAGAAGCAGGTGACGGAGGCGTCGCGGAAGGACTGGTAGTAGCCGAGACCGTCCTGCCAGCGGTAGCGCGAGATGGCTTCCGTCGGCTCGAACGCTGCGGCGCGCAGGTCTTTCAGATGTACAAACTCCAGGTCGCGGTCGCAGCGGATGACCATGCGTACACGTACTTTGTCGCCCACCGTCAGCGGGGCATCGGGCGTGACCAGCGTCAGTTCTGTGCCGTGTTCGGTGTTTCGTACGCACCACAATTCGCGTTCCACGGAAAGCGGCATGTCGCTGGACATTCCGCTAATGCTGTCAATGTCGGCGTAATATTTATAGGTCACGCCGCCGTAGGCCAAACCATCGTTGTCGCGGGTGAGCACTACGTCGCTTGCTGTGGCATTATCAAAGCAGCTGGCCACATCTTCCGAAATCGGAATCTGCATTGTGTCAACGTAGTTGCGCGTTTCCCCACACATTTGCAGGGTGATGTTGCCAGGCTTCTCGGTTTTTGTTTCGTCGCCTGACATCAGAGCGAAGCAGGCTTCCACGGTGGCTCGCGTCGTTTCCCAATGCTGCGTGCGTCGCTGCTGCAAAAGCCAGATCTTCATCTCTTTCACCGATTCCTTATCGTCCAAAATTTTGTTAAATGCTTCAATCATCAGCGCCTGCCGTTCCACGATGGATTCGTCCCAGTAGTAGCCACGACCCTCCTTCTTCCAATACATTCCCATCTCCTCGGAGTGCAGCGCGTGCTTCTTTAAATCCTGCATAATGCTCTTAGCCAGCTCTTTCGACTCTTTTGTGCCGATTTGGTAGAGCGTCAATGCCGCCAACGTTTTCTGATACAAAGTGTTCAGCTTTTTGGCTTGCGTTATCAATTTTTCTTGGTAAAAACGGTAGGATTCGTTGTTGTTTTTTATCTCCGGATAAAAACTGCGGGCATATAAGTAATGTAGTATCCACGAGCCGATTTGATAATTCTTCAATTCTTCGGGGTGTTCTTTTTTCATCTTCTGATAATCCTTTTCCACCTCTTGGTCAATGAAGCGGGCGGCATCTTTGAGAGTGCTTTTTTTCAAAAAGTTATTTCCTTCCTGACAAATGCCGCTTTCCATCAGACGTGCGGAGCCGATGAGAATATGCTCGGTGATGTAGTTGCTGCTTTTTCCGCCTGAAAACCACGGCCAGCCGCCATCGCTGTTCTGGTTTCGCTCCAGCTTCTGCACCATGCTTTGCATTTCGGCTTTCATGGTTTCACTGTCGAACAGACAGAAGATGTCCTGAATCTCCTGCTCTTCGTTCTGTGCCTCCACCAGCCAGGGCGCTTCGGTCAGTGACATTACGGAGATCGTGGCGGAAAAGGGCGAGGGCACATACTCGTTTTCCGTATTCAGCGTGCGAGGCGGCCCGAAAATGAAAAAAATATCGGAAAAAGCAGAGATCACGGACAGCGAAAAGGACAAGGC
>JAKSMF010000076.1 GCA_024400775.1 Bacteroidales bacterium | reverse complement strand
CAATCTGCGTGATGTGGTCTTGTGTGAAGTCGCAGTAGGCGGAGCCGTTGACCTTGACGATGTTTTTTATATCGAAGACCGTGTATCCGAAATCGAGTTTGTTGACCTTCTCAGGCAGCAGACGGATGTTGCCCGTTTCATAAGTCTGGTTGTCAATCAGGTTGATGTAGGGATTGAGTTGTGGATAGGTGGGACGTGAAATACGGCGCGAAAGTCCGAAATGAAGTGTCCAGTTCATATTGACATTATAGATCAACGAAAATTGAGGTGTGAATATAAACGACTGATTATGAGCGTATAACTGTTCTTTCTGACTTCGTAGTGTCACATATCCGTATTCAAATCGAAAGCCCGCTTTGTACGTTAGTTTGGGAAACTCTCCGAGCTCTTTGCGGCCTGCTTTTCCGGAGTACATGGCGTACAGCGCAGGAATGTACTCTCTGTGTTTCAGGTCGTTACTCAGCGACCAAGCGTGGTTCCATTCGTCTGCCGCAGGATCGTATTCGTAAAATTTGTGGTCGATGTTGTTACCGCGCACCGTCATCTTGACACCGGTTTCAAAACGGCCTCTGCCGAGCTGAATGCCGTAGTCGGCTTGGATGGCTGCGACAAGCGGGTGGCCGCCAGATACCGAACGCTGTACCATCGAATCTCGTTCATAATAGTACGACGGACGATGTCCGGTAATGGATGAAATGGAAGTCAAGATATTGATTTCCTGTTTCTTGTGCTCGAAAAGATGTTTGTATGCAAGCGCGCCTTCCACCATTTCGCGATCGAAGGTGATGTCGGTGCGGCGTTGCAGGTCACGTGCTGTGCTGTCGCTGACGTAGCGGTTGTTGAAGTCCTGCACGTTGTTCATGCGCGGCAGCATTGCCTTCACGTCGAGGTTGAGGATGTCGTTGGGTGTTGCCTTGAAGTTGAGGTTTATGCCAAGTACTTGATTCCCAGTGATTTTGTCGGCGTGGATAAGTTGGTCGATGCTGTTGCCGCTCGCTACGAACTGTCGGTGCAACTCGCTTTCTATCAGGTCTCTCTCGTATTTTCCGTTGTAGTTGACACGAATGCCCCAGCGCCCTTTGTTGTAGTTAATGGCAAAGTTCCCGTTTACCATCCCGAGAAAACCGTAGTTAAAGGAGGCCATCGCGTGAAAAGCATTGACAGTCTGCTTTTTAGAGATGATGTTGATGATTCCGCCCGTGCCTTCGGCATCGTATTTCACATCCGGGCTGGAGATGATGTCTATGGTCTGCACGTTGGCGGCGGGGATGTTTCCCAAACCGTCGAGCGTGGTCGGCACGCCATCGACCAATATCAGCACGCTGCTGTTGCCGTGGATGGAAACCGTGTTGTTGAAATCTACGTTGACAGCAGACGACATTCTCAGCAGCTCCAGCACGGAGCCTGTGGCGGCAGTGGCGCTGCCCGCCGGCGTGAGGCTCGTTTTCTCAATTGACACGCTCTTTTCAATTGCATCTTGCGATATGGTGATGCCTTCCAAAAAGACAATGTCCTGTTTCAAAATGATACGCCCGACATCCACGGCGGTAAGAGAACCGCAAGTCAATTTCTGCATATCGGTTTTGCAACCGATGAAGGATGTCTGTAGGTGATATTCTCCTGAAAATTCTCCCTTGAGAAGAAAATGCCCTGCCGTATCGGTGATGCCGCCCGTAACTACCTTGTCGCCCGACATGAGCACAACAGAGGCATAAGCCACCGGCAGGTTGTCTTTGCCTACGACCACACCTTGTATAGTGTGGGTTTGGGCAAAAACGAGCATCGGCAGCAGTAAAATAGCAAGTGCGTAACAGCGTTTCTCCTTGATTATGGATAAATGGAACTTGTCGGTCTTCATAGTGCGATTCTGTCTTTTTTCGGCAATTTCAAATTCACTTCGTGCCAGGCGTGCGTTGTCAGCTCTTTCAGTAACTGGTCGTTGACATCACGGTTAAGCCAAATCTGGTTCCAGTATTTTTTGTTCCAGTGGTATGCGCTTTCTACGGCGCTGTATCGTTCGCGTAATTCGGTGGCTTTTTCCGCATTGCATTTCATTACCACCAAGTCCGGTTTATCCAAAAAGATGGCTGCGAAGATCTTCTGCTTCAGTCGGAAAACCACGACGGTGTCATCGAAGGGCATGTCTTCGGTGGCGTAGGGGAGTGACAGACAAAATTCTCTAAATGACTCGATATTCATAAGGCACTTCAAAAAACTGGATGTAGCGAGGCACCACATCCAGTTCGTTTTTATGCAGTCGGAGAGGGTTACTCTGCCATCGGCGTTTCGGTTTCAGTTGTTGTTTCAACTGCCTTTTCTGCCTGAACATCAGTAATTTGTTTCTCCTTGAGGTCGCGTTTGTAGCAGGTTTTGCAGAGTTCCTTCTTGCCGGCTTCTTCCGCCTGACCGATGGACCCGCAAATGATTTCTTCCTGTGTGGAGGCGTTCAAGTGCTGGCAGTCGGAGTGAGTGTGGTATTTTTCACCGGTTTTTACCCAATAAACGTCCACATCCGTATCGTTATACATTTCTTGTTGCTGCTCTTGGCTTACCGGGTTGAAGTCGTAACTGCTAAGGCCGGCGATGGCCATGGCGATGATAGCGACGACGGAGCCAATAGACTTTGTCTTTTTGTCAAGATTTTTGCTGCAAAGCAGGATGATGATTGCAGGTGCGAAAGCGATAACGGTGATGATGACGCCGAGGTTGTTCCACAGCCAGAATTTGGTTTTGTTGGCTTCGGAAGCCGGATCGATGTGGTTGGCTTTCTTCCAAAGGATTGAACCACCAATGGCAAACAGCATATCAACAACCAATGTCACGATGATGCCGGCGAGTTTGTTGGTTTCGAACCAACCGATTTTGTCGCCGATGATGCAGATGCACAAAATTTCAGCTACGATGGCAAGCCCCCAGCATACGGCGGCACCGATGCGCAGAAGTTTCGGATTGCCTTCGACTTTTACAGGACCAGAAGCCGGCTTTCTTTCGCCTTCGGCTTTAACGATTTTCTTTTCAGTCATAATATTTTGTTTAAAAATTTGAAAACGCAAAAGTACGATTTTTTACGGAAATTTCAATTATACATTTTTATTCTATGTATGACAAAATCGACTTTCAGTGTTTAGATTATTGATTACCAGATTTTTACGCGATCTTCAGGGGCAACGTAGAGTTTGTCGCTCGGCTTGATGTTGAATGCTTTGTACCAGGCGTCGATTTGTGCGCAACCACCGTTCACGCGCAGGTGTTGCGCCGAGTGTACGTCGTTGATGGTGAGGTAACGGAGAATCTGTTCGGAGGAAACTCCGGCCCAGACGTTGGCAAAGGCGAGGAAGAAACGCTGTTCCGGTGTGAAGCCGTTTTCATCGGGCAGCCGGCCGTGCTGTTTCATGGCAAGCTGCAAGGCGTTGAAGGCGATGTTCATGCCGCCGTGGTCGGCGATGTTTTCGCCCAGGCACTGATGACCGTTGCTGCGCAACTCGTTGGGAATTACCCACAAAGAATCGAAATAGACGGCCAGCTTTTCGGTGGGCTCCTTGAATGCTTCCACGTCGGCGTCCGTCCACCAGTTGCTGAGGTTGCCTTCTTTGTCGTATTGACGGCCTTGATCGTCGAAGCCGTGTGTCATTTCGTGTGCGATTACCACGCCGATAGCGCCATAGTTGGTGGCATCGTCGGCTTCGAAGTCAAAGAACGGCGGCTGCAAAATGCCGGCGGGAAAACAGATTTCGTTGGTGGTCGGGTTGTAATAGGCGTTCACCATCTGCGCGGGCATCAACCATTCGTCGCGGTTGACGGGCTTGTTGTAGTTTTTGTATTTGTCGAGTTCAAAGTAGAATTTGCTGGCATTCAGCACGTTTTCGTACAGCGAAAGGTTCGGGTCGATGACAAGACCGGAAAGGTCATCCCACTTGTCGGGGTAGCCGACTTTGACGTAGAATGCGTTGAGTTTGTCGAGGGCGGCCTTCTTGGTGGCCTCGCTCATCCAGCTCTGTGCCTGAATGCGCTGTCCCAGAGATATTTGCAGATTCTTAATCATTTCCAGCATACGGGTTTTGGCTTGCGGCGGGAAATATTTCTTCACGTACATCTGGCCGATGGCGTCGTTCATCAGACTGCTGACGAGGTCCACGGCGCGCTGCCAGCGGGGAGTCATCTCCTTGGTGCCGGAAATCTTTTGTGAGAAGGCGAAATTTTCTTCGGCGAAAGCGTCGGAAAGATAGCCCGCACCGCCCTGAATGGCTTGCCATTCGTATAAAAGTTTCAGATTTTCAAGCTTTTCGTTCATCATCATCTGGCACGCCAACTGGACGGGCTCCGGCTGTCCAAGCAGAATCTCGCTGGTTTGGTCGTAACCGTACATCTTGAGATAGCTCTCCCAATCGAAGTGGCAGAGTTCGGAAAGTTCAGCCACGCTCATTTTGTGGTAGTTGGCTTCCGGGTCGCGCAACTGTTCGATGGAGTAGCTGGCTTTAGCGATTTTGGTCTCCATTTTCCAAATGGTAGCAACGTTCTTCTTAGCTTGCTTTTCGCTGTAGCCACAAAGTTTGAACAGGTTGACATAGTGTTCTTTGGCGGCCTCGCGAATCTTTGCGATTTCCGGATCTTTGGAGAGGTAGTAGTCGCGGTTGCTCATGGAGAGGCCTCCTTGACTGACGGAAACGATGTGCTGGGTGGCGTTTTTGTCATCCACACCGATATAAAGCGACCAAAGCAGATTGTCGTGCTCGTTAGCCATGTAGCGGATGAGTTCGTCGCGGGTTTGGATGGCCTGGATTTTGCGAACTTCGCGCATCAACGGTTCGGCACCTTCGGCGTTGCGACGCACACTGTCCATCGCCAGCTGGTACAGATTGCCGATTTTCTGTTCCACGCTGCCGGGCTTGTTTTTCTTGTTGGCAACATCCTGAATCAGACCGGCAACAGCTTTGGTGTTGTCATCGTCCAACTTTACGAAAGAACCCCACATCGGATAAATCGCCGGCTGCGGATTGTACTTGATCCAATTGCCGGTGGCATACTGGAAGAAGTTGTCGCCCGGATTTACGGTGGTGTCCAGATTCTGGTAGTTGATGCCAGATTTGCTCTTGGTTACGCCCTGGGCAAAGCCAAGGGAAACCAACATTACGCATAAAACGCTGATAATGAGTTTTTTCATTGTTATTTGATTTGATATTTTAGGTTTTCAAAATTTGGATGCAAAAATACGTTAAAAGAGCCTTATTTTATGTAATTTTGCGCACTTTTTTATTCTAATTTTAATTTAATAAAAATGACCTTGGAAGAAAGAATTGCGCGGCTGGAGGATATTGAGGCAATTCGCTATCTACAAGCAAAATACCAGCGCTGTCTGGATACGCGCGACTTTGACGGACTGGCCGAATGTTTTGCCGACGACGTCGTTTCCTCGTATGGTAACGGCAGCATGTCGTACAATGGCAAAGATGCCGTTTTGGAGTTCCTTTGTAGCGTGATGACCACCGATATGCCGTCGTCGCACCTGATTCACGGCGGCGAAATCGACATTTTGGATGCAGAGAATGCCAGTGCCAAATGGTATCTGGAGGATTTCCTGCTTCACGAGAAATATTTGGTGAAGCTGCACGGCGCCGCCATCTACACGGTGCTGTATGCGAAAAGGGCAGGGAAGTGGCTGATTACCAACATCGGATACGAGCGCTGCTACGAGTATTTCGAATTTCGCGGACTGCTTAATCTCCTGACTTTGCGTAAAAAGACCTTTTTGAAAAGAGTGAAAAACGCCGATCCCGAAACGATGGGCAAATATGGTAAGATTTTTCAATACAAAACATTGAAAAAGAAGAAGTTAAAAGATAGATAACATGAAGTGCCTGCTCATATACTTTACTGGGACCTTCAATACCCGATATGTCTCCCAAATCTTGAAAAAACGTTTGGAAGATGTTGGTTATGAGGTGGATATGTACGAAATCGACCCGCTGAACACTGAGCGTCTCGACCTATCGGGCTACGACCTGATCGGCTTGGGTTATCCTATTTACGGCTACAACGCCCCATGGCCGTTCCTGAAATTCATCCGCCACCAAAAGTTCCCGAAGGGCATTCGGACTTTCATCTATAAAAATTCGGGAGAAACCGAAAAAGTGAACGATGCGTCCTCGCTTTTCGTATGGCGCAAGCTCAAACGCAGCAAGGCCGTCATTGAAAATGAGTACCATTTTCTTATGCCCTACAACATCCACTTTCGTTTCGACGAACGTCTGGTCAAGGAAATCCTGATGATGGATGAAAAACTGTATGATATTCTGATTTACGAAGTTACGCATCATATTCCCAACATCAGACGCTACAAGCTGTGGCACAAAATCGTGACGCGCGCTGTCTCCATCCAGTTCATCGGCGGCGATGTGAACTCCTATCTGTATAGTGTGAATAAGGACAAATGCGTGAACTGCAACCTGTGCATTCAGCGTTGTCCGACGAAAAATATCTACCGCGATGCGCATGGCGACATCAAATTCCATCACACCTGCCTGATGTGTATGCGTTGTTCGTTTTTTTGCCCCACTAACGCCATCAATATCGGATTCTTGCAAAGTTGGGGATGGAAGGTCAACGGTGGTTATGATTTTGAAAAAATCAAGAAAATCGAATTGACAGAGCCCTACATTACAAAAGATACCACTGGCTTTTTCCACTGTTACATAGAAACTTACGATTATATTAACCGTCGGCATAAGGAACTGTTCGGAAATTGAAAATCATTTTCCGCCTTTGACATCTAACAAGAAATACGCCAATTTTAAGGAAATTTATTGCCGTCCGGTAAACATTATTCCAACCACAAAGACAAAATTTCCGGTTTTGTCTTATTGGCTTCCGGTTTATTATATGTCATTGACGGAGTAAGTTCCGATAATAGTGATTATACGTAACAGTACTAATTTTCAATTTTCACCTTTCAATTTTCAATTAAAAGATCTCTCATCTCCCATCTCCCATCTCCCATCTCCCATCTCCCATCTCTCATCTCTCATCTCTCATCTCTCAACTGCTTACCGGACAACAATAGCCCTTTTTAGGAATCTCCATAAAATGAATGCGGTAACGGCGCAGGCGCAGAAGTCTGCCGCGGGCGTGGCGCACCATGCTCCCGTCAAGTCGAAAGAGAGCGGAAGCAGCCAGATGAACGGCAGCAGGAAGATGATCTGGCGTGACAATGCCAGGAAAATTGAGATTTTGGCTTTGTCGATGGCTTGGAAAAAGTTGGATGTAACTACTTGGAAACCAACGATGAACATCATCGCACAACAGAGCCGTAGCGCCACCGCCGTGTGTTCGATGACGGACGCATCGTCGGTGAAGGCGTCTGCGATGGCAGTGGGGAAAAGTTCGACCGCCGCAAAACAGAGTGTGCAGACAACCGTCGCGCAAAGTACGGTCAGCCGGTAGGTTTTGATGACGCGGTCGCGATGACCGGCGCCGTAGTTGAAGCCCACAATCGGCTGCATACCGTGCGTCATCCCGAGCACCATTGTGACGACCAACGACTGTATCGCCGCCACAATGCCGTAGGTCGCAATCGCCATGTTGCCACCATAATCCTTTAGTCGCCAGTTCATAAAGATGGTTACGATGCTGGTGCAGGTGTGGATGAAGAAGGGGGAAAGCCCGATGGCAAAGACTTCGCCGACGAGTTTGAAATCGACGTGCATGCCTGATTTCTCAAAGTGAATATAGGATTTTTTTCGGATGAAATGTGCTAATACCCAACACATTCCGATAAATTGCGAGATGACGGTGGCGGTGGCGGCACCGCGAATGCCCCAATGCAGCACAAAGATGAAGATGGGTGCCAAAATCACATTGCACACCACCGTAATCAGAATTGACAGCATTGCCTTCACCGGATAGCCGCTGGCACGCATAATGCTGTTCAGTCCGAACAGAATGTGAGTGAAGATATTACCTAACAAAATGATTTGCAAGAAGTCGCGGGCGTAGGGGAGTGTTTCGGCATCCGCCCCGAAGAGGATGAGTATCGGATTTAGGAACACCAGCGTGATAAGCGAAAACAGCACGCTGATGACGATGTTGAGCAACAGAGCGTTGCAGAGTATTTGGGTGGCTTCGGCCTGTCGTTTTTCGCCAATGCGAATCGATACGAGCGCTCCGGAGCCAGCACCGACGAGCGTGCCGAACGCCGTTGCCAGATTCATCAGCGGCAACGTTAGTCCCAAGCCTGCCAAGGCAATCGGGCCGACGCCGTTGCCGATAAACATTCTGTCAATGATGTTGTAACAGGAGGTCGCCGTAGTGGCGATGATGGCCGGCAGTGCAAAGGTGAATAGCAGTTTGCCGATGTTCCCGTGTTCCAGTTGCTCCGTGCGGTCGTCCATGGCCTTAGTTGAAGTCTCCTCTCAACTCACGGTAGCGTTTGCGTGCGTCGATAGTGTACAAACTGTCCGGGTAGTCTTTTATTACTTTCTGATAAAATTCCATCGCCTTGCCGCTGTCTTTGAGGTAGAAGTCATACACCTGAGCGGTCAGATAGGTGGCGTCATCGCCCAGAAGGTCATACGAATATGTGGTGATGATTTTGTTCAGAAGTTGTTCTGCACCAAGGAAATCCTGCTTTTTGATGGCGATTTTCGCCTTCTGATAATAGACGTCGTCGGCCAACTTGCCGTACGGGTCAACCATCAGCACTGAATCAAGCATGCGGTCGGCCTCGTCGTCTTTGTTTTGGAACATCAGAAAGTCGGCTTTGGCGTAGTAGCGCAGTGGCTGGTTGTTTTCGTTTGTGTCCGCAAACAGACCGAAGTCGTCTTCCGATTCCTCTTCGTTATCGTTGATTAACAGTGAGAAATACATGGCATCGTTGGCAATGAGTTTGGAGGTGGCGGCGCGCAGAACGTCTAATTGGCTTTTCGCCCACTCAAATTCCCCGATATAGAACGAAAGTTTTGCGTTTTTGAATTTTGCCGTTTGCCCGATGAGGTCGGTGGGAAGGTCTTTATCTACTTGCGAATAGAGTAGTGATGCTTCCCAAATATCGCCCATATATAATTCAATATCAGCCAAATCCACTTTGTATTGCGAGCGTTCCTTCACATCGCGGTTGGCGGTGGCGATGGCTTGGTTCAGCAACTCTTTTGCCTTGTCGGATTTATCGACATAAAATGCCAGCAGGTGTGCATATTTGCGTACCCATTCGGCGGTTCCTTCGTGTAAACCATACTCATTCAGCAGGTTGGCGAATTCAACATCCAACGCGCTGGCGGCCGTCTTGTCAATGGGGGAAATGGAAGACAATTTTTCATACTTTACGTCCAAAATCTTAAATTTGGCTTTCGTATAGTATGTGTTTTCTTCTCCTTTGGAAATAATGTGGTTCAGTGCTTCGATGGCAGCATCAAACGCCTTGTTGTTGCTGGCCTCGTTTGCCAGCGCGAATACACGCTGCCCGTCGCCCTTCAACTTGCGGTCGATGGCTTTGGCCAACAAAAGCGCGTCATCGTAATTTTTGTCCAACTGATAAACCCACTGCAATAGAATCTCGTAAGCGATGTTGCTTGGGTTTTCCTGCGTTGAACGCTGCAAAACGGACTGTACCGTCGTGAACTTCTGCTTGTCTTCATCCGAAGAGAGCAAATTCTGAATAATGCGCTGTACTTCCGGAATGCGGCCTTGTCCGCCGTCGCTCACCAAATTCAACGCTTCCTGCACCACCATATCGCTGCGATTGGTCTGAATGTAGATGTTGGTCATTTCGGTTACAAATAACTGATTGTTATTCAATAACTTCCTTCCACGTTCGATTGTGGTGATGGCGTATGAATACTGTTTTTTGGCGATAAAGGCGTTGTAGAGTTCCCGCACCGTATTTTCCTGTGCGGGAAGCTCTTTGATGGCATTGTTATAAACCACGTCGGCCTTGTCTTGTTCGCCGGCGCTTTCGTAGATGAATCCCAAGTCGATTTTGTATCGCTGGGTGTTGGGTGACCTTTTCTGCTGCTTCTTTACGACTTTTTCCGCTTCTTTTAAGTTTCCTAATTGGAGTAGTGTTTGGTAATAATAATAATAAATGTATGAATTAGGATTGGCGTTATACACCTTTTCGAACATAGGCGCTGCCTTTTCGTATTCTCCGTTTTGAAAATACTGAATGCCCAGCTGCTCCTCTTGGGAACGCTGGTTTTGCGCCGTTGTCCAAAAGATGGTGAAAAGAAGTAGTAAAAAAGTCAGTAACTTCTTCATTAGCAGATAATATCGAAACCGGTGAACGGACGGAGCACTTCGGGAACGATGATGCCGTCGGGAGTTTGGTTGTTTTCAATCAATGCGGCCATGACGCGCGGGAGGGCGAGGGCGCTTCCATTGAGGGTGTGTGCCAGGCGCATCTTGCCGTCGCTGTCTTTGAAACGCAGGTGCAGGCGGTTGGCCTGGTAGCTTTCAAAGTTGGAGATGGAGCTGACTTCCAACCAACGCTGCTGGGCTTTTGAGAAAACCTCCAGGTCGTAAGTCAGGGCGGAAGTGAAGCTGATGTCGCCACCGCAAAGACGGAGCACGCGGAACGGCAGCCCGAGGCGTTGCAGCAATGACATGCCGTATTGTTTCATCTGTTCGAGCGTTTCGTATGATTTGTCAGGATGCTGAACCTGGACGATTTCCACTTTGTCGAACTGGTGCAGACGGTTCAGTCCGCGCACGTCTTTGCCGTAGGAGCCGGCTTCGCGACGGAAACATGCGGAATAAGCGCAGTTTTTCAACGGGAAATCACCTTCTTTCAAAATCACGTCGCGGTAAATGTTGGTGACAGGAACTTCTGCGGTCGGGATGAGGTAGAAGTTGTCAACGGTAGCATGGTACATCTGACCTTCTTTGTCTGGCAGCTGGCCGGTGGCGTAAGCGGATGCTTCGTTGACCATGTACGGCGGTTGGATTTCGGTGTAGCCGGCTTCGGTAGCGCTGTTCAGGAAGAAGTTGATGAGCGCGCGCTGCATCTTGGCGCCTTTGCCTTTGTAAACCGGGAAACCAGCCCCTGTGATTTTGACGCCAAGTTCGAAATCAATGATGTCGTATTTCTTAACCAACTCCCAATGAGGCAAGCAATTAGCGTCCATCGGAGTGGCATCGCCTTCTTGATAGACAACTTCATTGTCTTCTGCACCCTTGCCGAGAGGAACGGAAGCGT
>JAKSMF010000075.1 GCA_024400775.1 Bacteroidales bacterium | reverse complement strand
CCTGCCGCTTGTCCAGGGCGTTTCGGTCAGTAAAATCTGCATAAGATCTTGGCTCTGACGGAGTTTCGATTGTAGCGCTTCGGGATGGTTTGTCTTGCAGTCGTTCAACAGTTGCTCTAATTTGGGGTGGGTGCGAACGATGTATGATGAGACGGAATTTGCATATAATTTGCTGAAAACCTGTTCGTTGCAATCGTACGGATATTGAGTAAGGTAGGGGAGAGCGGTAACCACATTCCACTGCGGTGTTGGCGTAAACTGTAAGCGACATGAAATGAGAGAATTGTTGTTTCTGCGGAGGCGGTCTAACGAAAAGGTCTGGCTGCCTTTGTGGGTGATGAACAGCGGCACGCTTTCGGTCACGATGCAACGGCGCGACAGTACGGGAATCGTGTTTTCTTCGCCGTCGGAGTAGCTGGCTTCGTCGTCGTGCGCCTGCGCAGAAACGCGGTAGGTGATGGCGGTGACGCCCATCGGCACCTTAACCGCGAAGGAGACCGCTTTGGTGCTGTTGCCCGTCAGCGAGAGTTCGCTGCGCTGCACCAGAATTTCTTCACCATTCATTGCGTTAAAAAGTTTTAATTCGGCAAAGCCGTGCAACGCAGTGGCTTCGGAGTTGACGATCTTGGCGCTGAAGTTGAGCTCGTCGTTTTCGTAAACGAAGCGCGGTGCATTCGGTACCACCATCAACGTTTTCGTCGTGTGCAGCAACTTCTCGAACGTCCCGACGCGCAGGTCTTGCGTGTGCGCCAAACCGAGCATCTTCCACTCCGTCAGCGACTCCGGCAAGGTGAACTCCATCTCGATTTCGCCATTTTCATTCGTTGTTAAAAAAGGATAAAAGAAGGCGGTTTCGGCAAAGTTCGTGCGCGGCGTGACCGTCGGCTCGCTCTTCGTTGTTATTGCTCTTCCTGCCATCCGAATAGCGCCATTCGCTTGTTGTTTTGCAGCGGATTTTACACCATTGGCGGTGGGTGCAGCATCATAGACGACCTCTTCTACAAAGGCGTCTGCTTCGTAGTCTGCATTGGCTGCCTCTGCTGAAAAGGTCAGTCTATAACTTCCGCCATTGGCTCTGCCATAACCGTAGCCGATGGATAAAATGTCGTGTTCCCACGTGGGAATTGTTTTGAAAATATTTGATAGCCAAAATGTTATACTGCTGGTGTTGGAGTGTCCGGAATAATAGAAGTATTCATTAAGTGAAGAACCAGTCTTGTGATTCGTGTTATTCAAACGCATTGAGAAATTGTGGCCGTATGAGATGGCGTCGAGCGAGGCGTCGTACATTGAGCAAAGCAGTTCGGCACGCTTCAACGGAGCTTTGAATTCGTCGCTAAAGCGGATTTTCACGCTTGTTTTTTCGCCGGGTTGGAGGTTGTCGCGGAAGGTGATGAACTCCGTCTGTACCTTTTTGTTTGAAAAAGGGATTTTGGTGGTGGCCGAACGTACCTCTATTTGTCCACGGTAACCGGTATAAGCGTAACAGCGCACTTCGCCGCGGTTTTGGCAATTGCGAACGGTCAGCGTCTGCGTCGGATGGTTGCGGTTCAACTCAATCCATTTTTGTTCAAGCAGACTGTCGTTGGAAAAGATGCGGACCAGCACGTGCGCGTGATCCAGGTAGGAACCGACGGTGAAGGAGACGTCGCTGCCGACTTCAACCTCGTCTTTGTCTGCCATTACCCGCAAGGGTAGAAACAGCGGAAAATATTTCTGGTTGTTGGGCGACATATAGAAGAAGAACTCTTCGGTAACCTCTTCGCCAAACGCATCCGTCGTCGTCAGCAGAAGTTTGTAAGCGCCGGAGGGGGCGTTTTTGAGTGCGTTCAGCGAAAGCACGGAGGTGTCGTTGGTGCTTATTTTGCCTGATGTAACGGTCGAAAGTTCGGACCAATTGGCGTAATACTCTTCGCCGTGGAAGGCGTATTGCGGGAATTGTTGCTCGATTTCGGGTGTCGCCTGACCGAGCGAATAAGGTGCTCTGGTCAGATAATGTTCGGGCATCTGCAGTCGCACCACGCGGTAGGAGACTTCCGCCGGCTGCGCTTCGCCGCTCATATTCACGGTCCTGAGCGGGAATTTCAGTTTGTCGCTTTCGGTGAGCAGCCATTCGGGCAGCGTGATGTCGAAGCGCAGCGACTTCACGCCCACCTGTAGTGAAGTGGTGGTTTCGTGCGTCTCGCCGCTCATATCCGTCACCGTGGCAGTGATGGTGTAGCGATAGACCGGCCAAAATTGTTTGGCGTCGGGAACGTCTAATGCCTTGAAATCGAAGGAGAAACGACCTTCATCGTCGGTTTGGCACGCTCCTTCGGCGATTTCGGTGCTTTCATTGGAAGTATAAGGATTGTGCCACCACCCGTAACAGCGGAAGGGAAAATACATTTCGCGTGTGACGTGGTAGGCGACGGTGGCGCTCTGCACGGGATAGCCGGCAAATGCGTTGGCCTGACCTGAAATCTTCACCGTTTGTCCGGCACGATAGGTCTCTTTGGGCGCGTCAATGGTCGCCTCAAAGGTGGGCCGCTTGTACTCCTCAACGCGGAAAAAGGTGCTGTAGTGCGGTCCTCCCGCTACAATTTCAATATGGTACTGTCCGAGTGCGCCGTCTTGCGGCAGTTTGAATTCGCCCGCCACGCTACCGAACTCGTTGGTGCGCAGCGTGTCGCGGGTCACCATCTGCCAATTGGCGTCGTGCAAGGAGACAACGACCGTTTTGTCGGACAAAATTTGGTCATCTAACTCGCTTTCCATCACTAAGATACTCTTCCAGTAAACGGTCTGCCCCGGACGGTAAATGTTGCGGTCGGGGTAGGTGGAAGCTTTACAATATGGCTTGGAAGTGTAGTTGTATGGCAAACCGCATCTTTCGGAGATTTCGTCATTGCCCTGCGTAATTTTCAATATGTAGTATCCGTTGCGCTTGTTCTTTTCTGAAATAACCGGTTGCTCCAAGAGTGAGTGGCCTTGTCTGTCGGTGGTGGCTTTGCGTTGTCCGTAGATTTCATCCTTGCTCGAATGCGAACTGTAATAATAATGCGTTGCCACCACGCTCACATTTGCCATCGGGGTGCCGTCGTTGCGGTCCGTAACCCAAACTTCGATATTTTTGTCCGTAATCTCGTAAGTGAAATTCAGTCGGGTGACGAGCATAGTGCGATAGCTGTGTTTGCAAAATTGCTCTAAAGTCATCTTGTTGTCTCTGATGCGCTTCTCTGAAACCACAATCGCATAATTCCCCAGATTTAATTCTGGTAAAACGTACAAACTGGTGTCATTTTGATATAAATGATTGGTTTTTACGTGAATAACTTCGGAATGAAGCGGATTGAAATTGATGGTGGATTTCTTTTGCAGACCAAAGTCAGGGGCTTTGACGACGTAAAGATAGAGTATATCGCAATTGCGGGAGGTGAGGCGGATGAGTTGTTTTTCGGGGTAACAGATATCTGGCGCATCAAAGGAAAATCGGGGGCGTTTGATCTCTTCGATGGCTTCTTCGCAGTTGTCGGAAAGCTCTTTGTCGTGCGAGTTGTTCAAGGCGATTTCGTACCAGCGCAGGGCTTCCGGATAAAGGTCTGCGTTGTCGTTGCGTGATGCCATTGAGTAGTAATATCCCAATCTCTGCGCAAGATATTCAGAACCGTCGGTGTTTTTGAATTTTTCCCAATTTTCTTTTAAAGTGTTAATACATAATTTGCTATAGCTCTCAGAATTGAGCGATTGGCGTCCCTTCAAAGCAAAAAGTTTTTCATAGAAGAAAAGTCGGAGGTGTAGGCGTGCGGACTGGTCGGCGTCGTCGCGATGGAAAGCGTCCCACTGCTGTACCAGTTTGAAGTAGCGGTAGTGCGGATTCAGCGTGTCGGCGGTCGTCAGCGGCATCGTAAAGAAATCTTCGGTAAAGAATGTCTCTTGATTCGGGTTGAAAGGCGTCGCGGGCGCGGTAACCGTGATGGGGTCGCCTTCAAGATATGCAGCAAAACGGCAGGCGATGAAGTCGTAAAGCGTTGGCATCCAAGCAGTATCCTTGTCCGTGTCGTTAATCAGACAGGTGTAGTTGTTGATGGGCATTTTAGAAGATTGTGCATCGGCGAGCGCCTGCTCGAAGTTATGCAGAATCGCGGTGGCGAAATCGTGGGTGCTCCAAGTCTTCGGATCGTTGTCGCGTTTTTGTGCCGTGGCGGTGCGTTGCGCAATACGCCATCGCGTCGCTTGTGCGTACGTGGCTTCTACTTCTGCCAACGTGGCTTTCCACACGGCGCGCTCCGCCAACAGTTCGGGCGTGCTGGCTTTCGCAATCAGCGCGTCGCAGGCGGCAATGTATTGGTTCAATCGGTTGTATGCGGTGTCGAAAGCGACATCTCCGTCGCGGTCTTCGCACAAAAAATGTAAGTCTTTTTGGAGTATGGCCATCTGTTGCGGTGTGTGCTGTGCGTAAGTTGCCCCGGCGCAAAAACACAACGCCAGCGACAAAATCAGGGTCCGGATTTTATTCATAATAATTTCTTTTATATACAAAATCAAATATTGGCTGCAAAGATACTAATAAATTAAGAATGTTGTCGTAATGCGCCGCGCGCCAAGAAAAACCAATAGACTGCGTACTCCGCAAAAAGTATAATAAACGCAGCGCTGTGATTATTAATTCAAGTTCCGCAAGTTAACAAAATAATTATAACAGACTTAGGCCTTTAGACTTGTGACAGAGGAACGAGAACGACGAGAACAATGAGAACAACGAGAATGAATGGGTTTGCCATCATATTTCCAATTCCGACTTGAAAAGTCGTAAGTCAAAAGTCTCAAGTCTCCATTACAGCAAGAAAAAACGGCCGGCAAAACTTGAATTTTACCCAAACTCTGTCAGTTCGCAATTGATCCCAATAAAAGGTCAAAGGCCCTACTTCCTGCCTTCTACTTCCTACTTCCTGCTTTCTACTTCCTGTCTCCTGCTTTCGCTTATCCGTTCACTTCCAGCCATTCCCACTCTTTGTCTTCGATAAGTTTTTGCAGGCGCTGGTATTCGGCGTAGAGTTCGCCGGAAGCGATTTGCTCCGCATACTGCTCTGGCTGAGCGAGTTTGCCTTCGATTTCAAGTTTTTGGTTCGTGAGTTCGGCGATTTCTTCTTCCAACTTTTTGGCCTTGTTGTTGCGCTTGCGTTCTGCCGCATCGGCCGCCTTTTTCTGTTCGTATTGCTCTTTATTGCTGCTCGCCTTCACGGGCGCGCCTTCGCTATTTGCCTTTGTGCCAGCGGCTTGTAGCGCGTTGAAGGAGTCGATTTTCTTCTTTTCCAAGAAATCGTAAACATCGCCTAAGTAGGTCTTGATTTGTTGGTCGCGAAATTCAACCACTTTACTGCTCAATCCCTGCAGAAAATCACGGTCGTGGGAAACCAAAATCATGCTGCCTTCGTATTGCAAAAGCGCATTTTTCAGCACATCTTTCGACTGCATGTCAAGGTGGTTGGTCGGCTCGTCGAGGATGAGTAGGTTGAACGGTGACAACAGCAGTTTCGCCAACGCCAGTCGTGACTTTTCGCCACCCGACAATACCGACACTTTCTTCTCCGTATCTTCGGTGCTGAAAAGGAAGCTGCCGAGGATGGTGCGGATTTTCGGACGGATGTCGCCCACTGCCACCTCGTCGATGGTTTCAAAAACCGTTTTGTTCGGATTGAGCATTAACGCCTGATTCTGAGCGTAGTAGCCGATGACGACCTGATGTCCCAGCTTGATTTCGCCTTTCTGCGGCGCGAGTTCGCCCACGATGGCCTTGACCATGGTGGATTTGCCTTCTCCGTTGCGGCCGACAAAGGCGATTTTTTCACCTCTTTCCAAGTGAAAATCAACATCTTTTAAGACTTCCAAATCACCATATCCGAGTGTAAGATGCTCTGTTTCAACGGTAACGCGACCTGAATGCGGTGCCGGCGGAAAACGAAACGAAATGTGCGAATTGTCAATGTCCTCCACCTCGATTTTGTCCATTTTGTCCAACAACTTGATGCGGCTCTGTACCTGTTTTGCTTTCGTGGCCTTGTAGCGAAATCGCTCGATGAACTTCTCGATTTGGGCGATCTCCTTTTGCTGGTTTTCAAATGCATTTTGTTGTGCTTCAACACGTTCCAGACGTTGTTGCACATATTCGGAATAACTGCATTTGTAGTCTTGGATGTTTCCAAAGGTGATTTCGACGGTGCGGTTGGTGACGCGATCAAGGAAGGCGCGGTCGTGCGATACGAGGATGAGGGCGCCGTCGTAGTTGGCGAGGTAGTCTTCCAGCCACTGGATGGATTCGATGTCGAGGTGGTTGGTGGGCTCGTCGAGGAGGATGATTTCCGGGTTCTGCAATAGGATTTTCGCCAGCGAGACGCGCATCTGCCAGCCGTTGCTGAACTCTTTCATCGGGCGCGGAAAGTCGCTTTTGCGAAAGCCCAAGCCGACGAGCACCTTTTCTGCATCGCCTTCCATCGTGGCTCCGCCCAACTGGTGAAAACGGTCGGTAAGGTCCGACAATTGTTGCGCCAAATGTATGTAACTATCAGATTCGTAGTCGGTTCTGTCGGACAGCGACTGCGTGATGCTGTTAATGCGGTTCTCCAATTGGCGTTGTTCGACGAACGCCGACATGGTTTCGTCCCAGATGGTGGACTCGTATTTGCCGTGCAGTTCCTGCGGCAGATAGCCCGTACGGTGGCCTGCCGTGATGGTGATTTCGCCGGATTCGGGTTCTTGTATTTTGTGCAGAATCTTGAGCAACGTTGATTTGCCCGCGCCGTTTCGGCCTACCAGCCCGATGCGGTCTTTGTCGCCCACGACGAACGAGACATCCTTGAAAAGGAAGTCGCCCGTGAAGTTAACCGATAGTTTGTTTATTGATATCAAGGATGGAATTTTGTTAGGGTTGTGTCAAGATTGGATGAGTGTTGTGTGGCATCGTGCTCCGTCGGAATGGAGGTGGATTATTTGAGGGCGTTGGCGGCGTAGCCTTTAATTTGCTGAATCATAGAGAGAAGGCCGTTGGAGCGGGTGGGGGAGAGATGCTCTTTGATGCCGATTTTGTCGATGTAGTCTAACGGGCAGTCGGCGATTTCCTGCGGGGTGTGCCCCGAAAGCACGCGGATGAGCAGGTTGATGATGCCTTTGGTGATGATGGCGTCGCTGTCGGCACGGAAAATCAAACGGCCGTCGTTGAATTCCGCATGCAGCCATACCTGCGACTGACAGCCCGGAATGAGGTGGGCATCGTCTTTGTATTGTGGGTCAATGAGCGGTAAACTTTTACCTAACTCAATGATATAGTTGTATTTATCCATCCAGTCATCAAACAGTTCGAACTCTTCGATAATCTCGTTTTCGGCTTCAATAATGCTCTTCATTTCAATTCATTTTTAGGGGTGCAAAAGTACGAAAAAAAACAAAAGAGCAGGAAGTGGTTTCACCGCCGCAACGGCAAGTGGAAATTTGACATCAAGCCTCCGCCCTTCGTCTTTATCATAACAAAAAATCGGTATGTGAAAGTTGAGCGAACAGATTTGCGATTTTCACTTTTCAATAAAAAAAAGCTTTTTGCTCAAAAAATAATTTCCCTGCGCTGAATTTTATTTGCCAATTAAATTGTAATTTTGCCGCTTGAAAAAAGCGAACAATTCATTAAACAAAATATAGCAATATGAACATTATTGATCAAATCAAAGAAAACGCCAAAAAGTATGGCAAACGCATCGTTTTAGCTGAAGGCGAAGAGGACAGAACCCTCAAAGCTGCTGACAGAATCATGAGCGAAGGCATCGCTAAGATCGTCCTTTTGGGCAATCCCGACACCATCAACAAGAAAGCTGCCGAATTCGGTTTGAAGAACATCGGTATGGCCGAAATCATCGACCCGAAGAACAACCCGAAACAGACTTTCTACGCCGAAATGCTGTGCGAAATCCGCAAGAGCAAAGGCATGCAGATGGAAGAAGCTATGAAACTCGTTCAGGATCCGCTTTACCTGGCCACTCTGTTGATTAAGAATAAAGAAGTTGACGGCGAAGTCGCTGGCGCACAGAACTCTACCGGCAACGTACTGCGTCCGGCCTTCCAGATTGTGAAGACCCTCCCCGGCATTTCCGTGGTTTCCGGCGCTTTCATTATGGTTTTCCAGGATAAGAAATGGGGCCAGGATGGCGTTATGGTTTTTGCCGACTGCGCTGCCGACCCGAACACCGACGAGAACAAACTCGCTCAGATTGCCGTGGTTACCGCCAAGACTGCCAAGAACATTGCTTGCATTGACGAACCGCGCGTTGCCATGCTGAGTTTCTCCACCAAAGGTTCTGCCAAACACGAACTCGTTGACCGCGTCGTCAACGCCACTCGCATCGCCAAAGAGATGGATCCGAATCTCATCATCGACGGTGAAATGCAGGCTGATGCCGCTATCATCCCGTCAGTCGGCGCAAGCAAAGCTCCCGGCAGCCCCGTTGCTGGCAAAGCCAACGTGCTGGTATTCCCCTCTTTGGAAACCGGTAACATCGCTTACAAACTCGTTCAGCGCTTCGCTGGCGCAGAAGCCATCGGACCCGTTATGCAGGGTATGGCTGCTCCGATTAACGACCTCTCCCGCGGATGCTCCGTTGAAGACATCGTCAGCACCGTCGCCGTTACTGCTTGCCAAGCTGCTTCCATGTAAAATCTTTTTAATTTTTCATAAAAAGGCAGACCGTTTTTTACGTGTCTGCCTTTTTTATTAATTTTTTTTGAAAAGTCTTGCTATTATTGAAAAAGATTGTATTTTTGCAACCGATTTCCAATTCAGGTAATCGCTTTCCAACGTATTTCATTTCGTTAAAAAATACTCCCATTTATCTTATTGTTTTTTTATGATTGATTCCGAAGAGAAAAAGCCCAGAAGACGACGCATTGTCGCGGACAAGGCTGCTGTCGCTACATCTAATCAAAAGAAAGTTAGCAAATTAGTTTCTGTTGCCGAAGAGGTTGCAAAGATGGACAAGAATCAGGCCGAAGCGCAGCTGCCGACCATGAGCGTGGCGCCGACCGCAGAAAGCGAGTTCGATTTTCCGACTGCAGAGGCCGAGGAATACAAGTTCATGCACACCGTCCCTGAGGCGAAAAATGAACCGAAAGTTTCCGATTTCAACATACCGTTGGAAGTGCAGCTTGAGTCGCCGGAACAACATCTGGTCAACGAAATCGACCGGATACAGGAGATGGAACTACGTGCCAGCGCCGAACCTATCGAACCACCCGTCAGCAAGCCCAAACGCGGTCGCAAAAGCAAGAAGGCACAGCAAGCGCCTGACGTTCAGCTGGATCTGGAACGTATCAACGACATGGTGCTCGATGACCACACCTTCGCCCCCGTCGCTGAAGAAAAAGTGGAGGAAACTCCTCAGAAAAAGTCGGTAGAAGACGTGCTGTTTCAAATGTCTGCCGAAGACGCGAACCAAGTAAATAACGAACCTTCTGAAACACCGGACGCTCCCGAAACGCCCGTGGCTCCGGTGACGGAAAACGAAAGTATTGGTAATCAGAATAATACGGACGGACAGCAGCTGAATCGGAAAAATCATAAAAAGAACAACCATAAAAACAACCGACCGAATGACAAT
Organism: Bacteroidales bacterium; assembly: GCA_024400775.1. Classification (GTDB taxonomy): domain Bacteria; phylum Bacteroidota; class Bacteroidia; order Bacteroidales; family WCHB1-69; genus UBA1756. Next base: position 1,658 of record JAKSMF010000075.1, on the reverse strand, counting down.
GTGGATGCGACGGTGCGCGCCGCACAGGCTCAGTGGGAATACGTCGCCAACACCCAGTACGAGGGCTGCGTCACCGCTGAAGGTGTGCTGGAAACGACCAACGACACCTGCGGCTTCCTCCGCTCATCCGACTATAACTACCTCAACTCACCCGACGACATCTACGTTTCCGCCTCCCAAATCAAACTATTCGGCTTGAAGAACGGCGACACCGTTATGGGCCAGATTCGTCCGCCCCGCGATGGCGAAAAATACTTCCCGCTCGTCAAGGTCGATAAAATCAACGGCCTGCCGCCCGAAGCTGTTCGCGACAGAATCCCGTTCGACTACCTGACACCGAAATTCCCGGACGAAAAGATCAAACTCACAGGTCATCCTGGCGATAACGTCTCCACTCGCGTCATCGATATGTTTGCCCCCATCGGCAAAGGGCAGCGCGGTCTGATTGTGGCACAGCCCAAAACTGGTAAAACCGTGTTGCTCAAAGAGGTAGCAAATGCGATTGCCTATAATCATCCCGAAATATACTTAATCATTCTGCTCATTGACGAGCGTCCGGAAGAAGTTACCGACATGCAGCGCAGCGTGAATGCGGAAGTCATCTCTTCCACCTTCGACGAGCCCGCCGACCGCCATGTGAAAATCGCCAACATCGTGTTGGAGAAGGCAAAACGTATGGTGGAATGCGGTCGCGACGTCTGTATTTTGCTGGACTCCATCACCCGTCTGGCACGTGCATACAACACCGTTTCACCGGCATCCGGCAAGGTGCTGTCAGGCGGTGTCGAAGCCAACGCCTTGCAGAAACCGAAGCGCTTCTTCGGCGCTGCCCGTAACATTGAGGATGGCGGTTCGCTCACCATCATCGCCACCGCATTGATTGATACGGGTTCACGTATGGATGAGGTCATTTTTGAAGAGTTCAAGGGAACGGGCAACATGGAACTGCAACTCGACCGCAAATTGTCGAACAAGCGTGTGTTCCCGGCCGTCGATATCGTATCTTCCAGCACGCGCCGCGACGACCTGTTGCAGCCACAGGCAACCATCCAGCGCGTTTGGTTGCTGCGTAGCCACCTCGCTGATATGACCACCATCGAGGCCATGGAATTTGTCAAAGATAAAATGCAGGGGACGAAGACCAACGAAGAGTTCCTTATGCTCATGAACGAATAATAAGATTATGCCTTCTTACGAAAAAATAGAAAAATATAACGAACGAGAATTAAAAAAACTTGCCGGTTTATACCGCGGGATTCTCACCAACATTCATGAAGATCCGGAACGCGAAGGACTGATTAAGACCCCGATGCGTGCCGCCAAATCAATGAAATTCCTCACCCACGGTTACGAACTTGATCCGAAAGCCATTTTGGAAAGTGCCTTGTTCAAAGAGGATTACAGACAAATCGTTGTCGTAAAAGACATTGAAATCTACTCCATGTGCGAGCATCACATGCTGCCGTTTTTCGGCAAGGCTCACGTCGGTTACATCCCGAACGGCACCATAGTTGGCCTAAGCAAGATTCCGCGTGTGGTGGAGGCTTTCGCGCGCCGTCTGCAGCTGCAAGAGCGCCTCACCACCCAAATCAAAGACTGTCTGGAAGAGGTGCTGCATCCGCTGGGAGTTGCGGTAGTCATTGAGTGTCAGCACCTTT